>DATBFW010000211.1:0-16646 GCA_036558285.1 Mycobacteriales bacterium | reverse complement strand
TCACGACGTCGCCTTGACAGCGTCTCGACCGGCGGGCCGGACCGTTGGTGTGCTGGTCAGAAGGTGTGGGCGCGGCTGGGTTCGAACCAGCGACCCCCCGCTTGTAAGGCGGGTGCTCTTCCACTGAGCTACGCGCCCGCTCGGTACGGGCGAATGGGAGGGTACCGGGCGGGCGCGGCGGACGTGGCTGGTCGTAGGGTCAGCGGGTGAGCACGCGACGGCCGCGGGTGGCGCGGGTGGCGGCCCTGATCCTGCTGGGGCTGGTGCTCGGTGGTGCCTGCGGCGCGGCGGGCGTGTGGCAGTGGCACCGGTTCGGGCAGAAGAAGACCGCGGACGACGAGCTGCGGGCGGCGGCGCGGCAGCCGGTGGCGCCGCTGGACGAGGTCCTCGCCCCGGGCCGGCCCGTGGACGACACGATCCGGTTCCGTACCGTCACCGCAACCGGCCGGTACGACGGGGCGCGGCAGCTGCTCGTGCGGCAGCGGCAGGTGAACGACACGCCAGGTTTCCTGGTGCTCACGCCGCTTCAGACGACGTCGGGACGCACGCTGTACGTCGACCGCGGCTTCGTGCCGGTCACCGGGGCGGCGACGCTGACGCCGAACGTGCCGGATCCACCGGCCGGACAGGTGCAGCTGACGGTCCGGGTGCTGCCCAGCGAGGACGGCGGGCTCGGCACCGGCCTGCCCGCCCGGCAGATCGAGCGCATCGACGTCCCCGAGCTGGCCGCGCGGGACGGCGTCCAGGCCTACCCGGCGTACGTCGAGCTGATCTCCTCGACCCCGGCGCAGCAGGGCCTGGTCGCGCTGCCACCGCCGGACCTGACCAACCCGGCCGGCGGCGCGTACGTCGCCCAGCACCTGGCGTACGTGGTGCAGTGGTTCCTGTTCAGCGCGTTCGCGCTGGCCGGGCCCGTGGTGCTGCTGCTGCTCGACCGGCGGGCCCGACGCCGCGAGCCCGGGCCGAGGCCGCCCGAGCCCGCTCCGGCGCCGGCACCCAGCGCGCCGACCGCGCCGACCGCGCCGACCGCGCCGACCGCGCCGACCGCGCCGACCGCCTAGGCGGGCAGGTCCGCCATCGCCGAGTGCCACACCGATTGGTCGCGCTTCTCCCCCGGTTGGTTCACCTCGACGAACACGACCTTGCCCGACTTGTCGATGAGGAACGTGCCGCGGTTGGCCATGCCGGCCACGTCGTTGAACACCCCGTACCGCTTGGCGACCTCGCCGTGCGGCCAGAAGTCCGACACCAGCGGGAACAGGTAGCCCTCCTGCGCCGCCCAGCTCTTCAGCGCGAACGGGTGGTCGACGCTGATGCCAATCACCTGCACGTCCTCGTCCTCGAAGCGCGGCAGCTCGTCGCGGACCTGGCACAGCTCGCTCGTGCAGATGCCGCTGAACGCGAACGGGAAGAAGACGAGCAGCACGCTCTTCTTCCCGCGGTACGAGCTCAGCGTCACCTCCTCGCGGTTCTGGTCGCGAAGGGTGAAGTCGGGGGCCTCCTGGCCGACCTCGACCGCCATAGGGGTGTCCTCCTCGCCGGATCATGCCGGGATGTCCGGCACCATGGGCAGCATGTCACGCCCCGGTCGGGCCGGTCTGGCCAGCCTGCCGCTGGGCGAGCAGCGTGACCGGGTCCTCGCGTCGTGGGACGGATTCCTCGCAGCGGCCGCGGACGTGGACCTGGATCGGCCGTCCCGGCTGCCCGGCTGGAGCGGGCACGACGTGCTGGTCCACGTCGGCGACTGGGCCGGTGTCACGACCCTGGACACGCTGCTGGCCGAGGCACGGTCCGGCACGGTCGCGCCACCGTACGACGTGGACGCGATCAACGCGGAGGTCGTCGCGGCGCACCGGGACGTGCCCAACGCCGACGTGCTGGCGGCGGTACGGCGGTGCCGGGACCGGATGGCGGAGTGGTTCGCCGCACCGGACGCGGCCGACGGTCCTTCGGCGCTCGGGCTCACGCCCGTCATGTCCTCGGTCGGCGTGCTGCCGCTGCTCACCGTCGTCAACGCCAGCGGCTACGAGCTGGCGGTGCACACGCTCGACCTCGGCGTACGGCCGGACGACGGGCTGCTCGACGCGGGGCTGGCCGCGCTGGTCGACGTGACCGGCGTGTTCGCGCACCGGCGCGGGTTGCGCTCGGCGCTCACGGCGTGGACGGGCCGGTCGGGCTGGCAGGTCCGGACCGAGCGCGACGGATGGGTCACCACCGCCGTACGGGAACGGCCGCCGGGCGCGGCGGTCGAGGGTGACGCTGCCGTCCTGCTCGACACGTCGGCAGGGCGGCGTGCCGTGCCGGCGTTGCTGGCGTCTCGCACGATGCGGGTGCATGGGCTCGCCGACATCGTGCGCCTCGCACCGATCGTCGATGAGGTGCCAGGACTGCCCGGCGGCCCGGCGCTCAGAGCGGCAGCACGCTGGGTCGCCGGCGCCGGCCGCCTCCTGCGCCTCGGTCGCTGACGCGACTCGCCGCCTGCGGCGCGGACACTCACGCCGGCCGCCCTCTGCGCGACCCGGACGCCACCCGCGGCAGTCGGCCGTCCGACGAGCGCCGACGCCAGACGCACGGGCACCCCGGCCGGCGCCTGGACCCGGACGCCGCCCCGCCGCGGTCGGCCGTCGACGGGCGCCGACGCCAGGCGTACGGGCAACCCGACGGCCGGCGCCGCTCCCGCTCAGCGCTTGGAGCGGTTGGACTTGGGCGTCACCAGGCGCGCGCCGGCCCAGTCGCGGGCGGCGCTGATGCTCGAGGTCTGCGACAGGCCGGCGGTCGGCGCGGCCTCGTTGATGTCGGACGGCGGCACGTGCCCGTCCCGCCCCGACTTCGGGGTGAGCAGCCAGATCACGCCGCTGTCGGCGAGCGGGTGCAGCGCGTCGACCAGCGTGTCGACCAGGTCGCCGTCGTCGTCGCGCCACCACAGCAGCACCACGTCGACGACGTCGTCGGCGTCCTCGTCGACCATCTCGCCGCCGGCCCGCTGGGACACCGCCTGGCGCAGCTCCTCGTCGGTGTCTTCGTCCCAGCCGCGCTCCTGCACGACCATGCCCGGCTCGATCCCCAGCCGCTCGGCCAGGCCGCGCCCTCCTGCCTGGTCCACGGTCGTGCTCACCCCTCGGTCCTCCCGTTCGGTTCAGCGGTCACCACGGTCTGTGTGCCCGGTAGTCCACACATTCCCAGGTCCCCGCGCAAGTACGCCAGTCGTAACGGGCGTCGTGTCGCGGCACCGCTGCGCCACAGCGGCCTGAACCTACCGCTCAGGGGATCGAGTTGCAGGCCTGCTGGAACTTTCCGGTCGCGTCGTTGTACGGCTTCGTGCTCGGCGATTTGCCTGCGCTGGCCGCCGCGAAGAGGCTGGCCAGCTGGGTCTGCACGGCCTTGCCGGCGCGCAGGATCGTGTCGTCGGCCGGCAGCCCGGACCGGGCCAGCTGGCCGTTGATCGTCGCCGCTCCCTGCTTGAGGATCTGGACCTGCTGGCTGCGCTGCTTCGACTTGTTGAAGCTGGTGTTGATCCCGGTGATGGCGGCCCGCTCCAGCACGCACAGCGCCCGCTCTCTGACCTGGACGGCGTTCGCCGTCGAGGACGGCGTGGGCGTCGGCGTGCCGGATTCGCCCGGGTCGGACGGGGCGCCGGGGTCAGCCGAACCGTCCGGCGTCGGCCCGCCGGTGACCACGTCCGGGGCGATCGTGCCGGAGCCCTGGACGGTGGTCGCGCACGATGCGATGCCGGCCAGCAGCAGGGCGGAGATCAGCGCGGCCGGCAGGCGGGTCAGGCGCATGCGCGCCAAACTACCCCGTGCCGTTGAACGGCCAGAACTCCGACGTCCGGCGCACCCGGCTCGGCTACCGGGCGGAATGGATGGACAATGGGACCGTGACCAGTGACCGTTTCAGCGTCATTACCGATGGCCTGCCCAGCCAGCTCCCCGACCTCGACCCCGAGGAGACCAGGGAGTGGCTGGAGTCCCTGGATTCGGTGATCAGCATGGCCGGCCGCGGCCGCGCCCGCTACCTCATGCTCAAGCTGCTCGAGCGGGCACGCGAGCGCCAGGTCGGCGTGCCGGCGCTGCGCAGCACCGACTACATCAACACGATCCCGCCGGAGCGCGAGCCCTGGTTCCCCGGCGACGAATACATCGAGCGCCGCATCCGGGCGTACGTCCGGTGGAACGCGGCGATCATGGTCTCCCGGGCCAACCGCCCCGAGCTCGGCGTCGGCGGCCACATCGCCACGTATGCCTCGATGGCCTCGCTGTACGAGGTGGGCTTCAACCACTTCTTCCGGGGCAAGGACCACGGCCAGTCCGGTGACCAGGTGTTCTTCCAGGGTCACGGCTCGCCGGGCATCTACGCGCGGGCGTTCCTGGAGGGCCGGCTGAGCGAGCAGCAGCTGGACGGGTTCCGGCAGGAGCTCTCGCACGCCGGCGGCGGCCTCCCGTCCTACCCGCACCCACGGCTGATGCCGGAGTTCTGGGAGTTCCCCACCGTGAGCATGGGCCTCGGCCCGCTGCACGCGATCTACCAGGCCCGGTTCAACCGCTACCTGCTCAACCGCGAGATCGAGGACACCAGCAACTCGCGGGTGTGGGCGTTCCTCGGCGACGGCGAGATGGACGAGCCGGAGTCGCTCGGCGCGATCGGCGTGGCCGCCCGCGAGGAGCTGGACAACCTGATCTTCGTGGTGAACTGCAACCTGCAGCGCCTCGACGGCCCGGTCCGCGGCAACGGCAAGATCATCCAGGAGCTGGAGTCCTACTTCCGCGGCGCCGGCTGGAACGTGATCAAGGTGGTCTGGGGCCGCGAGTGGGACGAACTGCTCGCCCGCGACGTCGACGGCGTGCTGGTGAACAAGATGAACACCACGCCGGACGGCCAGTTCCAGACGTACTCGACCTCCCCTGGGTCGTTCATCCGCGAGGACTTCTTCGGGTCCGACCCGCGGCTGCGCAAGATGGTCGAGCACCTGTCCGACGACCAGCTGCGCAACCTGCCGCGCGGCGGCCACGACTACCGCAAGGTATACGCGGCGTTCAAGGCGGCGACCGAGCATGCCGGCCAGCCGACCGTGATCCTCGCCCACACGATCAAGGGCTGGACGCTCGGCAAGGACTTCGAGGGCCGCAACGCGACCCATCAGATGAAGAAGCTCACCAAGGCCGAGCTCAAGGAGATGCGGGACCGGCTCTACCTGGAGATCCCCGACTCGGCGCTGGAGAACGGGCTGCCGCCCTACTACCACCCGGGGCCGGAGTCCGAGGAGATCCAGTACATGAGGGAGCGGCGGGCCGCGCTCGGCGGGTCGCTGCCGCGCCGGGTGACCCGGTCCAAGCCGCTCAAGCTGCCGGCCACCGAGGCCTACGCTGACCTCAAGAAGGGCTCCGGCAAGCAGGCTGTGGCGACGACGATGGCGTTCGTCCGGCTGCTCAAGGACCTCATGAAGGACAAGGAGATCGGCCATCGGTTCGTGCCGATCATCCCGGACGAGGCCCGCACCTTCGGGATGGACTCGCTGTTCCCGACAGCCAAGATCTACAGCCCCTTCGGGCAGCAGTACGACCCGGTCGACCGGGAGCTGCTGCTGTCCTACCGGGAGGCGATCAAGGGTCAGATCCTGCACGAGGGGATCACCGAAGCCGGCTCGATGGGCTCGTTCATCGCCGCCGGCACGTCGTACGCGACGCACGGCCAGCCGATGATCCCGATCTACATCTTCTACTCGATGTTCGGGTTCCAGCGCACCGGCGACGCGATCTGGGCGGCCGGCGACCAGCTCAGCAAGGGCTTCATGCTCGGCGCCACCGCGGGGCGCACCACGCTCAACGGCGAGGGCCTCCAGCACCAGGACGGGCACTCGCTGCTGCTGTCCTCCACCAACCCGGCCTGCATCGCGTACGACCCGGCCTGGGCGTTCGAGGTCGCGGTGATCGTCGAGGACGCGCTGCGCCGGATGTACGGCTCGACCGACGAGCACCCGCACGGCGAGGACGTCTTCTACTACCTGACCGTCTACAACGAGCCGTACCAGCAGCCGGCGATGCCCGAGCACGTCGACCCGGAGGGCATCCGCCGCGGCATCTACCGCTACCGGGCGGCCGAGCAGACCGACGGGCCGCGGGCGCAGATCCTCGCCTCCGGCGTGGCCGTGTTGGCGGCGCTCAAGGCGCAGGAGATGCTCGCCGCGCAGTGGGGCGTCGCGGCCGACGTCTGGTCGGTGACCTCGTGGAACGAGCTGCGCCGGGACGCGGTGGCGGCCGACGAGGCGGCGCTGCTCGACCCGGCGACGCCGGCCAGGGTGCCGTTCGTGACGTCCGCGCTGTCCGGGGCGGGCGGCCCGTTCGTGGCGGTGTCGGACTGGATGCGGTCGGTGCCGGACCAGATCGCCCGCTGGGTGCCGGGTGACTACAGCTCGCTCGGGACCGACGGCTTCGGCCGCTCGGACACCCGCGGTGCGCTGCGGCGCTACTTCCACGTCGACGCCGAGTCGACCGTGGTCGCGGTGCTGTCCCGGCTCGTCGCCAGCGGCGAGGTCAAGCAGGAGACCCTGCAGCAGGCGATCGACTCGTACAAGCTCACCGACGTGTCCGCGGCCGGCGCCGGCAACACCGGCGGCGACACCTGAGATCCCGCCAGCGGTCGTCCTGACCACGCTCGCCCCACCGCCCGTACGGGCGGAGGGGCGCCTCGTGCCGGACGTCTACCTCGCCGCGCTCGCGATCGAGCACGACTGCATGTGGGTCAGCACCGACCGGGGCTTCGCCCGCTTCCCCGGGCTTCGCTGGCGGAACCCGCTGGAGCCGGCGGGCTGAGCCCGACGAGCGGTCAGGTGGTGGGGGGTTTGCCGTCGAGGGCGGCCAGGGCGGTGGCGACGTGGGTGGCCACGCCGACGGCCATCGCGTCCTCGTCGAAGACGACCCGGTTGGAGTGGTTCGACGGGGCGGACTGCGGGTCCAGCCCGGGCGGGCAGGCGCCCAGCCACGTCATCGCACCCGGCACCCGCTGCAGCACGTACGAGAAGTCCTCGGCGCCCATGATCGGGTCCTTGGACAGGTGGGCGCGGTCCGGGCCGACCAGCGCCAGCGCCGTCGAGTGCACCAGGTCGACGGCCGAGTCGGCGTTGACCGTGACCGGGTAGCCCTCGTCGATCCGCACCTCCGCGCTCGCGCCGTACCCGGCCGCAACCGAGGTGGCCACGCGGTGCAGCTTCTCCTTCACCGCAGCCCTCGTCTCCTCCGACAGCGCCCGCATCGTGCCGAGCATCACGGCCCGCTCCGGGATCACGTTGTCCGTGGTGCCGGCGGTGATCTTGGCGATCGTCACCACCGCCGGGTCGAACACGCTCACCTCGCGGGTGATCATCACCTGGATCGCCTGCACGATCGCGGCCGCGACCGGGATCGGGTCGAGCCCGGCGCTCGGGTGGGACGCGTGCCCGCCACGGCCGGTGACGGTGATGTGCACGGTGTCCGACGAGGCCATCGCCGGCCCCGGCCGGACCGCCACCACACCGGACGCCTGCTGGGTGGTGATGTGCAGCGCGTACGCCGACTCGACCGGCTCGCCGGCCGCCTCCAGCACGCCCTCGTCGAGCATGATCGGCGCGCCGCCGTGGCCCTCCTCGCCGGGCTGCCACATGAACACGACCCGGCCGGCCAGGTCGGCCTGCCGCTCGCAGAGCATCCTGGCCGCGCTGACCAGCATCGCGACGTGCGTGTCGTGGCCGCAGGCATGCATGACCCCGTCCACCTCGGAGGTGTAGTCGAGGCCGGTGTCCTCCGGCATCCGCAGCGCGTCCATGTCGCCCCGCAGCAGCACGGTGGGGCCCGGCCGGCCGCCCTCCAGCACGCCGACGACCGAACTGGCCTGCCGGCCCCTGGTGACCTTCAGCGGCAGCCCCTTGATGGCGGTGAGGATCGCGGCCTGGGTCTGCGGCAGGGCCAGTCCGACCTCGGGCCGTCGGTGCAGCATCCGGCGCAGGGCGATGGTCTCGGGCTGAAGGTCGACGGCGGCGGCGAGCAGGTCGCGAGCGGGTTCCATGAGACCTGCCTACCCGACGGACAGCCCGGATCGCATCCGCCATGCGAGCAGTTCCGCGCCGTGCTCGGTGCTGATCGCGACGCGGCTCGCATCCATCAGCCGCGCCGCGTCCCCCGGCCCCAACTCGACCGACGCGCGCGGACCGTCCGGGGGCGGCCCGACGTCGAGAACGAGGCTGCCGGTGACCACGAGCAGGTGCAGGTACGGGGGAGGCGGGACGGCGGCGGTGCCGCCGGCCGGCAGCCGGCCGGCGAGGAGGACCGCGTCCGGCTGGCGCAGCGGGCGCACCTCGGTCAGCCCGGGACCGACCGCGACGGTGTCGTATCGCGGCGGCCCGCCGAACTCGGCCGGCCGCACCCACATCTGCACGTAGTGCGCCGGCTCCTCCCCCGCGTACTCGCTGTGCCGCACCCCGCGGCCGGCGCTCATCCGCTGCACCACGCCCGGCCGGGCCACGCCACGGTGGCCGGCGTCGTCGGCGTGCCGCAGCGAGCCGGACACCACCCAGGTGATCACCTCGACGTCCCGGTGCGGGTGCTCGGCGAACCCGGCGCCGGCGGCCAGCCGGTCCTCGTTGCAGGCCAGCAGCAGTCCGAAGTGCGTGTTGTCCGGGTCGTACGCGGACCCGTACGAGAACGAGTGCCGCGAGTCGAGCCAGTCGGTGACCGTCGCGGCCCGCTCGCCGGCCCGGACGATCACCGCGCCGCCCAGGCCAGCAGCTTGTCCGCGGTCTTGGTGTTGACCACCCGGCTGGTCGGCACGCCGCAGGCGACGGCCCGCTCGCATCCGTACGGCAGCCAGTCGAGCTGGCCGGGCGCGTGCGCGTCCGAGTCGATCGAGAACACGCAGCCGGCCTCGACCGCCTGCCGGAGCAACCGCTTCGGCGGGTCCAGCCGCTCCGGTCGGGAGTTGATCTCCACCGCGACGCCGGCCGCCTTGCAGGCCGCGAAGATCACGTCCGGGTCGAACTCGGACTCCGGCCGCTCCCGCGTCCCGGTCACCATCCGGCCGGTGCAGTGCCCGAGCACGTTCGTGTGCGGGTTGCGGATCGCGGCCAGCATCCGCTCGGTCATCGGCGCGCGCGGCATCCGCAGCTTGGAGTGCACGCTGGCCACCACGAGGTCTAGCTGGGCCAGCAGCTCGTCGGTCTGGTCGAGCCCGCCGTCCTCGAGGATGTCGACCTCGATCCCGGTGAGGATCCGGAACGGCACCAGCTCCTCGTTGAGCAGCGCCACCTCGACCAGCTGCGCCCGCAGCCGGTCGGCGGTCAGCCCGTTGGCGACGGTGAGCCGGGGCGAGTGGTCGGTCAGCACCATGTACGAGTGGCCGAGGTCACGGGCCGCCAGCGCCATCTCCCGGATCGACGATCCGCCGTCGGACCAGGTCGAGTGGGTGTGGCAGTCGCCGCGCAGCGCGTGCCGCAGCGCCACCCCGGCCGGGGTCGGCCCGTCCGAGCCGGGCAGCCCGCCCGAGCCGCGCTCGTTGATCGGCTCGCCCGCGCCCTGCTCCAGGTCGACCAGGTAGTCGGGCAGCTCGCCGGCCAGCGACTGGGCGACCACGGCCGCGGTCTTCTCGCCGATGCCGGGCAGCTGGCGCAGCGTGCCGAACTGCACCCGCCGCTGCAGCGAGTCGACCGGGATCTCGGACAGCACGTCCGCCGCCCGCCGGAACGCCCGCACCCGGTAGGTCGCCTCGTGCCGGCGTTCCATCAGGAAGGCGATGCGGCGCAGGTCGTCCACGGGGTCGCGCGGGTCGGTCACCACCCCATCCTGCCCCGTCCGGCCGTGGCGCCGAGTGGCAAGGTGATCGCGTGACCACCTCCCCGCCGGCGACCGCGACCCTGCGCCGGCTGGAGCGCGCGTCCGGCGCGCTGGCGACCAAGAGCGTGGCCCGGATGGACGAGACGCTGCCCTGGTTCCGTGCCATGCCGGCCGACCAGCGGTCCTGGGTGATGCTGATCGCGCAGGCCGGGATCGCCTCGTTCGTCGAGTGGTTGCGCTCCCCCGGCGACGCGCCGCGGCTGACCACCGAGGTCTTCCGGGCCGGCCCGCAGGAGCTGGCCCGTTCGGTGACCCTGCAGCAGGCCGTCGAGCTGGTGCGGGTCACCGTCGAGGTGGTGGAGGGCGAGGTCGAGGGCTTCGGCGCGCCCGGCGAGCAGGCCCAGCTGCGCGAGGCGGTGCTGCGCTACAGCCGGGAGATCGCCTTCGCCGCGGCCCAGGTGTACGCGGGGGTGGCCGAGTTGCGGGGGGCCTGGGACGCCCGGCTGGAGGCGCTGGTCGTCGACGTGCTGCTGCGTGGCGACGTGGACGAGACGCTGCTGTCCCGGGCCAGCGCGCTCGGCTGGGCGGCGATGACCCCCGTCGCGGTGGTGATCGGCGCGGCGCCGAAGGGCCATCCGGAGCAAGTGCTCGACGCGGTGCAGCGGGCGGCCCGGCACGCCGAGGTGGACGTGCTGGCCGGCGTGCCCGGCGACCGGCTGGTGGTGGTGCTCGGCGGCGTCGGGGACGCGATGGCCGGCACCCGGCCGCTGCTGCCCGAGTTCGGCGCCGGGCCGGTGGTGGTCGGGCCGACCGTGGCCGACCTCGGCGCGGCCGGCGCATCGGCCCGGGCCGCGCTGGCCGGGATCCGGGCGGTGCCGGGCTGGCCGGCGGCGCCGCGGCCGGTGCTCGCCTCCGACCTGCTGGCCGAGCGGGCGCTGTCCGGCGACGAGGAGGCCCGCCGCACCCTGGTGGAGGACGTCTACCGCCCGCTGGCCGAGGCCGGGTCGGGCCTGCTCGACACGGTCACCGCGTACGCAGAGAGCGGCAGCACGCTGGAGGGCGCGGCCCGGGCGCTGTTCGTGCACCCCAACACGGTCCGGTACCGGCTGCGCCGGGTGGCCGAGGTGTGCGGGCGCGCCCCGACCGACCCGCGGGACCTGCTCACGCTCCAGGTCGCGCTCGTCCTCGGTCGCCTGGAGGGCTGAGGGCCGACCAGGGCCGGGTCAGGTGGCGACGCGGGCGGCGAGCCCGTCGAGCATGCACTCCAGGCCGAACGTGAACATCCGCTCCTGCAGCTGCTCGGGGTCGGTGCCGCGGCGGGCCCGCAGCGACTCCTGGATCTCGGCGTTGTCCCGGGTCACCTCGGCCGCCTGGGCCGTCGCGTCGTCGATCCACTCCCGCATCGACTGCCCTGACCGGGCGATCGCCGCCCGCCACGAGGTTTCCGCGGACGTCACGCCCAGCACGTACGTGATGACGACGCCCATCGCCATGTCGACGTCGAGCCCGGTGAAGCCGGCCGCCTTCAGCACGCCGTACAGCCGCCCGCTGAGCCCGATCGCGTTGGGCCCGAGGCTCGGGGTCGTGGTCGCGATCTCGGTGAACCAGGGGTGGCGGAGGATCGCCGCCCGGAAGCTGTGCGCGAACAGCGTCACCGCCGAGCGCCAGCCGGCCGGCTCGGCCTCGGGGACGTCGATCTCGCTGTAGACCTCGTCGGCCACCAGCTCGAGCAGGTCGTCCTTGGTCTGGACGTGCCAGTAGAGGCTGGTCGTGCCGGCGTTGAGCTTCGCGCCGAGCTTGCGCATGCTCAGCCCGGCCAGCCCGTCGGCGTCCAGCATCTCCACTGCGGCCTGCACGATCTGCCCGCGGCTGAGCGTCTCCCGCGGCGCCGCGGCCGGCCGCTCCCGGCTCCAGACCGATCCCCTCATGGCGAACATCGTACAAGGGACTTGCACACCGTACGAGTGGACTCGTACGGTGTTCGACATGACTAGTACGTCGTACGAGGCCACCGCCTCCGGACACCCGCGCCGCTGGTGGATCCTGCTGGTCCTGTGCGCGAGCCTGCTCGTGCTCGTCGTCGACAACACCGTGCTCAACCTGGCGATCCCGGCCCTCATGCGGGACCTGTCCGCGACACCCGCGGACGTCCAGTGGATCATCGACGCCTACATCCTGGCGTTCGCGGGCCTGCTGCTGACCGCCGGCAGCCTGTCCGACCGGTACGGCCGCCGCCGGGCGCTGCTGGTCGGGCTGGCGATCTTCGGCGCCGGCTCGCTGCTCGCGACGATGGCGGCCAGCCCGGGACAGCTCATCGCCTGCCGCGCGCTCATGGGCGTCGGCGGCGCGCTGCTCATGCCGAGCACGCTGTCGATCGTGTTCACCGTGTTCCCGCCCGACGAGCAGCGCAAGGCGATCGCCGGCTGGAGCATCGTCGCGATGCTCGGCGTGGTCGCCGGGCCGACCGTCGGCGGCTTCCTGCTCGACCACTTCTGGTGGGGCTCGATCTTCCTGCTCAACGTGCCGATCGCGGTCGTCGGCATCGTCGCGGCGCTCGCGCTGATCCCGGAGTCGCGCGGCCCGGCCCGGCCCGCCGACCCGGCCGGCGCGCTGCTGTCGATCGTCGGGATGACCGCGCTGGTGTGGGCGATCATCTCGATGCCCGCGCACGGCTTCGGCTCCACCCAGGTGCTCGGCGGGCTGGTCGTCGGCGCGGTCGCGCTCACCGCGTTCGCGCTGTGGGAGCGGCGGTCCGAGCACCCGATGGTCCCGCTGGCGCTGTTCCGCAACCGCGACTTCAGCGGCACGAGCTTCTCGATCGTGCTGCTCTCGTTCACCGCGGGCGGCCTGCTGCTCGTGCTGAGCCAGTACCTGCAGTTCGTGCTGGGTTACGACGCACTGGCGGCGGGTCTCGCGCTGCTGCCGTACGCGGTGGCCGCCGCGCTGTTCAACAGCCTCGGCGCGACGCTGGGCAAGAAGATCCCGGACCGGACGCTGATCGTGGTCGGCCTGCTCGTGGTCGCGGTCGCGTTCGGGCTGCTCACCCAGCTCACCGCGACCTCCGGGTACGGGATGCTGGTGGCCGGGCTGCTCGTGCTCGGCATCGGCGGCGGCATCGCCGGGCCGCCGGCGTACACCCTGCTCATGCAGTCGGTGCCGGCCGAGCATCGCGGGGTCGGCTCGGCGATGAACGACACCGTGCAGCAGACCGGTGCCGCGCTGTCGGTCGCGGTGCTGGGCAGCGTGCTCGCCGCGAAGTACACCGCGTCGCTGCCGGACGCGGTCCCGGAGACCGCGCGCCACTCGATCGCCGACACGCTCGCGCTCGGGCCGGCGTTCGTCGCCGCGGCCCGGGACGCGTTCACCGACGCGATGTCGATCGCCATGGTGGCCGGCACGGTCGGCGCCGCGGCCGGCGCGGTCCTCGCGCTGGTCGTCCTGCCCCGCCGCCGCCCGCTGGTCGAGGAGGAGCGGCCGCCGGTGGAGGTCCCGGTCGGCTGACCGCCGCCGGAAAGTCCCTTTCCCGGCGCGGCAGGATGGTGCCGACCTGATCGCCACGGGAAGGACCGGAGATGAGCAGGGTCGCGTACGTGTCCGGCGGCGGGACCGGGATCGGCCGGGCCACGGCGGCCGCGCTGGCCGGGGACGGCTGGGCGGTCGTCGTGCTCGGCCGCCGGCCGGAGCCGCTGGCCGGCACGGTCGAGGCGGTCAAGGCCGAGGTCCCGGGCGCTCGGCTGCACGCGGTCACCGCCGACCTGGCCGAACCCGACCAGGTCGAGCGGGCGGTGGCCGAGGCCGCGGCGGCGGCCGGGCCGGACGTCGACGCCGTGGTCAACATCGCCGGCGGCACCTCGCCGCTGCCGGCCGGCACGCTGGCCGAGGTGGCCGCCGAGTGGACCGACGAGTGGCGGCTGAACGTGCTCACCGCGGTGCTGCTGACAACCGCGGCGCTGCCCCGGCTGCGTACGCCCGACGCGCGCGTGATCACACTCAGCTCGATCGCGGCGCTGCGCGGCGGCGGCTCGTACGGGGCGGCCAAGGCCGGCCTGCACCCGTGGACGTGGGACCTGGCCGCCCGGCTCGGCCCCGGCGGGACCGCCAACGTGGTCGCGCCCGGATACGTCGAGGACACCGAGTTCTTCCGGGACTCGATGACCCCGGGCCGGCGGGACCGGCTGGTCGGCCAGACCGCGAACGGTCGCCCGGGCCGGCCGGCGGACGTCGCCGAGACCATCCGGTGGCTGCTCAGCCCGGCCGCCGGGCACGTCACCGGGCAGGTCGTCCAGGTCAACGGTGGGGCGCTGGCCGGACGCGGGTAGGCGCCCCGGCTGCGCCATAAGGAGGAAGTCCACCGCTGCTGCGGCCTCTGACCGACGGGACACGCCACGAAACTGTGGGATCCCTACAAAGCTCGCGCGGCGACCTTCGTGCCCGTCGCTCTCGTCCGGCCGCCCGGCGCCGCGCGACGGTAGACAGGTGCTGGCCCTCCTCTCCCCCGGTCAGGGCGCCCAGGCGCCCGGCATGCTGGAGCCGTGGCTCGACCTGCCCGGGGCGGCCGACCGGCTGCGCTGGCTGTCCGCGGTCTCCGGGCTCGACCTGATCCGGCTGGGCACCACCGCGGAGGCGGACGAGATCCGCGACACCGCGGTCACCCAGCCGCTGCTGGTCGCCACCGCCCTCGCCGCCGCGGCCGAGCTGGAGCTCCCGGCGGCCAGCCCGGACATCGTGGTGGCGGGGCACAGCGTCGGCGAGCTGTCCGCCGCCGCGCTGGCCGGCGTGTTCTCGCCGGAGGCCGCCGTCGCGCTGGCAAGGGTCCGCGGCGGCGAGATGGCCGCGGCCTGCGCGCTGGCCGCGACCGGCATGTCCGCCGTGCTCGGCGGCGACCCGGCCGAGGTGATCGCCGGCATCGAGGCGCTCGGGCTGACCGCGGCCAACGTCAACGGCGCCGGCCAGGTCGTCGCCGCGGGCGCCACCGACTCGCTGGAGAAGCTGGCCGCTGAGCCGCCCGGCGGCGGCAAGGTGCGGCCGCTGACGGTGGCCGGCGCGTTCCACACGCCGTACATGGAGCCGGCCCGGGAGCACTTCGGCGCCGTCGCCGCCGGCGTACCGGTCCGCGACCCCGAGCTGATGCTGCTGTCCAACGCCGACGGCACCGCCGTGCAGCGGGCCGGCGACGTCCGCGACCGGCTGGTCCGCCAGCTCACCCTGCCGGTCCGCTGGGACCTGTGCCAGGCGACCCTGCGCGACCTCGGCGTGACCGCGCTGATCGAGCTTTCGCCGGCCGGCACGCTGGCCGGGATCGCCCGCCGCGAGCTGCCCGGCGTCGAGACGGTCCGGCTCAACACCCCCGACGACCTCGCCGCCGCGCAGGCCCTCATCGCCCGCACCACCGCCGGCAGCCAGGGCGAGCACACCCCGGACTGGCGGGTCGTCATCGCCCCGGCCGGCGGCACGTTCGCCGCGGCCGGCATCGGCGAAGGCACCCGCGTGCGGGCCGGCAGCCGCCTCGGCGCGGTCCGCACCAAGCGCGAGGAGCTCGAGGTCAGCGCCACGTACGACGGCGTGCTGGTGGAGTGGCTGCTGGAGGACGGGGACCTGGTGGACCCGGGCGAGCCGCTGGCCCGGCTCGTGCCCGGCACGGCGGAGGAGGCCCGATGAACGTCCAGCCCGCGGTAGCCGGCGCGAAGATCCTCTCGCTCGGCGACTACCAGCCGGCGAACGTGGTGACCAACGCCGACCTCGCCGCCCGGATGGACACCAGCGACGAGTGGATCCGCAGCCGGGTCGGCATCGCCAGCCGCCGGATCGCCGCGCCAGACGAGACCGTCCCGGACATGGCCGTGGCCGCCGGCGGCAAGGCGCTGGCGGCCAGCGGGCTGACGCCGGCCGAGATCGACCTGGTGATGGTCGCGACCTGCACGATGCCGACGCCGATCCCGAGCGCCGCCGGCCAGGTGGCCACCCGGCTCGGCATCGCCGCGCCCGGCGCGTACGACCTCAACGCGGCCTGCGCCGGCTTCTGCTACGGCCTGTCCGCGGCCGCCTCGGCGATCACCTCCGGCCAGGCCCGCAACGTGCTCGTGGTCGGCGCGGAGAAGCTCACCGACTGGATCGACCCGAACGACCGGTCGACGGCGATCATCTTCGCCGACGGTGCCGGCGCCGCGGTCGTCGGCCCGGCCCGTACGCCCGAGGAGGTCGGGGTCGGACCGGTCGCCTGGGGCAGCGCGGGCGAGAGCGTCGACCTGATCACGATCCCGTCCCGGACCGGGTTCCTCGGCCAGGAGGGCCAGGCGGTCTTCCGCTGGGCGACCACTGCGCTGGCCCCGGTCGCGCTGGAGGCCTGCGCGAAGGCCGGGATCGCACCGGCCGAACTGGCCGCGTTCATCCCGCACCAGGCCAACCTGCGCATCGTCGAGGCGATCGCCCGCCGGCTCGGCGCGACCAACGCGCGGGTCGCCGACGACATCGTCGAGGCGGGCAACACGTCCTCGGCGTCCATCCCGCTCGCGCTGGCCCGGATGGCCGCGCGGGGCGAGGTGCGCTCCGGCGACCCGGTGCTGCTGCTCGGCTTCGGCGCCGGGCTGACGTACGCCGGGCAGGTCGTGCTCTGCCCGTAGCCCGCACAACTCGTACAGAAATCACATCCCACGAAGGAGAAGCAGTGGCGAACGAGGAGATCAAGGACGGCCTGGCCGAGATCCTGGAGGAGGTCGCCGGCGTGCTGCCGGCCGACGTCAGCGAGGAGAAGTCGTTCACCGACGACCTCGACGTCGACTCGCTGTCCATGGTCGAGATCGCGCTGGCCGCCGAGGAGCGCTTCGGCGTGAAGATCCCGGACGACGAGCT
>DATBFW010000210.1:0-3654 GCA_036558285.1 Mycobacteriales bacterium | reverse complement strand
GTGGCGACCCGGGCTGGGTCCGGCTGCTCGACCCGCGCCGGCCCGCGCACCCTGATCTGCCGGATCCGGTCCGGCGGCGCGAATTCGTCGACCAGCACGGCGATCTCGGCACCCCGCGCCGCGGCCGCGCCGAACGGCGTCGACGGATGGCTGGAGAACCAGAACCGCCCGTCCGCGTACAGGAACCAGACGCTGCCGAGCAGCGGCACCCCGCCCGGCGACACGGCGGCCACCTGGGCCATCCGTCCCGGCTCGGCCAGGAACGCGGCCGCGTCGAACGCTGCGCTCATGCTGGTGATGATCCGGCCGGCCGGCGGCCCAGGGCGACGAGGCCGGCCGCGGAGACCAGCGCCCAGACGCCTTCCAGCAGCAGGAAGCCCCACTGCGCGACGAGCACCGCCTCGACCGCCAGCGTCGCCGATCCCACCAGGTTGAGCACCAGGTAGACGACGGACTTCGGGTTGAGCAGCCCGCGTTGCGCGGCCGCGAACGCGGCCAGCACCAACAGCGACCCCACGATCTGGATGACCTGACTCACGACAGCTCCTCGGAGCGTCGTCTTGTCCGGTCCGGGTACGGCGCGTCTCGTCCGGAGCGCCGGCACACGCACCGCCGCCACCACCACTTTCCCACGAGCGAGTCCTACTGTCGTCGGGTGGAGCCGTCGTCGTACCTGCTGTGCGGCACTCCTCGCACCGGCAGCACGCTCCTGTGCGGCCTGCTCGCGTCGACCGGTGTCGCCGGGCGGCCGGAGTCGTACTTCCGAGAGCCGGACGAGCGGCGGTGGGCCGAGCGGCTCGACGTGGCCGGCGCGGACTTCACCCGGTTCATGGCTGCGGTGTCGGCGGCGGGGCGCACCGGCAACGGGGTGTTCGCGGCGCGGGTGATGTGGGGCTCGATCGAGCACGTCGTCGCGCGGCTTCCGCCGGCCCATCGCGACCTGACCGCGCTGGAGCACGCGCTCGGCCCGCTGCGGCTGGTGCACCTGCGGCGGGAGGACGCCGTCGCGCAGGCGGTCTCGTGGACCAGGGCGGAGCAGACCGGCTACTGGCAGCAGGGCGACGACCGGCGGGCCCCGCCGCGGCTGGACCTCGACCGGATCGATGCCACGGTGCGAACCATTCGCGCCCACGAGCAGGCATGGTCGGACTGGTTCGACCGGCAGGCGGTCGAGCCGCACCGGGTCACGTACGAGCAGCTGGTCCGGGATCCGGGCGGAACAGTGCGCGGGATTCTGGCGCACCTCCGCGTGGACGCACCGCCGAGCTGGGAACCTCGGTCCCCGCACGAGAAGCAGGCGGACGAGCTCAACGCCGCCTGGATCCGGGCCTACCGGGACCGATGAGCTCCAGGCGCCCACGCACGTCCGCTGCGCCGGTAAGTGAGGCGCCGGACACCTTTCCGCGTACGCGCCGGCGGCGACGGGTAGCTGAGCAGGGTGGCTGTCGACCAGTCGGTGCGGCCCACGAACCGGACGGTGCTGGCGGTGGCGTCGATCATCACCGCCGCGTTCATGGGCAGCGTGATCATCACCCCGCTCTACTCGCTCTACCAGCAGAAGTTCGGTTTCTCCGAGATCACGCTGACCCTCGTCTACGCCGTCTACGTCGTCGGGAACGTCGCCGCCCTGCTCCTGTTCGGCCAGATCTCCGACGCCGTCGGACGCAAGCGGGTCGCCTTCCCGGGCCTCGCCCTCGCCGGCGGGAGCGCGCTGCTGTTCCTGTTCGCCCACGGCACGCTGTGGCTGTACGCCGGCCGGCTGGTGATCGGCCTCGCCGTCGGCATCCTGTCCGGCACCGGCACGGCGTGGCTGGCCGAACACTTCGGCCCGGACGCCCGGTCGCAGGCGACCGTGACCGCGGCGACGGCCAACCTGGTCGGCATCGCCGTCGGACCGCTGCTCGGCGGCCTGCTGGCGCAGTACGGCCCGGCGCCGCTGGAGCTGCCGTTCGTCGCCTATCTCGTCATCCTGGCCGTCGTCGCGGTGGCGATCGTCCGGCCGGCCGAGACCCGGCAGCGACGCGTCTCCCGCCTCCGCGAGCTGCGCGTCCGACCGCGCATCGGCGTACCGAGGGAACGACTGGGCTCGTTCACCACGCCAGCGGTGACCGGCTTCGTCGCCTTCGCGCTCGGCGGTCTCTACTTCGCGCTCATCCCGACGATCGTCATCCGCGAGCTGCACCGGACGAACGTCGCGGTCGGCGGCCTCGTCGTCTTCGAGCTCGGCGTGATCGCGGCGGCGTGCATCGTGCTCGGCCGGCGGCTCCCGCCCGCCACCGCGATGGTCGCCGGGCTGCTGGCCCTGCTGCCCGCGGTGGCGCTGGTGGTCGTCGCACAGGCGATGCAGTCGATGGTGCTGCTCCTGGTCGCCACCGCCCTTGCCGGCATCACGCTGGCGCTCGGCTACCGCGGCAGCCTGGAAGTGGTCAACCGGATCGCGCCCGACGACAGCCGGGCGGAGGTCGTGTCGAGCTACTTCGTCGCCTGCTTCGTGGGCAACTCGGTTCCGGTGATCGGGCTCGGCGTCCTCACGACGCTCACCACCCCGCTGACGGCCAGCGCCGTCTTCGCCGCCACGGTCGGCGCGCTCTCGCTCGCGGCGCTCGGCTGGCACCGGCGCGACCTCGCCCGGACCGGACAGGCGGAAGCCCAGGTCAGAACCAGTGCCGGCAATCCTGACCTGGGCTTCCGGGCCCGGGGAGATCAGATGTCGTAGTAGAGCTCGAACTCGTGCGGGTGGGGGCGGAGGCGGATCGGGTCGATCTCGTTGGCGCGCTTGTAGTCGATCCAGGTCTCGATCAGGTCCTGGGTGAACACGCCGCCCTCGAGCAGGAAGCCGTGGTCGGCCTCGAGCGCGGACAGCACCTCGGGCAGCGAGCCCGGCACGGTCGGGATGTTGGCGTGCTCGTCCGGCGGCAGCTCGTACAGGTCCTTGTCGATCGGCGTCGGCGGCTCGGTCTTGGTCCGGATGCCGTCGAGGCCGGCCATCATCATCGCGGAGAAGGCCAGGTACGGGTTGCACGACGGGTCGGGCACCCGGAACTCCAGCCGCTTCGCCTTCGCAGAGGTCCCGGTGACCGGGATCCGTACGGCCGCGGAGCGGTTGCGCTGCGAGTAGACCAGGTTGACCGGCGCCTCGAAGCCCGGCACCAGCCGGTGGTAGCTGTTCACGGTCGGGTTGGTGAATGCGAGCAGCGACGGCGCGTGCTTGAGCAGGCCACCGATGTACCAGCGGGCGGTGTCGGACAGCCCGCCGTACCCCAGCTCGTCGTAGAACAGCGGCGCGCCGTCCTTCCACAGCGACTGGTGGCAGTGCATGCCGGAGCCGTTGTCACCGAACAGCGGCTTCGGCATGAAGGTCGCCGTCTTGCCGGCCTGCCAGGCGACGTTCTTCACGATGTACTTGTAGAGCATGAGCGCGTCGCCGGCGTGCAGTAGGGTGTCGAACTTGTAGTTGATCTCAGCCTGGCCGCCCGTGCCGACCTCGTGATGGGCCTTCTCCACCTCGAAGCCGACTCCGCCGAGCGCGAGGACCATCGAGTCGCGCAGGTCGGAGTAGTGGTCGACCGGGGGGACCGGGAAGTAGCCGCCCTTGTAGCGGGTCTTGTAGCCGCGGTTGCCGCCGTCCTCGATCCGGCCGGTGTTCCAGGCGCC
>DATBFW010000209.1:0-15912 GCA_036558285.1 Mycobacteriales bacterium | reverse complement strand
CGTGAAGGTTCTTAGCGTATCCGCGGGCCTGAATCTCAGCCTGCAGACGGGAGAAGTCGTGACCAGCTCGCCCAGCACCGAAACCCTGGCCGTGGAGGCGGTGGAAAAGGACCCGAGACGCTGGCTCGCGCTGGCCGTGATCGCCTCATCCCAGCTGATGGTGATCCTCGACGCCTCGATCGTGAACATCGCGCTCCCGTCGGCCCAGCGTGACCTCGGGATCAGCGACGCCGACCGGCAGTGGGTCGTCACGGCCTACACGCTGGCCTTCGGCGGCCTGCTCCTGCTCGGCGGCCGGATCGCGGACTACGCCGGCCGCAAGCGGACGCTGCTGATCGGCCTGGGCGGCTTCGCCCTGGCCTCCGCCCTCGGCGGGTTCGCCGGCAACGCCGAGATGCTCTTCGCCGCGCGTGCCCTGCAGGGCGCGTTCGGCGCGCTGCTCGCGCCGGCCGCCCTGGCGCTGATCACGGTGACGTTCACCGAGCCGAGGGAGCGGGCCAAGGCGTTCAGCGTGGTCGGCGGCATCGCCGGCGGTGGCGCCGCGATCGGTCTGGTGCTCGGCGGCGTCCTGACCGAGTACGCGTCGTGGCGCTGGTGCCTCGGCGTCAACGTGCCGATCGCGATCATCGTGATCCTGGCCGCGATCCCGATCGTCCGGGAGAGCAAGGCCCAGGGCAGCACGAAGTACGACATCCCTGGCGCGGTCCTGTCCACCCTCGGCCTGGTCTCGCTGGTCTACGGGTTCACCGAGGCGGCCAAGCCCGACGTCGGTTGGCAGGCCGCCAGCACGATCGCCTTCCTGGCCGCGGCCGTGGTCCTGCTGGTCGCGTTCGTGCTGTGGGAGCGACGCACCTCGATCCCGCTGCTGCCGTTGCGGATCGCCCTCGACCGCAACCGCGGCGGGTCCTACCTGGTGTTCTTCCTGTCGGCGCCGGGCTGTTCGCGATGTTCTTGTTCCTGACCTTCTACCTGCAGATCGTCCTGCAATACAGCCCGCTGCGGGCGTCGGCCGCGCTGCTTCCGTTCAGCGCCGGGATCATCGTCGGCGCCGGCCTGATGTCCCAGCTGATGCCGAAGCTCGGGCCGAAGCCGCTGATGGTCTCCGGTCTGGCGCTGGCCACCATCGGCATGCTGTGGCTGACCCAGATCGACGTGGACACCAGCTACGCCACCCACGTGCTGCCGTCCCAGCTGGTGATGAGCCTCGGCATGGCGGCGGTCTTCGTGCCGGCGTCGAGCACCGCGCTGGTCGGGATCGACCCGCACGACGCGGGGGTGGGCAGCGCGCTGCTCAACACCACCCAGCAGATCGGCGGGTCGCTGGGCACGGCGCTGCTCAACACCCTCTACGCGGGGGCGGTCACGTCCTACCTGGCCGCCCACGCCGGGCTGGCACCGAAGGTGGCCCAGGTGGAGGCGCTGATCCACGGCTACCGAGTGTCGTTCTTCTGGGGCGCGGTGTTCATCGCGCTCGCTCTGCTGGTCGCGATCATCCTGATCAACGCCAAGAAGGACGACATCCCGGCCAACCCGCAGGCCGCGGCCGCAGCGGCCTAGGCCCGGAGCTCGGCGGCCCCGCCCACCGGCCTCCGGGCTGGTGGTGCGGGGCCTCGCCGTACCGGCGTCTAGTAGACCCCGCCCCAGTCCGCGCCCTCGCCGGCCGCCGGCGGAGCGGTCGCGGCGCCGATCACGAGAACGACGGCGACCACGGCGACCACCAGGACGAGCGTTCCGGCCAGCACGACCAGCAGCATCCGGAGCCGGGAGGTGGCGGCGGAACTGAGCACGGGTCGTCCTCTCGATCAGAGCCAGTCGAGAAGCTGATACGCACGGTGCTGGTGACCGGTTCAGCATCTGGCCGGAATCGGACAACCGCGCCGTTCCGTGCTCAGGTGAGCAGCACCCACCCACCCGCGGCCAGCGCCGCCACCGTCCCCAGGCCGAAGAACCCGACCCACACGCCGCCCGGTACGCGGGTGAGCCGGGCCAGCTGGTCGGCGTCGGTCCGGCCCTGGCCGCGCCACCGCCGCCGCTCCCGCCACAGCTCGCCGACCGGCCGGACGGCGGCCAGCAGCAGGAACCAGGTCACCGCGTACGCGAAGCCGGCCTGCACGTCCGCCCCGGCCAGCAGTGACACCGCGACCACGACCGCGCCGGTCACCACCAGCGAGAGCGCGCCGTACGCGTTGCGGACCATCACCAGCATCGCCAGCAGCAGCCCGGTCGCCGCCCAGAGCATGACCGTGACCTGGTCGAACGCGAGCAGCACGACGCCGATCAGGCCGGCCAGCGACGGCGCGAGGTAGCCGGCGGCCGCGGTCGCGACCATCCCCGGACCGCTCGGCCGCCCGTTGGACAGGGTGAGCCCGGAGGTGTCCGAGTGCAGCCGGATGCCGGTCAGCCGCCGCCCGGTGAGCACCGCGGTCACCGCGTGCCCGGCCTCGTGCACGATCGTGACCAGGTTGCGGCTCCACCGCCACAGCGCGTCCACCGCGACCGCGATCAGCGCCGCCACTCCGGTCCCGACGACGAGCCAGTCCCCCGGCTCGTACTGCCGGACCCAGTCGAGGTCGGTCAGGTCGCTCAGGCGGCGACCTCGTCCAGGCTGGCGACCATTTCGCTGACCAGGTCGCGCAGCTCGCGGGTCAGCGCGCGGCCGGTGCCGGCGAGGATGACCGGCACGCCGTATTCCGGGGCCGGCCCGTAGACCGCCTTGGAGTCGCGCATCGTGGTGCCGAACGTCGGCACGCCGAGCCCCTCGACCCGGCTGATGTACGAGCGCTGCGTCTCGATCGGCTCGTTGTCGTGCAGCTGGACCATCGTGAACACGACCGCGGCGGGCGGCCGGCCGAGCGGGGCGCCGCCGTCGCCGGCCTCGGCGAGCTGCTCGTTGTATTCCTGGGTGAACGCCTGCACCTTCCGGCCGAGCGAGTCGATGCCGTTGATCGACAGGTAGTCCGGCCGGGTGGGGATCAGCAGCATGTCGCTCGCGGCCACCGCGTTCTTGGCGATCAGCCCGAAGTTGGGCGCGCAGTCGATCAGCACGACGTCGTAGTCGGCGATCTCCTTCTCGTTCAGGCCCTCGCGCAGCCGCCGGTGCGCGGTCAGGTAGTGCTCCGGGTCGATGAGCAGCTGCGCGGCCAGCGCCGTGTCCAGCTCGGACAGGTCACGGTGCGCGGCGATGATGTCCAGGCAGCCGGTGGCGTGGCTGAGGTAACCGGCGACCCGGTTCGGCGAGGCGACCAGCGAGGAAAGCGTCTCGGCGCCGTCGCCGGTCAGGCCCTCGAACCAGTCCTTGATGGTCCTGTTCGGCGCCAGGTCGGCCTGCCACTCGGCCTGGGTGAAGAACGACACCGTGAGACTCGCCTGCGAGTCCAGGTCGATGAGCAACACCTTGCGGCCGCGGGCGGCCAGCCCGGCCCCGAGGTTCGCCGTGAGCGTCGTCTTGCCCACGCCGCCCTTGTGGTTGATGACGGAGACGACCTTCACCACGTTCTCCCTGGTCGACATCTGGACGGTTCCCACCTCCGCCGGGTAGCGCTGCGCGAGAGGAGCCGAGGGTTGAGGATGCCACGGACTGGCTCACAACGAGACACCGACCGGTAGGTCATTGCTCCGGTACGGTGACGGCGATCTCCAGTCCGAGCCGAGCGTGTCCGGTCAGCGGCAGGTCGTCACCACTCCAGAAGCTCCCGGGGTCGTACGAGTTGGGTCTGTGGTCGGCCGGCAGGAGTCCCATCTCCTGGTACGTCAGGGCGATCACCTCGGCGCAATAGGCGGTCTCGAGCCCGGCATCGGAGCGTTTCCGGGACAACGGCACCCGTCCGGACAGCCAGCGGGACGCCAGCCGGACCGTCGACGGGAACGGCGTGCCGTCCAACCGGGCTATCGTCCGGAGCACCGCATCTTCCATCGACCGGGTGACGGGCGTCTCGAGCTGCCGAAGCCACGCATGCTGCCCGTACCGGTTGGCCCACTGCATGATCGCGTCGCGCGCGTCGTGCAGCTGGACGCCGCGGTGCCGGTCACCCGACCACAGGTCCGGCAGCGACCGGCCGAGCTCGGCGTGCCAGAGCAGCGGCGGCAGATCGTCCAGCGCGACCGTCATGCCGACGTGGTTGACCGGGCTGTTGGTGCCGAGCCGGATCGCCCGGTCGGCCGGCGACCGGCCGCGGAGGATCCACAGGTCGCCGGTGCGGGTGATCTCCAGCGCCTTGGCCAGCGTGATCGACACGGTCGGTAGCGTAGGGCCGTGAACGTCTGGAAGCTGCTGGGTCTGGCCGGTCTCGTCGGGGTCGCCGCCGGCGGGGTGGTGCTGGCCCGGGCCGAGCGGCGGCGCCGGGCGTACACGGCCGACGAGATCCGCGATCGGCTGCACGCCCGCGCCGCCGAGGCCGAGGCGTCCGCGCCCTAGGTGACCAGGTTGCCGACGGCGTAGATGATCACGCCGGCCAGCGCGCCGACCACGGTGCCGTTGATCCGGATGAACTGCAGGTCCCGACCGACCGCCAACTCGACCTTGCGGGCGGTCTCGACGCCGTCCCAGCGCTCCACCGTGTCGGTGATCGTGCGGGTCAGCTCGTCCCGGTAGTGGGTGACCACGTAGCCGGCCGCGTCGGCGACGATCGCGTCCACCCGGGCGCGCAGTATCTCGTCCGTGTCCAGCCGGCGGCCGAGGTCGGCCAGCGCGCCGGTGAGCCGGGTCCGCAGCTCGCCGTCCGGGTCGTCGACCATCTCCAGCAGCAGCCGGCGCCCGGCCGAGATCACGTCGCCGAACGCGCGCCGGACCTCGGGCTGGGCGAGCAGGCTCTCCAGCACTCCGGATGCCCGCTCGATCGTCGCCGGGTCGTTGCTCAGGTCGTCGGCGAAGCGGGCGAGCAGCCGGTCCAGTGCCTGCCGGATCGCGTGCTCGGGCTGCGCCCTGACCTCGGCCGAGACCCGGCTCAGCTCGGCGTAGACCCGGGCGGCGACCGCGCGGTCGACGAACTCCGGCGACCACGGCGGCGCCTGCCGGGCGACCAGGTCGATCACCTGCTCCCGGTTGGCGACCAGCCAGTCGTCCACGGCGGCGGCGACCAGGTCGACCAGCCGGTGGTGGGCCTTGTCCGCCACCACCGTGGCCAGCAGCCGGCCGAGCGTCGGTCCGACCGGCAGCGCGGCCAGCCGGCGCAGGACCACCGGTTCCAGCACCGCGCGCAGGTCCTCGTCGCGCAGCACGTCGACGGCGCCGCGCAGCGCCCGGGTCAGCTCGGCGGTGACTCGGGCGGCGTGCGCCGGCTCGGCCAGCCAGCTGCCCAGCCGGCGCGGCACCTCCGCGTTGCGCAGCCGCTCCCGCACCACCTGCTCGGACAGGAAGTTCGTGCCGATGAAGTCGGACAGGTTGCGCCCGAGAGCGTCCTTGCGGGTGGGGATGATCGCGGTGTGCGGGATCGGCAGTGCCAGCGGGTGCCGGAACAGCGCGGTCACCGCGAACCAGTCGGCCAGGCCGCCGACCATGCCGGCCTCCGCGGCGGCCTGGACGTAGCCGACCCAGCCGTGCCCGCCGGCGCGGCGGGCCAGCACGTAGACGACCGCGGCGAGCAGCAGCAGCGCGGTGGCGCCCGTCTTCATCCGGACCAGCCCCCGCCGGCGTACCTGGTCCGCCGGGCTCAGCACGCTCGGCGGCCTGCGCCGGCGGGTCGGGGCGCTCACCTAGGCGACCGCGCCGCCGGCCCGGAGCGCGGCGATGTCGGCGGCGGAGCGGCCGAGCTCGGCCAGCACGGCGTCGGTGTCGGCGCCCGGCCAGGGCGGCGGCCGATCCAGTGTGGACGGTGTCCGGTCGAACCGCGGGGCGGGCGAGGACTGGGTCACCCCGGCCACCGACGGGTACGTCCCGCGGGCGGCCAGCTGCGGGTGCTCGACCGCCTCGTCCCAGTCGAGCACCGGGGCCACGCAGGCGTCGCTGCCGGCGAACACCTCCGCCCACTCGTCCCGGGTGCGGGTCGCGAACAGCGCGGCCCAGCGTTGCTTGGCCGCGGGCCAGCCGGCCGGGTCGAGCCGGCGGTCCGGCGCCAGCTCGCCCACACCGTCCATTCCGGACAGTCGCACCAGCTCGGCATAGAACTTCGGCTCCAGCGCGCCGACCGCGATCTCCCTGCCGTCGGCGCAGGTGTAGACCTCGTAGAACGGTGCGCCGGTGTCCAGCAGGTTGTGCCCGGCCGGGGCCGACCAGCCGCCGGCGTTGCGCCGGCCGAGCACGAAGTTGGCCAGCGCCGCCGTACCGTCGACGATGGCGGCGTCGACCACCTGGCCCTGTCCGGTGCGGGCCGCCGACAGCAGCGCGCTGACCACGCCGAAGGCGAGCATCATCGCGCCGCCGCCCATGTCGCCGAGCAGGTTCATCGGCGGCACCGGCCGGCTGCCGGCCCGGCGCGACGCGTTCAGGGCGCCGGTCACCGCGATGTAGCCGATGTCGTGACCGGCGACCGTCGCGAGTGGACCGTCCTGCCCCCAGCCGGTCATCCGGCCGTAGACGAGCGCCGGGTTGACCGCGTGGCAGTCGGCCGGGCCGAGCCCGAGCCGCTCGGTCACGCCGGGACGGAAGCCCTCCAGCAGCACGTCCGAGCCGGCCACCAGGTCGAGCACGACCCGACGGCCGTCCGGGTGCTTGAGGTCGACCGCGACCGACCGCCGGCCGCGCAGCACGACGTCGGGATGCGGGCCGTCCGGGTGCGGGCCCACCTCGGTGGTGCGCTCGAGCCGGACCACGTCCGCGCCGGCGTCGGCGAGCATCATCGCGGCGAACGGGCCGGGCCCGATCCCGGCCAGCTCCACCACCCGCACGCCTGCCAGCGGACCGCCCACGTCAGCAGGATAGTGAGCGGCCCTATACGAACAGCGGTGCCGCGTCGGCGCGCTCGTTCAGCGTCCGCATCGCCTCGTCGGTCGGCACGTCCTCGAACCGGGACGCCGCGTCGAGCACCTTCGGCAGCACGTCCACGTCGCCCGGGCTGATCACGTGCACGCCGTCACGGCCGAGCGACCACCACAGCGACAGGTCGATCGCGTCCTGGTCCTGATACGGCTCGTACCAGGTCGAGGCGGTGTGCTCGCGGCCGAGCCAGGGCCGGCGGGCGGCCGACTTGATGGTCTGCACGGCCACGCCGCGCTCGGCGCAGGTCTCCTGCAGCGCGTCGAAGTTCTCCGCGTAGTAGGGGCTCTGCATAGTCACCCAGTTGTACGGCAGCAGCACCGAGTCGAACGCGTACCGCTCCAGGCTGCGGCGGTGGTTCGCGGCGATCTGGGCGCCGTGCCCGGTGACGCCGACGAACCGGACCAGTCCCTCCTCCTTGGCCCGGACCGCGGCCTCGATCGCCCCGCCCGGGCTGAGCGCGATGTCCCACTCGATCGGGTCGGCCAGGTTGTGCAGCTGCCACAGGTCGATGCGGTCCACGCCGAGCCGCTCGAGCGAGCGCCCCAGCTCCTCGTAGGCCGCGTCGGCGGTGCGCTCGCCTGTCTTGGTGGCCAGGAAGAACTCGTCCCGGTGGGTGCGCAGCCACGGCGCCACCCGCAACTCGGCGTCGCCGTAGCTGGCGGCGACGTCGATGTGGTTGACGCCGTGCTGCAGCAGCGGGTCCAGCACCCGGTCGGCCACGTCCTGGCTGACGGCCGCGAGACTCGCACCACCGAAGATCAGCCTGGTGCTGCGGTGTCCCGTCGAGCCGAACTCCAGCGTGGGTATCGGCATGTGGCTCCTGTCGTCGGGTTACGGGCGGCGCGGGGTCGCGCCGGGGGCGTCCCGATCCTCGACCGTCTCGTCCCGCTCGTCCACCCTGCCGGTGAGCCGGTCCTTGAGCCGGCGCAGGCCACCGCCGCCCTCCCGGTCGTCCGGCACGCCGTCGCCGTCGCTGTCGACGTACGTCTGCTCGTGCACGGTGCCGGCGTCGCGGTCGACCACGGTCTCGCGGTCCACGTACGTGCCGTCCTGGTACGCGGTGTCCCGATCGACGTACGTGCCGTCGGCGCCGCGGTCGCCGTCGAACCGCTCGCGCAGGCTGCCGTCCGGGCGGCCGTCGGCGTCGCTGTCCGGACGGGCGTGCCGGCCGTCGACCGCGTCGTCGACGGCGCCATCGGCGCCCGGGTCGGTCACCGGTGCGGTGTGCCGGTATGCGGTGGCCGGCGGGCGGGCGTCGACCGCGTCGGCGTCCCGGACGGTGCTGTCGTCGTACCGGTCGGCCGTGCTCGGGACGGCGGTCCCGGCGTGGCTGTCCCGGAACAGGCCGCCGGTCCCGGCGTGGCTGTCCCGGGACGTGCCGTCTGGGTAGCCGTCGCCGTCCCGGTCGAGGGGCGTGGCGGCCTCGACATCCGCCGCGGTGCCGGTGCTGGTCTCGGTGGACAGGTGCGGGGCCAGCTTGCGGGCCCGCTCCTCGAGCTCGGCCGCCCGCGCCTGGTCGCGCTCGGCGTCCGCGGCCAGCTCGGCCGACTCGCGCTCCTGCTGCGCCATCCGCTGCTCCAGCTCGGCCCGTTCCCGGCGGAGCTGGGCCGCCTTCTCGTCCGCGGCCGCGCGCGTGCTCTCCGCCCGCGCCTGCCGCTCCCGGGCCTCGTTGAGGTGCGCCCGGGCCTGTTCCTCACGCCGCGCAGTGCTCTGCCGCCGTGCGGCCATCCAGGCGACGAGCGCCAGGACGACGACGATCACGACGACCAGCAGGACGATCTGCCAGGCATTCATCGTCTTAGTCCGTTTCCTTCCGATCACCCGGAGGAGCTTTAGGCACCATCTACCCGCCGGGCGCGACCCCCGAACCGATCAGAGGGCGAGACCGCCGTCGACCGGCAGCACCGCGCCGGTCACGCCGCTGCTCGCCTCGCCGGCCAGCCAGACCAGCGCCGCGGCCACCTCGGCCGGGTCGAGCAGCCGACCGACCGGCTGCTGGCGGCCGAACGCGGCCGCCGAACCGAGGCCGTACAGCCGGGCGCTCTCGGCCAGGATCGCGGTGTCGGTCGAGCCGGGGGAGACCGCGTTGGCGGTGACACCGGTGCCGCCCAGCTCGACCGCGAGCGCCCGGACCAGCCCGGTCACGCCGGCCTTGGCCGCGCAGTAGGCGGCGAGCAGCGGCAGCCCGCGGGTCGCCGCCGCGCTGGCGACCGCGACGAACCGGCCGCTGCGCGGCTCCGGGCGGCGCAGCAGAGCGGGTACGGCGACCCGGGCCAGCGTGACCGCGCCGCGCAGGTCGACGTCGAGCACCGCGTCGAGCTCGGCCGGCGGCATCTCCCACAGCGGCCGGCCGCCGGCGATCACCCCGGCGACCGCGAGCGCGGCGTCCAGGCCCCCGAAGTCCGCCTCGGCCAGGCCGACTGCGCCGGCCATCGCCTCCGCGTCGGTGGCGTCGGCGACGATGGTGCGGACCCGGTCGCCGGCCAGCGCGTCGAGCTCGGCCCTGCTGCCCAGGTGGTACGGCAGCCGCGGGTCGTCGGCGGCCCGGTCGACCGCGACCACCGACCAGCCCGCCGCGACCAGCCCGCGTACGGTCGCCGCGCCGATGCCGCGCGCCGCCCCGGTGACGACGGCGACCCGCCCGGTCACCAACGCTCCACGACGGCGACCAGGTCGGCGGTGGCGGCATCGAGCAGGGCCGCGCCCTCGGCCGCGGACGCGCCGGTGGGATCGCCGAGGACGCCGGTCGGGCTCACCGAGCGGACGCCGCCGGCCCGCAGCGCGGGCAGCAGCTCGGCCAGCGGCGTCGTAATGCCGACCACTGTGGACGGTCGAACCCTGGCCGGGTCGAGCGCCAGCTGCACCGAGGTCTCGGTGCGCCCGGCGTGCGCGTCGCCGTCCCAACGGGGCGACCACGCCCGCACGTCCCGGCCCTCGGACCGCAGCAGCCGCACCGCCGCGGCCACCGGCTCGGCGTTGCCGCCGTGCGCGGACAGCAGCAGCATCCGCCCGACCGTCGCCGGCAGCGCGGACCGGCCGAGCTCGACCAGCAGCAGCTCGGTCGCGGCGGCGCCGATGGAGAGCGTGCCCGGGAAGCCGGCGTGCTCCCCGCTCGACCCGTACGGGACGGCCGGCGCGACCAGCACGCCGTCGACCCTGGCGGCGAGCCGGGTCGCCAGCGCGACGGCCACGTCGGTGTCGGTGGACAGCGGCAGGTGCGGCCCGTGCTGCTCGGTCGAGCCGACCGGCACGACCAGCAGCCGGCCGGCGACCTCGGCCGACGTCAGCGAGCCGAGGCCGGTCGGCAGGTCAGTCGGCACCGAGGCGGCGGACGAAGTCGGGCGGGATGACCAGGTCCTTGCGGGAGAGGTCCTTGAGCGTCGAGTGGCCGAGCCCGAGCAGCCCGGAGTCGATCCCGGACCGCAGGATGTCCAGCACGTTCTCCACCCCGGCCTGCCCGTTGGCGGCCAGCCCCCACAGGTACGCGCGGCCGATCAGCACCGCGCGGGCGCCCATCGCGACGGCCTTGACCACGTCCGACCCGCGCCGGACGCCGCCGTCGAGCAGCACCTCGATCTGGCCGCTGACCGCGTCCACCACGGCCGGCAGGGCCCGGATCGTGGCCGGGGTGCCGTCGAGGTTGTTACCGCCGTGGTTCGACACCGAGATCGCGCTCACCCCGGCGTCGACCGCCCGCTTCGCGTCGTCGACCCGCATGACGCCCTTGAGCAGGAACGGCCCGCCCCACTGCTCGCGCAGCCAGGCGACGTCCTGCCAGGTGGGCAGCGCGGTGCCCATCCACTCCCCGTACGCGCCGAAGAACGTCGGCACCGGCCGTCCGGCCACGGCCATGTTCGGCACGGTGAGGTCCGGCGGCCGCAGCGTCCTGGCCCAGGTGTAGAACCAGTGCGGTCGGACGATCGCCTGCGGCCCGTACCGGACCATGGTCTTGAGGTTCATCGCCTCCGGGATCGCCGGCGAGCCCCAGTCCCGGCCGTTGGAGAACGACCAGTCGAGCGTGGCGATGAGCCCGACCGCGCCGGCCCGCTTCGCCCGCTCCACCCTCGCCAGGATGTCGTCCTTCGACCCGGCCCAGTAGACCTGGAAGAACGTCTTCGGGTTGGCCGCGACGACCTCCTCGATCGGCTTCGAGCCGAACGAGGACAACCCCACCGCGGTGCCGCGGTTCGCGGCCGCGCGGGCCACCGCCACCTCGCCGTCCGGGTGCACGGCCTGCACGCCGGTGGGGGAGCAGATCACCGGCAGCGCGAGGTCCTGCCCCAGCACGGTCGTGGACATGTCCCGCTCGGCGTGCAGCCCGACCACGTGCGGGGCCAGGCCGAGCTCGGAGAACGCATTGACGTTGTCCCGCAGCGTGACCCCGCGCTCGGAGCCGGCGACCAGAGCCTTGTAGACCGAGGCTGGCAGCCGTTTCCTCGCCCGCCGCTGTGCCTCCGCGACCGTCTCGAACCAGGGATTCGCCATCGTCGCTCGTTCCTTTCCTGGATCTCGGACCTCAGGCCGCGAACACCCGGCTCAGCGCCGGGGCCACGTCCCGATGGTGTCGCACCCGCAGCAGCCGCCCGCGCCCGGCCGCGGCCAGCTCCCGGCCGAGCTCGAGGTCGTGCTCGCCGACGGTGTCGAGCAGCACGTCCAGCCGCGGCAGCCGGGCGGCGAACGGTCGCGGGTCGGGCCCGGCGTTGTGCACGCAGTCGGACAGCAGCACCACCCTGGCGTCCCGGGTGGACCGGCGGCCCAGCTCGCGGGCGGCGACCTGGAGCGGGAAGCCGAGGTTGGTCAGCCCGCGGGCGGGGATCGCGAGCAGCTCGTCGAGCAGCTGCAGCGGCCGCACCGGCGTGCCCAGCCGGAGCAGCACGGCCGCGTCGGACCAGAATGCGACCACCGCGAGGTCGTCCCGCCGCAGCTCGCCCGCCAGCGCGCCGACGGTCGCGGCGGCGGTGCGGATCCGCTCGCCGCGCATGGAACCGGAGACGTCGACGGCGAGCACGACCGCGCGCCGGGTGCGGACCTGCTCCCGGACGACGATGTCCTCCTCCTCGGGCACCGGACGTTCGGTGAGCACCTCGATCGTGCGGTCGAGGTCGATGTCGTCCGACCCGCCCCGGTACGGCAGGCTGAGGATCTCGCCGGGGCCTCGCGCCGCCGCCGGGTCCCGGCGCGGCCGCGGTACGGCGAGCCGGGACGCGATCTGCCGGGCCCTCGCCCGGACCTCGGGGTCGATCGCCGCGTCGGTCGGCGCCGTGACCAGCTCGGCCTGCTCGTCGGTGTGTTCGGTGGTCGAGCCGCTGCGCCCGGGCGGCATCGGCCCGCCGCGGTCGGACCGTCCACTGAGGACCAGCCCGCCGCCGCGACCGGGCTCGTACAGGTCCGGCGCCTGCTCCAGCTGCTTGGGCCGGCGCCGCAGCGGCCGCGCGGACCGGACCGGCCCGCCTTCGCGGGGTCGGCGTACCGGCGAGTCGGCCGGCACCTCTCTTCAACCCGGCTCGGCGGTGTGCGGTCCGAGCAGGAAGTGGTCCTCCCAGATCTGCCGCAGCACCAGCTCCGGCGTCGTCTCGGCCGCCTCGTCCAGCTGGATCCGCCCGGACAGCGCGACGGTCATCGCGTCGAAGACGACCTGCGGGTAGCGCTCGTCGTCCCGGCCGGACACGCCGCGCAGCTCGGACACCTCGGTGGCGATCAGCGCGGCGTCGATCGCGCCGCGGACGCTCGAGCCCTGCCGGACGTCCGGGTGCACCCGGGTCGCCCTGGTCACCGCGACCGCGTCCGCCACCAGACGGTCCGCCATGGACAGTCCGGTGCGCAGCACGACGATGCCGCGCTCGGCCGCGTCGTCCTGGTAGTCCACGGACAGCCGGCAGAGCCGGTCGGAAATGCTGGTGGACAGCCGGACCGTGCCGACGTTGTCGTACGGGTTCATCGAGGCGATCACCCGGAACGTCGGCTTGGCAGTCGTGGTGCCCACTCGCGGGACCGTGACCTGCCGCTCGGCAATCGCGGTGAGCAGCGTGTTCAGGGTGTCGTCCGGCGCCCGGTTGAACTCCTCGATGTAGAGGAACCCACCCTCCCGCATCGCCTCCACCAGCGGGCCGGGCACGAAGTTCTCGGCGCTGTAGTCCTCGCGCAGCACCCGGGCCGGGTTGTGGTGGCCGATCAGCCGGGACGGGGTGAGGTCCGCGTTGCCCTCGACGAACAGTAGCGGGATGCCCCACTCGGTGGTGATCGCCCGCAGCAGCGTGGTCTTGCTCGTCCCGGGCGGCCCTTCCAGCACGATGTCCCGACCGGCCCCCACGGCCGAGAGCACGAGCTCGAGCTCGCGCTCCCGGCCGACGAGGTGCCGGGCCACCCGGTCCCGGATCTGCCCGAGATCCTCCACAGTGGACATCGTCGGGTCGCTCACCTGACCGCGGCCTTCGACGCAACTTCTGCCACCGGACCCCTACCTCGACTTGATGATCGCGCCGGCGTCGACCGGCAGGGTCACACCGGTGATGTAGCGCGCCTCGTCCGAGGCCAGGAACACCAGCGCGTTGCTGATGTCGACCGCCTCCACCCACGGGATCGGCAGCGCGTTCATCTCCTGGGACGCCGCCGCGAACGCCTCCGCCGCGGGGTGCTCCTGGTCGGGCATGAACAGCCGGTAGATCGTCTCGTTCATGATCATCGGAGTGTCGACCTGGGTGGGATGCAGGCTGTTCACCCGGATGTTGTGCGGCGCCAGCTCCAGCGCCAGCGTCTTCATCAGCCCCACCACGCCGTGCTTGGCCGCGACGTAGTGCCCGATGTTCGGGTAGGCCATCAGCCCCGCGGCCGAGCTGGTGAGGATCATCGAGCCGCCCCGCCCGCCCTGGAGGAGGTGCGGCACGGCCGCCTTGCAGGTCTGCCAGACGCCGGTGAGGTTGACGTCGACCATGTCCTGCCATTCCTGGTCGGACAGCCCGACGGTGCCGTCGGCGGTGCTGGCGATGCCGGCGTTCGCCGCGACGATGTCGAGCCGGCCGAGCTGGGCGACCCCCTCGTCGACCGCGGCCCGCAGCGCGGCGCCGTCCCGCACGTCGGTCTCGGACGCGACGATCCGGCGGTCGAGCGCCTCGACCCGCTTGATCGTCTCGGCCAGGTCGTCCGATGTGGACATCGGGTACGGCACCGAGTCGATCTGCCTGCACAGGTCGACCGCGATGATGTCGGCGCCCTCCTCGGCCAGCCGGATCGCGTGGCTGCGACCCTGGCCGCGGGCGGCGCCCGTGACGAACGCGACCTTGCCCTCGACCCGTCCCATCGTCAGCTCCTCACTTCGTGGTGAAGCCGGCGTCGACGGGCAGCGTCACGCCGGTCACGTAGCGGGCCTCGTCGGACACGAGCCAGAGGATCGCGTTGCTGATGTCGACCGGCTCGACCAGCTCGACCGGCAGCAGGTTGGCCATCGCCCCGGCCACCGACGGGTCCTGCTCCAGGAACCGCTGCATCACCTCGTTGACCACCATCGGCGTGTTCACGCCGGTGGGGTGCACCGAGTTGACCCTGATGTTGTGCTGGGCGAGGTTCGTCGCGTACGCGCGCATGAGGCCGACGACGCCGTGCTTGCTCGCGGTGTAGCCGAGGCCGCCGCCGGAGTCGCCGCCGATGCCCTTGAGCCCGGCGGTCGAGCTGGTGAGCACGATCGCGCCGCCGCGGCCCTGCTCGACCAGCCGCGGCACGGCGACCTCGACGGTGTTCCAGACGCCGGTGAGGTTCACGTCGACGACGTCCTGCCAGGACGCGACCCGGTCCTCGTTCTCCGCGCCCATCGGGGCGATCCCGGCGTTGGCGAGCACGATGTCGACGCCGCCGAGCTGCGCGACGCCCTCGTCGAGGACGGCCCTGAGCGCCGCCTGGTCGCGCACGTCGGCCTGCTTGGCCACGATCCGCCGGTCGAGCGCCTCGACCTCCTTGACCGTCTCGGCCAGGTCCTCGGGCGTCGCCATCGGGTATTCGACGGTCGCGATCTGCTCGCACAGGTCGACCGCGACGATGTCAGCGCCCTCCTGTGCCAGCCGGATGGCGTGGCTGCGGCCCTGACCGCGGGCCGCACCGGTGACGAAGGCGACCTTCCCGTCCACTCGTCCCATCTGTTCGCTGCCCTCCCTAGCGGATCGTGTTGCCGGCGTCGACGGTCAGCTCGAGCCCGGTGACGTAGCGGGACTCGTCCGAGGCCAGCCACAGCACGGCGTTGCTGATGTCGCGCGCGTCGACCATCTCGACCGGGTAGGTGTTCATGAAGATCGGTCCGAGCTCCGGGTCCTTGTTGAGGATCGGGTCGAGCCCGCCGAGCCCGGCCACCATCGGCGTGTCCACGCCGGTGGGGTGCACGGTGTTGACCCGGATCCGGTGCTTGGCCAGCTCGTTGGCCATCGTGCGGGAGATGCCGACCACGCCGTGCTTCGCGGCCACGTACGGCGCGAGGAACGGCAGGCCCTTGATGCCCGCGGTCGAGCTGGTGGCGATGATCGACCCGCCACCGGAGGCGATCAGGTGCGGCACCGCGGCGACGAACGTGTTCCACACGCCGGTCAGGTTGGTGTCCAGCGTGTCCTGCCAGACCTGCGGGCTCACCTCGTCCCAGGTCTGCACGGTGCAGATGCCGGCGTTGGCGCAGACGACGTCGAGCCGGCCGAGCTGCGCGACGCCGTCGTCCACCGCCGACTTCAGCGCGGCGAGGTCGCGTACGTCGGCCTTGGTGGCGACGATCCGCCGGTCGAGCGCCTCGACGGCCTTGACCGTCTCGGCCAGCTCCTGCTCGGTGCCCATCGGGTATCCGACGGTGTCGTAGTCACCGGGCACGTCGACCGCGATGATGTCGGCGCCCTCCTCGGCCAGTCGGACCGCGTGGCTGCGTCCCTGGCCGCGGGCGGCCCCGGTGACGAACGCGACCTTGCCCTCGACACGCCCCATCGCGTGCCTCCCTTCCGGGGACCCCGGGTGCACGGGAATCCCCGATAGTG
>DATBFW010000208.1:0-32560 GCA_036558285.1 Mycobacteriales bacterium | reverse complement strand
GACGGGACGACCGTGACCACCCCGGACGTGACGGTGACCGGCACGACCGCGCCGGGCGCGACGGTCGACATCCAGTCGACCGCGACCGACACCGGCGGCGCGACCACCGTCACGACCGTGCAGGCGTCCGCGAGCGGGGCGTTCTCGGCGACCGTGCCGGCGCCGTTCGGCACCTCGGTGATCACGATCGCGGCCACGAAGGGCAACGCGACCGGTTACGCGCGCCGGACGGTGATCAGCGAGTTCATCACCGGCACGACGGTGCTCGACGTGACCGACCCGGACGGGGACGACAACGGCCCGGGCACGTACGCGTACCCGACGTCCGACAACTTCAAGCCGGGTGCCTTCGACCTGCAACGGTTCCAGGTGATCGTCGACGGTGACAACGTGCTGCTACGGGCCAAGATCCGCGACCTGTCGCCGACGTTCGGCTCCCCGATCGGCGCCCAGCTGCTCGACCTCTACGTGCACACGCCGAGCGGGGCCACGTCCACGGCCGCGGCGTTCCCGTCCCGGAACTACTCGATCGCGGCAGACTCCGCCTGGACCCGGCGGATCGAGGTGCAGGGATTCGCCGACCCGGTGTTCGTCGACGCGGCCGGCACGCCGCTCGGCACGGTGTCGGTGCAGGCCAGCCAGGCCTCCGGGTTCATCACGATGATCGTCCCGGTCGCCGCGTTCGGCACCCCGGGCCCGGGCTGGAAGTTCACCGTCGTGCTGCACGGCCAGGACGGGTTCTCCCCCGACCAGGCCCGCGGCTTTGCTCCCACGCCGCAGGACTTCCTGTTCGGGCTCTGCGCACCGGGTAGCAGCAGCCCGATCTGCTCGATCGACCCGAACTCCGCGCCGAAGGCGACGGACGTGCTGACCCCGGCCGGCGTGTCCCAGGCCGAGGAGCTCGACCCGACCGCTCCGCCGGTGGAGATCACCGGCGTCCCCGTCCCTAGTCCCTGATCACGATCCCGAGGCACATCTCGTCGGTGGTGCCGTCGCCCCAGACCACGTAGCGCGGCGGCACGCCGGGCAGCACGTGCGGGCGCAGGCCGGCGTCGTGGGTGCAGGTCACCCGCAGCACGTCGCCGGTCCTGATCGCGACCGGCCGCGGCAGCGGCACACTGCGCTGGTCGTGGAAGTTGTACGGGTTCACGTCCAGCAGCGTGCGGGCGCCCGGCCGGCCCGGGTTCAGCTGCACGGTGATCCTGGTGCCGAGCAGGTGCATGTGCCCGGCCAGCGCGTACACCCGGCCGGGCTCGGTGACCCGGTGGTCGCAGCTCTGGGTCGGGCCTGGCGCGGGGCGGGCGTCCGGCCGGCAGAGCAGCGTGAGCCCGGCGACGGTGGCGCCGGCGGCCGGCCCGAACCGGCGGGCCACGTCGAGCACGGCCAGGGTCCGGTCGCAGAGGCCGGCGGTGCTGCCGTCGGGGCAGGGCAGCTCGACCGGCGCCGGTAGCAGCTCCGTCCGCAGCGGGGTGAGCGCCGCGGTGCCCGGCGCCAGCCGCAGCCGGATGCCGGGCCGATCGCTGGACCCGGCCGGCCGGTTGAGCAGGTTGTAGTGGACCTGCAGCACCAGCTGGGCGCCGGGCTGCAGCAGGTAGCCGGTGCGGGCCGGGGTGCGCTCCTCGCCGAGACCGCCCGGCGCCCAGGCCGCCACCCAGTCGTCGGCGAGCGCGCTGCCCGGGTCGTCGCCGCCGATGCCGGTGCCGCCGAAGCAGGTCCAGCCCTCGCCTGGGTCACTCGCGTCCAGTTGCCGCGCGGCCGGTACGTCGCCCGCCGCGACCCGGAAGACGATCGCGTGGTGCACGATCTCGACGTTGCCCGGCCGGAACTGGCTGCCGGTGAGGAACGCCGGCGCCCGCAGCCCGGGGTCGACGAGGAAGCAGCGGTATTCGTCGGTGCCGCCGTCCGGCGGCCGCGGCGTGTACGCGCTCGGCACGGTCAGGGTGGTCGACCGCTCCCCCACCGCCAGCGGCGCGCTCGACCCGGTCGGCCCGGCGTGCTCGTGCGCGCTGCTCGCCGGCGGCGGGCCGGCCTCGGGAGCGCCGGAGCCGGCCGTTGCCGCTGCGGAGCAGCCGCCGGCCAGGACCGCGAGCGCCGCTCCGGCCGCCACCACCCGCCGTCGCATGCCAGCAGTATGGCGCGGCCGGCGGTGACCACGACGACTCAGCGGTGGTCCGTCGGTGCGCCGACCAGCGGCCTGGCTTCGGCATGGATGACGGTCAGGTCGGCCGGTTCCGCGACCTGCCGGTCGGCCTCGGCGACGATCAGGCGGGCCTGCGCGCCGATGGCCGACCTCCGCTCGGGGTCGTCGCCGACCATGGCCGAGCAGTCGAGGAGCAGCCTCAGCAGGGCCTGCGCCACGGTCGGCTCGCGGGCACCGTAGCGGCGGATCAGCCCGCACATCGTCTCCAGGTAGTCGGCGAATCCCCGGCCGGGAACCACGACGGTGGCTCCGGCGCCGTCGCGAGCGACGTAGTCACCCAGCGGGCGGGTCGCCAGCCGGTTGAAGATCACCGAGATGTTGTTGATCGCCTGGACCGCGGTGTACGGGTCGTTGACCGCCGGCGACATCGCCTTGCAGGCCATGTCGACGAGCTGCCGGATCCCGAAGGCGGCGTCCTGCTCGAAGGTGCGCTCCAGCCCGATCCGCACGTCCCGGTCGACCACCAGCGCAGCGGCCTCCCGGTCGGGCCACGGATCGTCCGCGGACGCCGGCCACACCCAGGCCAGCGTCGTCCCGGCCACCACGTGCTGGCCGACCCGAAGGTGCAGTCGGAGGCAGGCCCGGGTCCGGCCGGCCCACTCCAGCAGACCGGCCACATTCACCGCCTGCAGATAGCCCGACCGCTGCGCCGCGACGGGCACCGCGTCGTCCGGGGCCGGTACGGGCTCCTGACCGCCGCCGAGCAGGGTGTCATCGATCACCTCGAGCGTCTGCATCCGCGCCACCCGCATGATCGAGTCGACCTGGATCGAATGCGCGAGATGGTCGGCGAAGTAGACCAGGAGGCCGAGAGACACGAACAGCAGCGCCATCGCGCCGGTCACCGCCAGCCGCGGGTAGTCACCGGTACGCTGACCGGCCGAGACGCCGACGGTGTAGAGGCCCGCGGCCGCGTACGCGAAGGTCGCGACGAACGAGCTCAGCACCAGCTGGTTCGGCCGGTCACGCAGGAAGTTTCGCAGCAGCCGCGGAGAGAACTGGGTCGACGACAGCTGCAGCGCGACCACGGTCAGGCCGAGCACCAGCGCGATGACCGTGACCATGGTGCTGGTGATCCCGATCAGCAGGGTGCGGGCGTCGTCCGCGGTCCCCTGGAACGCCAGCGGCGCTCCCCGCGGCAGCCGGACCAGCGAGAGCACACCGCCGACGGCGAGCGCGACCAGCACGGACGCGGTCGGCAACACCCACAGCGAACCCCGGACATACTCCCGCACCGCGTCGCGTCGCATGGCCATCGCCTCCGCTGATCCGACGATCGCCGACCGGGCCGATCGCGCGGCCGGCGATACCTCAGCGTGGCAGCACCGCGGGCGAGGCGCGCGGCTCTCAGCCGCGTGGTCAGGCCGGCCACGCGGGCCTCGCCTGGTCGGCCGCCACGGCGAGGCGGGACACTGGAGGTATGGCGCAGCTGCGGATCGCCCTGGCTCAGGTGGACACGACCGTCGGCGACCTCGCCGGCAACGCGGAGACCGTGCTGACGTGGTCCCGTGCCGCCGCCGACGCCGATGCCGACCTGGTGCTGTTCCCCGAGCTGGCGCTGACCGGCTACCCGCCGGAGGACCTGGTGTTCCGGGAGTCGTTCCGATCGGCCAGCGTCCGGGCCCGGGACGAGCTGGCCCGGACCCTCGCCGACGCCGGTCTCGGCGAGCTCGCGGTGATCGTCGGCTACGTCGACTCGGCCGGCGGCCCGCGCAACGCCTGCGCCGTGCTCTACCGCGGCGAGGTCGCGGCCACCTACTTCAAGCACCACCTGCCCAACTACGGCGTCTTCGACGAGGCGCGCTACTTCGTGCCCGGCGACCGGTTCGTGGTCGCCCGGATTCGCGGCGTCGACGTGGGGCTGACGATCTGCGAGGACCTCTGGCAGGACGGCGGCCCGTTCGCGGTCGCAGCCAGGGCCGAGGTCGGCCTGATCAGCTGCATCAACGGCTCCCCGTACGAGCGGAACAAGGACGACGTGCGGCTGCCGCTGACGGCCCGGCGGGCGGCGGAGGCCGGCGCCACCATCGCGTACGTCAACATGGTCGGCGCCCAGGACGAGCTGGTCTACGACGGCGACTCGCTGATCGTCACGCCGGACGGCACCGTGCTCTCCCGGGCCCCGCAGTACACCGAGCTGCTGGTGGTCCGTGACCTCGAGCTGCCCGGCGACCGCGGCACCGTGACCGGGCCGGTGCTCGGGATGACCGTGGAGCGGCACGTGGTCTCGGACCAGCCGCGCCCGCGCCGGGAGGCGGTGCCGGCGGCCGGCGCTCCGGGCGCGGACCGGCTGGTCGACGAGGAGGAGGTCTGGCAGGCGCTGGTCACCGGGACCCGCGACTACGTCCGCAAGAACGGCTTCCACTCGGTCATCCTCGGACTGTCCGGCGGCGTCGACTCCGCGGTGACCGCCGCGGTCGCCGCCGACGCACTCGGGGCGGACGCGGTGCACGGCGTCTCGATGCCCTCGTCGTACTCGTCCGAGCACTCCAGGAGCGACGCCGCCGACCTGGCCGGCCGGCTCGGCATCGACTTCCGCACCGTGCCGATCGCGCCGATGGTGGACGCATACCTGTCATCGGTGACGCTGACCGGGCTGGCCGAGGAGAACCTGCAGGCGCGGGTCCGCGGCACCCTCCTCATGGGACTGTCCAACCAGGACGGTCATCTGGTGCTGGCGACCGGCAACAAGACCGAGCTCGCGGTCGGCTACTCGACCCTCTACGGCGACAGCGTCGGCGGGTTCGCGCCGATCAAGGACGTGCCGAAGACGCTGGTCTGGAAGCTGGCTCGGTGGCGCAACGCGGACGCGGACAAGCGCGGCGAGACGCCGCCGATCCCGGAGAACACGATCACCAAGCCGCCGTCGGCCGAGCTGCGGCCGGGGCAGCTGGACACCGACTCGCTGCCGCGCTACGACGTGCTCGACGCGGTGCTGGCCGACTACGTCGACCGGGACCTCGGCTGGGCCGGGCTGGTCGCGGCCGGACACGACCCGACGCTGGTCGAGCAGGTGATCCGGCTGGTGGACCGGGCCGAATACAAGCGCCGGCAATACCCGCCGGGTCCGAAGATCTCGCTCAAGGCGTTCGGCCGGGACCGCCGGCTGCCGATCAGCTCGCGCTGGCGGGAGACTGCGCCGCCGGAGGCGGTGCGCCCGCACCCGGAGCCGAGCTCGGGCGGGCCGGCCGATCCGCCCGACCAGACCCCGCTCCGGATCGAGGGTTCCTAGTCGCCGCGACTACGTCTCCTGCGCCACCCCGCGAAGCAGAGACGTAGCCTCCGGGCAAGAGATGCGCCGTCCGGACTACGTCTCTGCGCAACCGAGCCGAGCAGAGGCGTAAGCCGAGCAGGAGATGCCGGTCCGGCTCACCGGCGGGGCGCGGGGTGAGGGCGCGGACCGCGGGCGACCCAGACCACGTCCGGCTCACCGCGGGCGACCCTGATCTCGCGGGTTTCGACCGTGCGGTAGCGGGCGCGCAGGCGCCCCTCGAAGCCCGCCGACCGGTGCGCGCTCCAGATCGCCAGCGCGCCGCCGGGAGCGAGCCGACGGTCCACTGCGGACAGTCCGAGATCCCCGTACAGGGCCGCGTTGTCCACTGTGACCGTCCATTCCGGACCGTTGTCCACGTCGAGGCAGATCACGTCGTAGCGCTGCCGGTCGCGGGTCAGGAAGGCGGCCAGGTCGTCGATGACCACGGTGACCCGCGGGTCGTCGAGCAGCCCGGCCCGGCCGAGATGCGCGCGGTTCCAGCGGACCACGGCCGGCTCGATCTCGACGACGGTCACCGCGACCGGGTCGAGGGTGAGCGCCTCGGCCAGCGAGAAGCCGACCCCGAGCCCGCCGATCAGCATCCGGGCGCCGGGGCCGGCGACCGCCGCCCGCACCAGCTCCCGCTCGGACCGCCCGTCCCGGGTGTCCATCAGGAACGTCCCGTTGCTGACGATCTCGTGGTGCTCGCCGTCCCGGCGCAGCACCAGCTCCCCGCGCGGCGTGTCGAGGCGCTCCACCGTGACGGATACCACGGCGCGAGGGTAGGCCAGCCGTGTCACCCTGACCGGTAACGACCCGGGGACCCGCGATGGCGCGGGCCTCGAGGAAGGACGGTGCCCGATGACCGAACCCACTCTCTACGGCGGCCCGGCCGGCCGGCGGGTGCGCACCCACCACCTGGCCGACGCCAAGCGCCGCGGCGAGCGGTGGCCGATGCTGACCGCCTACGACCAGTACGCCGCGGAGATCTTCGACCAGGCCGGGATCCCGGTGCTGCTGGTCGGTGACTCGGCCGCCAACAACGTCTACGGCTACGAGTCGACGCTGCGGGTCACGGTCGAGGAGCTGCTGCCGCTGGTGCGCACCGTGGTCCGGTCGACCAGCCGGGCGCTGGTGGTCGCCGACATGCCCTTCGGCTCGTACGAGGCCGGCCCGCAGCGGGCGCTGGACACGGCGGTGCGATTCATGAAGGAGACCGGCGCGCACGCAGTGAAGCTGGAGGGCGGCGCCGGGGTCGCCCCGCAGGTCGCCGCGTTGACCGGGGCCGGCATCCCGGTGATGGCACACATCGGCTTCACCCCGCAGCGCGAGCACGCGCTCGGTGGCTACCGGGTGCAGGGCCGGGGCTCCGCGGGCGACCAGGTATTCGCCGACGCGGTGGCGCTGCAGGCGGCCGGCGCCTTCGCGGTGGTGCTGGAGATGGTGCCGGCGGACACGGCCAAGCGGATCACCGGCGAGCTGATGATCCCGACCATCGGCATCGGCGCCGGGCCGGACTGCGACGCGCAGGTGCTGGTCTGGCAGGACATGGCCGGGCTCCGCGGCGGCCCGATGCCGCGGTTCGTGAAGAGGTACGCCGACCTGCGCGGCACCCTGCAGGACGCGGTGGACACGTTCGCCCGCGAAGTCCGCACCGGCGTCTACCCGGGACCGGAGCACTCGTACAACTGACCGGTACGGTCGCGCCGTGGCGGGACGAGCGGTGCTGGTGACGGGTGCGTCGCGAGGTGTCGGGCGGGCGGTCGCGGCGGCCTTCGCCGCCGCCGGGGACCGGGTCGCGGTGCACCACCGCGACTCGGCCGCGCTCGCGGTGGAGACGATCGGCCTGCTCGACGGCGACGGGCACGTGGTCGTGCAGGGCGACCTCGCCGATCCCGATGGGGTCGCCGGGTTCGTCGCCGACGCCGCGACCGGGCTGGGCGGGATCGACGTGCTGGTCAACAACGCCGCGTCGATCCAGCCGCATCCGATCGGTGAGGTGACCTACGAGCAGTGGCAGGGGGCCTGGCGGCGCACGGTCGAGGTCAACCTGCTCGGCACCGCGAACGTCACGTTCTGCGCACTGCCGTTCCTGCGCCGCTCGGACGCCGGCCGGATCGTCAACGTCTCCTCCCGCGGCGCGTTCCGGGGCGAGCCGGAGCAGCCGGCGTACGGGGCGTCCAAGGCCGGGCTCAACGCGCTCGGCCAGTCGCTGGCGGTGGCGCTCGGGGCAGAGGGCATCGCGGTGTCGACGGTCGCGCCCGGCTTCATCGAGACCGACATGGGCAACCAGTGGTTGAAGAAACCGCGCGGTGCGGAGATCCGGGCGCAGAGCCCGTTCGACCGGGTTGCCCGGGCCGACGAGGTGGCCGCGGCGGTGCTCTACCTCGCCTCGGCCGAGGCGGAGTGGGCGTCCGGCGCGATCCTCGACCTCAACGGCGCCTCATACCTGCGGACCTAGCGCGTTACTGTCCGCCGTCGGTGGATGCGGACGGCGTCCAGGCGGCGTCCGGCAAGGCGGAGGGGTCGGCCGATACCGGGCTTGTATCGGTCGAGCCCCGACAACGCGGCCGGTCGTCGCCTGGGCGTCGGTCCGCGCCGCCAGATGGCGGACAGGCACGCCCTACCGCCCGGTCGACTCGTCGGGGACGGTGACCGCGGCGGGGGTGTGCGCGCCGAAGATCGTGGCGACCACGTCGCTGACCGCATGCACGCCGGCCGCGATCCCGGCGCTCGGCGGCAGGTCGTCCATCACCGCCACCACGTACCGCTCGCCGTCGCCGGCGAACCCGACCGAGCTGGTGCACCAGTGCTTGGCCCCGGCGTCCAGCTCGACCGACCAGCCGTCCTTGGCCCCCGGCCGCTGCGCCGCACCGGCCGCCCAGACGCCCCAGTGCTGGATCGGGCCGGTGGTCCGCATCGCCTCCACCAGGTAGGCGCGGTCGGCCGGGTCGGTCCGGGTCAGCACGTACGTCATGAGCCGGCGCAGGTCCCGGGTGGAGACCTTGATGAACCCCCACCGCTGCGGGAAGCCGGCCACGAACGTCGCCCCGGTCATCCCGTACCGGTCGCGGAAGCGTGCCAGCAGCGAGGCGCCGCCGTACCGGTCCCACAGCGCGTCGGCGGCGTCGTCGTCGGAGACCGCCAGCATCGCCGCCATCTGCTGCCGCGCGGTCGCGTCCAGGGTGATCTCGCCGGCTCGGGACCGCTCCAGCAGCGAGGTGGCGAGCGCGAGCTTCGGGGTGGAGCTGGCCCACATGAGGTGGCCCGCGGTGCCGGCCTCCCAGACCGCGCCGGTGCGCCGGTCCAGCACGGTGACCCCGAGCTGCCCCGGTTCGGTGGGTACCCGCCGGGCCGCGGCGGCGAGGCGCTGCTGGAGCGGGCAACCCCAGCTGCCGCAGTCCGGCGTCGGGCTCGGGGACCCGGTCGGGCTCGGGGCGGTGCGGGCGGAACCGGCGAGGTTCCCGGCCACCGCCGGCGCGCTCGAGCCGGCCGCGGCCGGTGCCGGGTCCGGTCCCCCGCCGCGGGTCAGCGCGACCGCGACGGCCGCCCCGGCCAGCACCAGCACTACCAGCAGCGCCACCAGCAGCGGACGGCGCGAGGATCGCTCGGGTGCGGAGTGCATCGGCGGGTGAGGCTACCCGCTGCCGCGACGGGCGGCCGCGAGCTGCCGCTCCAGCAGGTCCCTCGCCTCGACCAGGGACGGGCCGTACCAGGTCAGGTGCCGGCCGCTGACCAGCGCGACGTCGAGGTCGGGGAACGCCTCCGGACCATCGGTGGCGGAGAACGCGTACGGCTCGTCCGGCAGCACGACCAGGTCCGCGCCGCTGCGGCGGATCTCCGCCACCCGCACCCGCGGGTAGCGCTCGGTCCCGGCCCCGTACGCGTTGGCGATCCCGAGCCGGCGCAGCACGTCGCCGGCGAACGTGCCGGCGCCGAGCACCATCCACGGCCGGCGCCAGATGGGCACGACCGCGGTCCGGCTCGGCGGCGACCCGTCGTACGTGGACGACCAGGCCCGGCGCGCTTCGTCCAGCCACGCCGGCTGATCCGGGATCCCGCACGCCGCGAGCATCCGGCGCAAGCTGACGAACGCGCCGGCCAGGGTCGTCGGACCGGTCACCCAGACCGCGACCCCGTCGGCGCGCAGCGTCTCGATGTCGGAGAGTTGATTCTCCTCCGCATTGGCCAGCACGAGGTCAGGCCGCAGCGCCCGCACCCGGTCCAGGTCGGGGTACTTCGACCCGCCGACCCGGGCCACGTCCAGGTCGGCCGGGTGGGTGCAGTAGTCGGTCGCACCGACCAGCAGCCCGGGCGCGGTCGCGGCCACCGACTCGGTCAGCGACGGCACCAGCGAGACCACCCGCGCGACCCGGCGCACCGCGACCCGCGTACCGAGGTCGTCGCTGCCGGGACCGCCGCTACCGGGACCGCCGCTACCGGGACCGCCGCTGCCGGGACCGCCGCTGCTGGGATCAGACATCGGTGACGCGGATCCCCGAGTGGGCCTTGTAGCGGCGGTTGATCGCGATGAGGTTCGCGGTGAACGCCTCGACCTGGCCGGCGTTGCGCAGCCGGCCGGCGTAGACGCCGCGCATGCCCGGGATCAGCTCGGCCAGCGCCTGCACGACCTCGGTCGCCTCCCGGTCCTCGCCCTCGCCGAGCACCAGCACGTCCAGGGCAAGCTCGGGCACCGACAGGTCGTTCAGCAGCGGCGCGCTCACGTGGTGGAACGCGGCGGTGACCCGGCTGTCCGGCAGCAGCGCGGCCGCTTCCTGGGCGGCGCTGCCCGCCGCGACCGCCAGCGGATACGGCCCCTGCTTGTCGAAGCCGAGCGGGTTCACCGCGTCCACGACGATCTTCCCGGCCAGCAGCCCGGCCAGCCCGCGCAGCAGCTCGGCGTGCCCCTCGTACGGGACGGCGACGACGAGCACGTCGGCCTGCTCGGCCGCGCCCGCGTTGTCGGTGCCGGCGACGGCGCCACCCGGGACGTCGGCACGGATCTCGTCGGCGATCCGGGCGCCCTTCGCCGCGTCCCGGGAGCCGACCACCACGGTCAGCCCGGCCGCCGCGAACCGCCGGGCCAGCCCCCCGCCGAGCGGACCGGTGCCGCCGAGCACGCCGATGGTCAGCTCCTTGACGTCCGGCACGGCAACTCCTCGCGGGGGTCGGTCACTGACCAGCCGAACCTACGCGACCGGCCTCGTCCGGGCCGCCCGGTGCGTGGGTGAAGCGGACCACTCGCCTGGCCTGGTCGGCCTCCGCCAGCCGCGCCGCGATCCGCTCCCCCACCGGCAGGCCGGCGCCGGTGCAGGTGGCCCGGACGGCGGGAGCGTCGAGCACGACCGTGCCCTTGTCCTTGCCGGCGTCGAGCACCACGGCCGGGAAGTCCCGGCCCTCCTGGCCGGTCAGCAGCCAGGCCTCGGTGGCGTCCACCACGGCCCGCTCCAGCGCACCGGCCAGCCGGCCGCCCGCGGTCATCAGCGCCGGCAGCTCGGGCAGCGCGGCCCGGGCCCAGTCGGGCACCGCCGCTCCGGCGCCGACCGCCACGCAGACCTCGCTGCCGAACCGGTCGACCAACCGCCGGATCGGCGCGGTGACGTGCGCGTACGGCAGGCCGACGGCGTGGTGCAGCGGGTCGGCCGGCGGCGCCCCGTCCACCGGCGTGTACGCGGCTCCGCGCAGCAGCACCGCCGCGTGCTCCAGGAACGCCGCCTGCCCCGGCGTCGCCCCGTCGAGCGCGGAGATCACGTCCCCGGGCTCCGCCCCGGCCGGCCAGTCGACCCCGAGCGCCGGGGCGAGCCGGCGCAGCGCGGCAACGTCCTCCGGCCGCGGCGGGGGCAGCGTGCGCAGCAGGCCGACGCCGGCGTCGAGCATCAGCCGGGCCGCGCACGCGCCGGTGAGCAGCGAGACCTGCGCATTCCACCGCTCGACCGGCAGCTGCCGGCGGAACCGCACGGTCCAGCCGCCGCCGTCGGCGGGCAGCACCTCCTGCTCGGGCACCTCCAGCTCGGTGGCGTGCCGGGCCCGGGCGAGCGCGGTCCGCAGCTCGCCGACGCGGGGCAGCAGCGCCACCGGTTCCGGCGCGGTCCCCGAGTCGACGGCCGCCTGCAGCCCCGGATAGTCCAGCTGGGCGCGGCTGCGCACCAGCGCCCGGCGCACGTCGACCGCCGCGAACTCGCCGGCCGCGTCCAGGTCGATCCGCCACAGCACGGCCGGGCGGACCTGGTCCGGCAGCAGGCTGGCCGCGCCCTCGCCGAGCGCCGGCGGGTGCAGCGGAGTGCGCAGGTCGGGGCTGTAAAGGGTCTGGGTGCGCCGGCGGGCCTCGGTGTCGACAGCGCCGCCGGGCCGGACGAACGCGGCGACGTCGGCGATCGCGTAGCTGACCCGGAACCCGCCGCCGGCCCGGCCGGCCACATGCACTGCCTGGTCGAGGTCGCGGCTGCCCGGCGGGTCGACCGTGACCAGCGGCACGTCGGTCGCGTCGTGGTCCGGCAGCGCCGGCGCCGCCGAGGCCCGGTGCGCCTCGGCCAGCACCTCGGCCGGGAACTCCGGCGGCACGTCCAGCTCGGCCCGCACCGCGTCGAAGCGCAGCGGCGCCCGTACGGTCAGCCGCCGCGTCGGCACCGGGCCCCTCCGTCCTCACTCGGTGTCGAACCAGCCCACGAACCGCCGGGCCACCTCCTGGTCCCCGGTCACCGCAAGGCTGTCCACCGGACGCCGACCGTACAGCGCCAGCACCAGGTCGCTCGCCGACCCGCCGAGCACGGTGTTGCCGGCCGCCGGCCCCGGCTCCAGCCGACCGCCGCCGGGCCCGAGCACGACCCGCCACTCAGCGCCCGGCACGTCGGTGGTGGTGAGCCCGACGGTGACCGGGTCGTGCGGCCAGCCGCCCGCGGTCGGCACGCAGACCTCGAGGAACTCGCCGACCCCGTCGGCGGCCAGATCGACCGGCTGCAGCTCGCCGGCCCGGCCGACCGTGTCGTCGGCGTCCCAGCCGTGCACGCCGGCCTCCTGGACCTGGTGGCGAGCGACCCGGCCGGCGGTCGTCGGGCCCCACCACGACCACACCGGCCGGTCGGGGCCGGCCGCCCGCAGCGCGTCGAGCAGCGCTCCGGTGGACCGCTCCGACCAGTCGAGCAGGTCGCCGGTGGGGGTTCGCTCGGGCACCGCGTCCCAATCGGGCGGCGTGTCGGGGTCGCCGGCCGAGACGATCGCGGCCCAGCTGCGCTGCACCTCGCCGAGGTGGGTGAGCAGGTCGCGACCGGTCCAGTCGGGGCAGCCGGGGACCCGCTCGTCGAGCGCGCCGGCGAGCGCGGAGCGGAACGCGGCGCTGCGGCCGTCGATCAGCTCCAGCATGCGGTCGAACGTGATCGTCATGACGTCTTCCTAGTCCTGGCGTCCGACAGTTTCTGGGATGCTTGGTCCCGTGGTGGAGCCGGAGGACCTCGTCCTGCTGCGCCGGGCCCGGGACGCGATGGACCGCGACTACGCCCAGCCGCTCGACGTCGCCGCGCTGTCCCGGGTGGCGCTGATGTCGCCGTCGCACTTCACCCGCCAGTTCCGGGCCGCGTACGGGGAGAGCCCGTACAGCTACCTGATGACCCGGCGGATCGAGCGGGCGAAGGCCCTGCTGCGGCGCGGCGACCTGTCGGTGACCGAGGTCTGCATGACGGTCGGCTGCACGTCGCTCGGCTCGTTCAGCGCCCGGTTCACCGAGCTGGTCGGTGAGACGCCGAGCGCCTACCGGGCCCGCGACCACCGGGCGCTCGCCGCCGTCCCCGCCTGCTTCGCCAAGCAGCTGAGCCGGCCGCTGCGGCACTGAGCACGTTTGGAGAAGCGTTCCCGGCGCCGGCTCCGGCAGGCTCGACGCCATGGAACTCACCGTTACCCACTGCTTCCTCGCCGTCCACGACCAGGACGCCGCGCTGGCGTTCTACCGCGACGTCCTCGGCCTCGAGGTGCGCAACGACGTCGACTTCGGCGGCATGCGCTGGCTGACCGTCGGCACCCCGAGCCAGCCCGACCTCGAGATCGGCCTGCTGCTGCCGGGCGGTCCCGGCAGCACCCCGGCCGACATCGACTCCGCGATCGAGGTGACCCGCAAGGGCATCATGCCGGGCCTCATCTTCGTCACCCCCGACGTCGACGCGACGTTCGAGCAACTGCGCGCCAAGGGCGTCGAGGTCTACCAGGAGCCGATCGACCAGCCGTACGGGGTGCGCGACTGCGCGTTCGCCGACCCGTCCGGCAACCACATCCGGTTCTCCCAGGTCCCGAAGGGCTGACTCAGCCCTTCAGCGGGTTCGCGGCGATGCGCTCACCCAGACCCGAGCGCATCGCCGCGGCCGCCGCGCTGTCGGGCTTGCGGGCGGCCTGGTCGGCGAAGCATGCGGTGAACCGCTCGGCCAGGTCCAGCCGGGGCCACGCCGCCAGCACGTCGGCCCGCAGCGGCGCCGGCCACTCGTCCAGCCGGCGACCGGAGATGTCCAGGCTGGTCGCCCGCTCCAGCAGGTGGCCCTCCGGGTCGAACGCGGGGTCCACGTCGTGCCACATGTGCCGGGCGATGACGTCCGCCAGCCGCTGCCGGCGCCACGCCGGCCAACCGAGCCCGGCGCCGAACACCCACGCCAGCTCGCCGCCGGCGAGCTCGAACGGCAGCTGGTGGTTGTCGAACGCCGGCTCCAGCCCGAGGTCGTGCAGCAGGCCGGCCACCTGCAGCAGCTCCGGGTCGTAGTCCACGCCGGTCAGCCGCCCGTACGCGGCCGCGAAGACCGCCGAGCGCACCGCGTGGTTGACGAGGGCGTCCCCCGCGTACCGGCGCAGCACCTCCCTGGCGGCCCGGGTCGCGGCAGTGTCGGGCACCTCGAGATCGGCGAGTCGCACCGCCCCAGTCTGCCGCGCCGGCAGGTGCTGCACGAGCGTCCGCGGACCGCCGATCTTCGTGGCAGCTCGACCAGGAACAGCACGAGGATCACGCCGGCGCCGGTGACGAGCTCCGGCGGGGACACCAGCGGGCCGGCGCGGAGAAGGAACAACGGCGTCAGCAGTGCGAACGCGATCGTCCGCAGCCGGTCGACGACGGGGCGGTCCCGCAGGAAGACGCCCGGGACGACGAGCCCGACGAGGTGGGCGGGCAGGACGGCTTCGCTCGACCGGCACCCCGAAGCGGCGGTTCTCGTGGTGGCGGTGTCGTGGCCGCCGTGTCGTGGCGGCCCGACCGGAGTCCGGGCGGGCGGACCAGCCGCCAGGACCCGGGACCGGCCGGGGTCAGCGCTGCCCGGCGACGGTCGCGGCGTGGTTCGGAACGTAGATCTGCATGTCCCGCGGCGTGCGCCGGTATCCGCTCGACGGCGGCCGATCGGGCAGCCTCAACGCCGACTTCGGGACCGGCGTGTAGGGGACGGTCGAGAGCAGGTGCGCGATCATGTTGATCCGCGCGCTGCGCTTGTCGTCGCCCTCGACGACGTACCAGGGCGCCTCGGGCATGTCGGTGTGCACGAACATCTCGTCCTTGGCCCGGGAGTAGTCCTCCCAGCGGCTGACCGACTCCAGGTCCATCGGGGACAGCTTCCACTGCCGCATCGGATCCTCGAGCCGGGACTCGAACCGGCGCTCCTGCTCGGCATCGCTGACCGAGAACCAGTACTTGCGCAGCAGGATGCCGTCCTCGACCAGCAACCGCTCGAAGATCGGTGCCTGCTGCAGGAACCGCTGGTGCTCCTGCTTCGTGCAGAAGCCCATCACCCACTCGACGCCGGCCCGGTTGTACCAGCTCCGGTCGAACAGGACGATCTCGCCGGGGGCCGGCAGGTGCTCGACGTAGCGCTGGAAGTACCACTGGCCGCGCTGCCGCTCGGTCGGTGCCGGCAGCGCGACGATCCGCGCGACCCGCGGGTTGAGGTATTCGGTGATACGCCGGATCGCGCCGCCCTTGCCCGCCGCGTCCCGGCCCTCGAAGATCACGACCAGCCGGGCGCCGGCGGCCTTGACCCACTCCTGCATGATCACGAGCTCGCTCTGCAGCCGGAACAGCTCCCGCTCGTACGCCTTGCGCTGCAGCTTCGGTGCCGCGTTCACGTCCTGCGCCATCGTCCGCTCCTCGCCGCCGCGACGGTCAGCACTCCGGACGAGTGTCCCAACCACCGCGCTCCTCCGGAACAGAAGCGCGGATGAGCCGACGGTGCCGCTCGCGCCCCGACTGGGCCACGATAGGGCGATGACGCAGCGACGGCTGGTGCCGGCCGGCACGGTGTGGGACGGCGTCGTCGGCTACTCCCGCGCCGTACGGGTCGGGCAGTGGGTCTCGGTGTCCGGCACGACCGCGGCTGCCGAGGGTGGCGGCGCGATCGGCGGCGACGACATGGAGGCGCAGACGCGCGAGGCGCTGCGCAGGATCGCGGTGGCGCTGGATCAGGTGGGCGCGCGCCTCGAGGACGTGGTGCGCACCCGGATGTTCGTCACCGACATCGGACGCTGGGCGGAGGTCGGTCGCGTGCACGGCGAGGTCTTCGGCTCGGTCCGGCCGGCCACCTCCATGGTGGAGGTCAGCCGTCTCATCGATCCCGCGCTCCTCGTCGAGATCGAGGCGGACGCACTGGTCGGCACCGAGCCGTGATCGTCGCGTTCGAAGACCTGGAGCTCGACCTGGCACAGGTCGAGCTGCGGCGAGCCGGCGTGCGGGTGCCGGTCGAGCCGCAGGTCTTCGAGGTGCTCGCCTACCTGGTCGAGCACCGCGACCGGGTGGTCGCCAAGGAAGAGCTGATGGACACCGTCTGGGGCGGGCGGTTCGTCAGCGAGACCGCGGTCACCAGCCGGATCAAGCAGGCCCGCCAGGCGATCGGCGACAACGGGCAGGACCAGCGGCTCATCCGTACCGTCCACGGGCACGGCTACCGGTTCGTCGGCCCGGCCCGCGAGGCGGAACCCGCGCCGGCCGCCCGATCCGCGCCGGTCCACTACGCGCTCAGCGACGACCTGCAGATCGCCTACCAGGTCACCGGCCGCGGGGACCGGGACATCGTGCTGGTGCCGGGCTTCGTCTCCCATCTGGAGCTCGACTGGGGCGACCCGCGGCACGCGGCCTTCCTCGACCGGCTGGGCACCCTCGGCCGGCTGATCCGCTTCGACAAGCGCGGCACCGGCATGTCCGACCGGCCGAACGACCTGCCGGACCTGGAGACCCGGATGCACGACGTGCTGTCCGTGATGGACGCGGCCGGCTCCGAGCGTGCCGTCCTGTTCGGGTACTCGGAGGGTGGGCCGATGTCGATCTTGATGGCGGCCATGCACCCGGAACGGGTGGAGGGCCTCGTCCTCTACGGCACGTACGCCAGGCGGGTGCGCACCGACGGATACCCGTGGGCACACACCGCCGAGCAGCGCCGGGAGTACATCGAGCGGCTGGCCGTGGAGTGGAGCTGGGAGGCGGACATGCGCGCCATGTGCCCGTCGGCCGACGACGCCATGGCCCACTGGTGGGGGCAGCGCGCTCGCGCCGCGGCGACCCCGTCGACCGTACGCGCGCTGATCGCGATGAACTCGTTGATCGACGTCCGCAACGCGCTCGGCTCGGTACGGGTGCCGACGGTCGTCCTGCATCGCCGGGGCGACCAGGACAGCCGCGTCGACGAGGGCCGCTTCCTGGCCGAGCACATCTCCGGCGCCCGTTTCGTCGAGCTGTCCGGCGCGGACCACTTTGTCGCCGTCGACGCGAACCAGATTCTCGACCAGGTGGAGCGGTTCCTCGCCGACCTGGGGCGGCCGCCGGCACCGCCGCGTGCGCTCGGCGCGGTCCTCGCCGTGGCCGGCGCCGGTGCGGTCGCCGGGTCGCTGTCCGGCGGCCGCACCGCGGTCACTCCGGACGGGCGCGCCGTGGTCGTGTACGACGGGCCGGCCGCGGCCATCCGCGACGCGCAACTCCTCCTGAGCGGCCGGCAGGGCAGCGGCCTGCGGTTGGGCCTGCAGATCGCCGAGGTGCCGAGAACCGGGCCGCTGGTCGACGGCCCGGGCGTCGAGGCGGCACTCGGCCTGGCCGACCGGGCGGCACCTGGACAGCTGCTGGTGTCCGCGACCGTGCACGACCTGGTGGGCGGGTCCGGCCTGCCGCTCGAGCCCGTCGGCGACGATGCCTATCGGCTCGCCCTGCCGGCGCGGGCCAGGTGACGGTCAGCCGACCTTGGCCTCCACCGTCACCGGCACGCCGTTGGTCAGCATGTCGAAGACGGCCGACCGCGCCCGCGACTGGGCGACCAGGCCCTGGAGCTGCTCCGGACTGCCCTCGCCGCGGACCGCGAAGTTGACCCGGATGCCCTCGAAACCGTTGCGTACCCCGGGATCGAGGCCGAGGATGCCGCGCAGGTCGATGTCACCCTCCACTGTGGACGTCACCTCGGTCAGCGGGATCCCGCGCGCGGCCGCGATGTTGGCCAGCCCGCTGGTGAGGCAGGCGGCCAGGGCGTGCAGGAGGAACTCGACCGGGGTGGGACCTTCGTCGGTGCCGGTGAGCACCGGCGGGTGGTCCGCGTCGTACCGGTGCTCGGTCGCCCGGGTGAACTCCTGGGTGGCGCCGTAGTAGCCGCCGATCGAGCTTCGGTTGTGCGTGCCGCTGATCCACCGGTTGCTCGCCCGGAACTGGAACTTCGCCAGCTCCGGCTGCGCCTTCACCGCGTCGATCGTGGCGAACAGCGTCTGGGTGTCCACACCGTTGATGGACATGGGGTGCTCCTTTCGTACGTGGCCGCCTCAGGCGACCGCGGGCACGTGCGTCGAGGCGAGTTGGTCCGCCTCCACTTCCAGGGCGCGGCTGAGCCGCTTCTGCAGCGCGACGAACTCCTCGAGTCCCGGGTAGCGGCTCATCGCGCAGGTGAGGTCGAACGTCTCCCGCAACGCGCGGTCGCGGGCGGTCTCGTACGCTGACAGGTCGGGGGCGCGGCCGCGCAGATGGTCGTCGATGGCGCGGGTCACCAGTTCGGAGTCGCGGAATGCGTCGGTGATGCCGTGCCCGGTGATCGGGTCGCGGTGATAGCCCGCATCCCCGACGAGCGCCCAGCCGGGCCCGGTGGCCGTGCGGACGTGGTTGGGCAGCCGCATCGTGCCGCGCACCGGCAGGGAGACCTGCCCGGTGCGGGCCCGCGCCGCCAGCGTCGGTGACACCTGCGCCAGCAGGCGAAGGAACGGCTCCGCCACCCCGCCGCGGAGGCCGCGGACCCTCGCCACCGGGCAGCACACCCAGACGCAGGCCTGGCCGTGGTGGGTGGGGAAGACGCCGGCGTAGCCGACCCGGCCGTCGGCGAACTCACCGACGTGGAACTCGACGGCGGGCCAGGGCAGCCCTCCCACGTACGTGTAGAACGCGGCACTGTCGGTCGGGTGCCGCTCGCGCACCGCCGCCCCCAGCACCTCGGCCAGCCGCGACCGCACGCCGTCGGCACCGACGACCACCGTCGCCGGCAGCCGTGCGGCGGTGCCGTCGGCCGTCCGCGCCAGCACTCCGCGCACCCGGCCGTCGTCCGCGCGGATGACGCCCGTCGCGGTCAATCCGGTGTGGACCGTCGCACCGGCAGCGGTCGCGGCGTCGGCGAGGATGCGGTCGAGGACGTAGCGCCGCGGTGCGACCAGGTGGTCGACGCCGGCCCGCGGCTTGACCGTACGGATCTCCTCGACGTCACCGGCCCGGAACACCACCTGCCGGATCGCCGGCGCGCCGCTGGCGAGGACCGCGTCCAGCAGGCCCCACTTCGCCAGCTGCACGACGCCACCGCGGGCGAGCCCGTGCGTCGAGAGCGTGTCGCTGGGGATGCGTCCCCGCTCGACCACGGTCACCCGGTAGCCCAGGCGGCCGAGCAGCATCGCGGTGGCCGCACCGGCGCACCGCGCACCCACGACGACGACGTCGCTCTCGCACCCGCTCATGCCGGAAAGGCTGCCGCCGCCCGCCGCCCGGTCCTTGGAGACGGCATGGAGAACCCACTCTCCACGAACCCGACCACGGCGGACCCCGCGTCGCGTCAGAGCAGGTCGTCGTGCGGACTCATGCGGGCGAGACTGCGGGTGCGGGCCTCCTGGTACGGGCAGCCCAGTGTCGCGAAGGTCGCCGCGAGGCTCTCGACGCCGCTCAGGTCGCCCGCGGCGATCGCGGTGGCGCGCTCGATGAGGGTGGAGGCGACGGGATTGTCGCGGGAAGCATGTCGAGCGCGGTCGATCCCGGTCAGTGCGTCGTCGTGGTGGGCGAGTGCGGCGGCTTCCATCCGAAGGGCGGCAAACCAGGGTCGCCAGTCGATGGCTGGGCACATCCAAACCTGCGGATCGTCGAGGCCGGCGCTGAGCCGGCCGAGTGCGGCGTCCGGAGCGCCCTGATGGAGGGCGAGCAGCGCATCGAAGGTGGGCGCCCAACCGGTCGCAACGCCGTCGAGACGTTCAGCCGTGACGCCGAGGTCGAGCGTGATCTGCCGCCACAGCGCGCGCTGCTCGTCGTCGCCGAGCATGCCGTGGACCATCGCCGCCGCGTACGCTCCCTTGGCCAGGCCGGCGGCGGCCTGGCGTCCGCCGCTCTCCCAGCCGATCCGGAACCGTTCCGCGTTACGGATCACCTCGTCGAAACGGCCGGCGAGGGCGTCGACGATCATCCGCCGCACGATGCCGAGGTGCTCATCGCGGAAGAAGGGCAGGCCGGCGAGCAGATCGGCGTACTCGCCGGAAGCGGCAAGGTCGCCAAGCGTGATCTGGATGTCGCAGGCCATCTGCAACGTGTCCACGACTTCGAATCCGGTCCCGGCACCGGTGGGCAGGGCGCGGATGAGCTGCAGGCGGCGTTCGATGACCGATCCCGCCTCTCGCGGCTGGTCCGCGTCCTGATGGACAGTGCAGACATAGTCGAGGGCGGCGCATTCCAGCGCACCGTCGCCCGCGTCGCCGGCCAGTTGGACCGCCCGGTGTGCAAGGTCGAGAGCACGTGGATCGCGGTAGTCGGTGCTCCATGCTCGTGCGGTGGCGATCGCCGCCGCGGACCGGACCGACTCGTCGGAGACTCGACCAGCGTCCTCGCGCAGCACAGCAGCCTCTCCAGGGCGGGCCTCCGCCATGATCCCGGGTTGCCTGTCCAGATAGATCGACATCCACGCCAGGTCGCCGGTCGCGCCGGCACGGTCTCCGATCTCGAGCGCAGCGTCGGCAGCGGCGCGCAGAAGTCGCAGCGTGTCGTTGCCGGCATAGCGGCTCGCCGCCGCGCCGCCGGCGAGGCGCAGGAAACGGATCCGATCAACTGACGAGGGCGCCAAGGCAGCGGCCTGCTCGTAGCGCAGTTGAGCCTCGGTCGGGCGGCCGCGGAGGAAGAGCACGTCGGCGAAGTCACTGGCGAGCGCCGCGGCTCTGCTGTGCAGCCGATCGTCGGCGGCCGACCAGAGCAGGGCGGCGCGTACGTCGTCGGCAACCCGATCGAAGCGGGCGCACCAGCCGGGACCGGGGCGAGCTGCACCGAGCGCCACCATCTCAGCGCGGCACCACTGCTCGTGCCGGTCCCGGACTGCCTCCTGCTCGCCGTTGGCCTCCAGCCGCTCGGCGGCGTACTGCCGGATCGTCTCCAGCAGTCGATAACGAGTCGGATCGCCGCAGTCGACGATGAGCAGGCTGTTGTCGGCGAGCCGCGACAGCCCATCGGCGACGTCCGCTTGGCTCCGCGCAGGAGTGGCGACGGCATGCACAGCGGCGACGTCGAACCAGGATGCGAAGACGGCGACACCGCGTAAGAGCGCCTGGTTCGCGGGAGTGAGCAGGTCATGACTCCAGCCGATCGTGTCGCGCAGGGCCCGGTGCCGGTCGGCCGCGTTGCCGCCGCCGACGGTGAGGAACCGCAGCCGCTCGCGCATACCGGCCTCCAGCCCGTCCAACCCCAGCGTCGGGTAGCGGGACGCGGCCAGCTCGATCGCCAGAGCCATGCCGTCCAGTTCCCGACACAGGGCCGCTGCGCGGCGCTTGTCCGGCGCGGTCGCCCCGCCCGCCGCCTCGCCGGCGCGGGCCATGAACAGCGCGACCGCATCCCCGCCGTCCTCCGTGACCGACAACCCGGGGACGGCGTAGACCCGCTCGTACGGGAGCATCAGCCGGGTTCGGCTCGTCGCCAGGACCGTGACTCTCGGGCAGCCGCTGACCACCAGGTCGACGCACTCGCGGACCGCGTCGAACAGGTGCTCGCAGTTGTCCAGCACGAGCACCCCGTCACGCCTGGCCAGCGAGGCGACCAATGCCGCCTCCGGCGATGCCACCAGCCGCTCGGGCGCGCCCACTGCTTCGGCCACGGCCGCGATCACCGCGGCGGGGTCCGTCAACCGCACGAGATCGACGAACCACGCGCCGTCCGGCCGCTGCTCAGCCAGGTCGGCCGCGACGCTGATCGCGAGCCGGGTCTTGCCGACCCCGCCCGGGCCGACCGCGGTCACGAGTCGATGCCCGGCCAGGGCCTCCGCGAGCGCGGTGCGTTCGGTGACCCGGCCGAGAAACGCGGTCGCCGGAGTCGGCAGCGACCCGTGCGCCGGTGCACCCCCGGCGCCAGCGACGAGCCGGGCCAGGCTGCGCCGATCCGGCATCTGATGCTTGCGCAGCAGGGCGGCGACGTGGCTCTCCACGGTACGAACCGAGATGGAGAGGGCCTCGGCGATCTGCGCGTTCGTCAGCTGCTCGCCGAGGAGCGCCAAGACCTCGGACTCGCGTGCGGTCACCGTGGTGCCGAGCGTCGCCACCCGTCCAGTGTGCCGGTCGACGGAAGCGGCACCGCACGGCGGCGCTGGCACCGGGCCACCGAGCCATACCGAGCCGCCCACCGGCCAATCCATCGCTCTGGTGATCCGACCCGATCGCGGACCCGCTGCGATCCTCTCGAAGTCCTCGTACGAGGCGAGTCCCGGTCGAGCTCGACCACCGACCCGTTGCGCGGCGGCACTGTCGGCCGCGACGTAGGTGCCGCCCTCGACTCCGGTGTCGATGAAGGTGTAACCCGGGAAGGCGCCCTCGGAGGCGATCTTCCAGCCGAACAGGTCGGCGGCTGCACGCGTCGGGTGCGGCAGGGGCAGCGCGGTCCCGCCGATCTGGTGCGGTCGCTCGGCCCAACGAGGTCACCGACTGCAGGAAAGTCGGCCGACGGACGAGGCCGTCAGGCCCGGTACTCGCGGGCTTGCTCGATCTCCTGTTCGGTCAGGTCGGCGGAGTCGACGTTGCCAGCGATCCGCCATCTCCGGTCCACCGGGCAGCGGAGGAACCGCTTCGGCCCCAGGTGCACGGACATGAACAGCCGGGCACCCTCGCCGGACACGAACAGGTGGCCGTCGGAGCAGCGCAGGATCCGGTCGCCGATGATCCCTTCCATCGCCCCTCCTCGATGTCGATCGGGGTAAATTGCGGTGCCTGTGTCGGTCAGTGCCGGCTCGCGCGGAAGGTGAGACAGGTGCGTACTCTACGGCCTCCGGCCGCGGCGACCGTGCTGTGTGCGGCTCTGGCCTACTGCGGCTGCCTGACCGCTTGCGCCTCACCGGGACCGGCTCCGGCTCCCCCCGGTCAGGTCGCGGCCAGCACCACCGAGGTGTCGTTCGACGTCGACGGCACGACCACGTACGGGACGTTGCAGGTGCCTGCTCACCGCACCGGCCAGCACCTGGCTGCGGCGCTGCTGCTGGCCGGCAGCGGCCCGACGGACCGCAACGGCAACCAGTTGCCGGACCACACCCCGAACACGCTCAAGCAGATCGCCGCGGCGCTGGCCCAGCAGGGCATCATCAGCCTGCGCTTCGACAAGTACTTCGCCGGGAAAACCGGCGCCGGCCGGTTCGCCTCCGACCCGGGATCGAGCGATCCGAACGCCTTCCTCCAGCAGGCCGACGACGGATACAAACTGCTGTACCAGCAGCCGGCGACCGACCGGCAACGGTTGCTGGTGGTCGGACACAGCGAGGGTGGCATGTACGCGATCCTCGTGGCCGAGACGGTGTCACCGCACCCGGCCGGGCTCGCGCTGGTGGAGCCCCAGGACGAGCGGCTCCTCGACCTGCTGACTCTGCAGATCAACGAGTCCCTCGATGCCCGGGTGACCCAAGGCGCCATCACCGCCGACACCGCCCGGCGCAACGCGCAGCTCGTCCGCCGGGCGGTCGCCGCGTTCCGGGCCGGGCAGCCGGTCGATCTGTCCGGCCTGCTGCCGGACATCACCAGCCTGCTGAACTCGGTGATCGTGTCGCCGGCCAACGCCCGGTACAGCCGCGCCGCCGACATGATCGACGTGCCCGCGTCCGCCGCCAAACTGCCCACCGGCACGCGGGTCCTGGTCACCGTCGGCACCGCCGACACCAACGTCCCGCCGTCCACGATCCGGCCGCTGGTCGACGCCCTGACCGGCGCGGGCGCCACCGGACCCGGGCTGCAGACCCTCACCGGTCTCGACCACGACCTCAACCCGGCGGGCACCCCGGCGAACGGCGCGCCGGTCGACCCGGCGTTCCTGGCCGCCCTCCAGGACTGGGCCAAGCCCTACGCCACCACACCCTGACCGGCCACGCAAACCTTGCTGCGGGCGCGTCGGGGCCAGCTCACCCGGGCCGAGGGCGGCCAGCACAACGACTCCCAGATGCAGATGATCGAACTCTGAGCCACGCACGAGGCCGCCGACGCCGGTAGGCGGTGACGGCAAAACGTCCAGGTCAAAGATGGTGGTGACGGACGAGTCGGGCTGTACGCCGGGTTCTGTGGTCGGGGCGCCTTGCGGCACTGCCCCGGCCGGCGGCCATCCATCTAGGCCTGCCGTCGCCGGCAGGCTCCAGCGGTCCACCCGCAGGCTCGGGCGGGTCACCCTCGAACGCCTGCGCAGGGCGGTTGCCCGCCCCTCTTGACCTTGCTCCGGGTGGGGTTTACCGAGCCGCCCGGGTCACCCCGGGCGCTGGTGGTCTCTTACACCACCGTTTCACCCTTACCGCCCCGCGCCGAAGCGTGGGGCGGCGGTCTGTTTTCTGTGGCACTGTCCCGCGGGTCACCCCGGGTTGGTGTTGCCAACCACCCTGCCCTGTGGAGCCCGGACGTTCCTCGTCGGGATGCACGCACCCCGACGCGACCGCCCGCCCGGCTCGTCCGCCGTACCGGGGAGAATACCGGAGTGCAGACCGCGGACGCCTTCCTCACGGCCGGTGCCGGTCTGCTCGCCGGCGGAGTCAACGCGGTGGCCGGCGGCGGCTCGCTGCTGCTGTTCCCCGCGCTCGTCGCAGCGGGCTACGGCACGCTCGCGGCGAACGTGACGAACTCGGTCGCGCTCTGGCCCGGGTACGTCGGCGGCGTCGCCGGGTTCCGCGACCAGCTCGACGGCGAGCGACGGCGGTTGACCACGCTGAGCGTGATCTCCGCGCTCGGCACCGCGGTCGGCTGCGTACTGCTCCTCTCCACGCCGGAAGGCGCGTTCGACATCCTGGTGCCCTTTCTCGTGCTGCTGGCGAGTCTGATGCTCGCCGCGCAGTCGCGGGTGTCCCGCATCGTCTTCGCTCAGCGCGAGGTGACGCACGCGAACAAGAAAGTGCTCTATCCGGCGATCGGCATCTCATCCGTGTACGGCGGCTACTTCGGCGGCGCGCTCGGCGTGATCATTCTCGGCACGCTGGCGCTGACCGTGCCGGAGCGGCTGCGGAAGCTCAACGGGCTCAAGACCGTCCTGCAGCTGGTCGTCGCCAGCGTCACCGTGCTCGTGTTCGGCGTATTCGGGCCGGTGGACTGGGTCGCGGTGGCGATCATCGCGCCGGCGGCGATGATCGGCGGGTTAGGCGGCGGCCTGCTGGCCCGGCGGCTCGACGACGCGCTGCTGCGCCGGATCGTCGTCGGGGTCGGGATCGCGGTCTCGGTGCTGCTGTTCGTCCGGGCGTATGCGTCGCGTTAGGGGTTTCGTGCCGTGGCCCGGTGATCCAGGCGGCGTCCGGCAAGGCGGAGGAGCGGCCGATACCGGGGTTGTATCGGACGCGACGACAACGCCGCCGGTCGTCGTCTGGGCGCCGGGACGCGGTGCGAGGGCCCCTGACGCGATGCATTCAACGTAGGTGCGCTGTGTCGTTGAACAGCCGGAGCAGCGGCACCCGGTCCGGATACCAGTCCACAGTGGACACGCTCGCGGTGTCGAGGTGCATCCGGAACACCGAGGACGTCGGCGCGGCCAGCGCCGCGCAGAGCAGCAGCTTGATCGGGGTCACGTGCGAGACCGCGATCACGGTGCCACCAGGGTTCGCCGCGACCAGCCGGTCCCGCGCCCCCCGCACCCGCCGGGCCACCTGGTCGACGCTCTCGCCGCCGGGCGGCGCGACCGAGCTGTCGGTCCGCCAGGCCTTCCGCTCGGCCTTCCAGCGCTGCTTGACCTCGGCGAACGTGCGTCCCTCCCACTCGCCGAAGTCGGTCTCCAGCAGCCCGTCGTCGGTCCGCACCGACGTGCCGAGCGCGTCGGCGATCGCGGTGGCGGTCGCGACCGCGCGCTGCAGCGGCGAGCTGACCACGACCGGCCGCTCGACGGCGAGCGGGGCCAGCCGGGCGGCCAGCGCCTGCGCCTGGGCCAGCCCCTTCGCGTTGAGCTCGGGGTCGATCCGTCCGCTGTAGCGCAGCCCGGACAGCTCGGTGCTGCCGTGCCGGACCAGCACCATCCGGGTCGGCGCGGAGGTGTCGGCCAGGTAGCCGTCGTCGCCCTTCGGCGCGCCGGCCGCCTCGCCCGGATCCGCGGGACCGGCCTCCGACCGGGCCGTCCACACGCGACCCTCGGCGGCGGCGTCCATCGCCTCGTTCGCCAGCCGGTCCGCGTACGCGTTGCGCTCGCGCGGGATCCACTCGAAGGTGACCGAAGGCAGCGCCGCCGCCAGCGCCCGGCCCTCGGAGTGCAGCGGCTGCAGGTCGGGGTGCTTCACCCGCCAGCGGCCGGACATCTGCTCGACCACGAGCTTCGAGTCCATCCGGACCGCGACCGAGGCCGGGTCGAGCTCGGCCGCCGCGCGCAGCCCGGCGAGCAACCCGTTGTATTCCGCCACGTTGTTGGTGGTCCGCCCGAGCGACGCGGCCCGCTCGGCCAGCACCTCGCCGGAGTCGGCATCCCGGACCACCGCGCCGTAGCCGGCCGGACCCGGGTTGCCGCGCGAACCGCCGTCGGCCTCGACGACCAGCCGGCGGCTCACAGACCGGACTCGGGCGTGCGGACGAGAATCCGGCGGCAGTTCTCGCAGCGCAGCACCTCGTCCGGCGGTGCCGCCTGGGCCGCGCGCAGCTCGGCGCCCATCAACTCGAGCCGGCAGCCCTCGCACCGCCGCTGCCGGAGCATCGCCGCGCCGACGCCGCCGGAGGCCGCGCGGACCTTCTCGTACAGGGCCATCAGGTCGGCCGGCAGTTGGCCGGCCAGCCCGGCCCTGACCTCGGTGTCGGTGGCGGCCTCGGCGTCGATCTCGGCGAACGCCTTGTCCCTTGCCTGCTCGGCCTCGGACCGGGTCGTGGTCAGCTTCTCCACGTCGGCGCGCACCGCGCCGGCGCGGGACTCGGCGTCCTCGCGCCGCTCCATCACCTCGAGCTCGGTGTCCTCCAGGTCGGACTGCCGCCGGGTGAGCGTCTCGACCTCGTGCTGCAGGCTCTCCAGCTCCTTGGCCGGCACCGCCCCGGACAGCATCCGCTGCTGGTCCCGCTCCGCGCGCCGGCGCACCTGGTCGACGTCGTCCTCCAGCCGGCGCAGCTCCCGGTCGAGGTCACCCACCTCGGTCTCGGCCCGAACCACGTCGTCGCGCAGCGCGGCAAGCCGGGCGTCCGCGTCGGCGACCACCGCCAGCTCGGGCAGCGTGCGCCGGCGGTGCTCCAGCCGCGCCAGCGCGGAGTCGCGCGCCTGCAGGTCGAGCAGCCGCCGCTGGACCTCGGGATCCGCCTTCACGCGCCCACCTTAGGCGGTGCGCCGCCGGTACGGCCGCTGGGCTCAGGCCGGACTGCAGACCGGCAGGTCCGCCGTCGGCCGCAGCGAGCGCAGCGCGATCCGCACCCACAGCTGGTCGCCCTCGCGGCCCGCCGCTGCCCGCCCGCCGTGCGCCTCGACCAGCCGGCGCACCACGTACAGGGCCAGCGTCGTCGGCCGCCCGGTCTCCGCCGACTCGCGCGACCCGAACGGTTCGAACAGGTCGCGCAGCTCGCTGTCGCTGTGGGCGCCGCCGTAGAGCAGGTCGACGACCACCTCGCCGCCGCTGCGATCCGCCCGCAGCGTCACCGGCCGGTCCCGGCGCGCCTCGACCCGCACGTGGTCGGCGAGCGCCTGTACCACCTGATCGAGGCTGACCGCGTCGACGTACGCGGCCAGGCCGGGTGCGACCTCCAGCACCACCGGCGGGCGCGCCTGCCCCAGCCGGAACGAGGACAGCGCCGCGGTCACGTCGGCGACCGCGCCGGACTCCGGCGCCGGTCTGGCCGAGGCGGCCAGCAGCATGTCCTCGAGCAGGTTGTTCAGGCGGTCGGCGTGCTCGACGATCCCGCGCAGCAGCGTGTCGCGCGTCTCCGGCGGGATCCGGTCGCCACGCGCGGCCAGCGTCGCCGCGCTGCCTCGGATCGCAGTGAGCGGGGTGCGGAACTCGTGCGAGACCGAGGCGACCAGGTCCTCCCGGATCCGGCTCGCCTCCTGCAGCCGGGTGAGCGCGGACAGCTCGGCGTCGAACAGCTGGCTCCGGTATCGCTCCTGCTTCTCGTAGCCCCGCTCGGCGAACCGCCGCGCGTAGACGAGCACGACCACGGCTGCGACCAGCATGGCCGCACCGATCGCCACCGCGGTCAGCTCCACTCCCACACTGTCGCCGCCGCCACCCGGGCAGGACCATGGTCACTTGGTGTCATCTACGGACAGTTGCCCGGAGAGAACGCCCATGACCACCCGATCGATCACATAGCGTCATCGGAGCGGCACTGGACGCTCGCGTGATCGAGCGAGGGCAGACTGCCGCTGTGGAGCTGCAGCAGATCGGCCTGTCCCACCCGCGGGTCAAACAGGTGCTCGACATCCAGCACAACAGCGCGCCGAACCGGGAGCGGCTGCTGGTGGCCGAGGGGCTGTGGGCGCAGCGGCTCGTCCTGTCCGCCGGCGTGTCCGTACGCACGTTCCTGTGGTGTCCGGAGCTGGCTCACTCCACCGAGGCCGGCCAGCGGGCGGAACAGCTCGCCGACCGGGCCGACGCGGCGTACCGGGTCTCGACCAAGACGCTGGAGCGGATCGGCGAGCGCGGCCAGCCGGACGGGCTGCTGTCGGTGGTACGGCTGCCGCAGCTCACCCCGGACCTGCTCGAGTTCCGCCCATCGGCACTGGTGCTGGTCGCGGACGCGGTGGAGATCCCCGGCAACCTCGGGACGCTGATCCGGACCCTGGACGCGGTCCGGGCCGACGCGCTGGTGCTCACCAACCGGCGGACCCGGCTCACCCACCCGAAGGTGTTCCGCGGATCGCAGGGGACGGTGCTCACGGTGCCGTCGGTGGAGTTCGCGTCGGCGGCCGACGCGGTGCGCTGGCTGGGCTCGGCCGGCTTCCGGGTGCTGCTGGCCGACACCGACGACGCCACGCCGTACCGGTCGGTGGACTACTCGGGGCGGGTGGCGCTGGTGGTGGGCTCGGAGCGGTACGGGATCTCGCCGGGCTGGTACGAGCACGGCTTCGAACGGGTCGCGGTGCCGATGCTCGGCTCGGCCGACTCGCTCAACGTCTCGGTGTCGGCATCGGTGCTGCTCTACGAGGCACGGGCGCGGCAGTCCGGCTGGTGAGTCACGGGGGCGCCGGGCCGGCTGCACTGCCCGGCCGGGACAAGGATCCGCGGCGGGGAAGCGGGTGGCTCGGCGCGACCCGGCGCCCGTCGGGCGAACAATAGCGAAGGCACAGGAACGGGCGCAGGCATACCGTCATGTCCCGTGGCTTCGGTGATGGACGGGATCGACGGGCTGCCGGCGTGGCCGGTGGACGAGCCGGTGGTCCCGTGATGGACGAGGACCGTTCCGGCATGGACGAGGACCGGCTCGCCGCCGCCTGGGCCGCGATCGACTCGTACGAGCAGGACGAGTTGCGGGCGCTGATCGACGCGATCGTCGCGGACGCCCCGCCGGCGGTCGCCGACTTCGAGCGGGCCTCGGCGTGGGACTCGACCGGGCACCCGGACCGGGCGGTGCCGCTGTACCGGTCGGCGCTCGCGGCCGGGCTGACCGGACTACGCCGCCGGCGGGCGACGATCCAGCTGGCCAGCTCGCTGCGCAACCTCGGGGCGGCGGACGAGGCGGTGGCGTTGCTGTCGACCGAGCTGTCCGCGCCGGTCGACGGGGAGGCGGCGGCGCTGGAGGACGCGGTGCGCGCGTTCCTCGCGCTGGCGCTGGTCGACGTGGGTCGGCCGCGGGAGGCGGCGGCGCTGGCGCTGGAGGCGCTGGCCCCGCACCTGCCGCGATACCAGCGCTCGCTCGGGGCGTATGCCCGAGACCTGCGGTGAACCTCGCGGCGGACTGCTCGCGCTGCGTCGGGTTGTGCTGCGTGGTGCCGGCGTTCGCCGCGTCGGCCGACTTCGCCTTCTCCAAGCCGGCCGGAGTCGCGTGCCGGCACCTCGCCGCGGACGCGTCCTGCTCGATCCACGACCGGCTGATCCCGTCCGGCTTCCCCGGGTGCGTGGCGTACGACTGCTTCGGCGCCGGGCAGCGGGTCGTCGCGCTGTTCGGCGGCGGTCCGCGGTCGGCACCGATGCTGTCCGCGTACGAGACCGTGCGGCAGTTGCACGAGCTGCTGTGGTACGTGGCGGACGCGCTGTCCCGGGCCGCGGCCGAGCCGGTGTACGGCGCGCTCGCGGACGCGCGGGCGGCGATCGAGGCCGCGATCGCCGGCGGGCCGTCGTCGATCGAAGCGACCGACCCCGCCGCACACCGCGCCACCGTCGCCCCCCTCCTCCGCCGCGCCAGCACCCTCACCCGCACCGCGGTCCTTTCGGCCGCCGGGCGTCCAGGCTCGGACGGTCGCCCTCCGGACCGCCCGAGCCCGGCCCGCCAGGGCTCCGACCGCAATCCGCCCCGACGGGACGCGGACAGGCGGACCGCGGACGGGCGGGACCTGGCCGGGCGGAACCTGGCCGGGCGGAACCTGGCCGGGCGGAACCTGGCCGGGCGGAACCTGGCCGGGCGGAACCTGGCCGGGCGGAACCTGGCCGGGCGGGACCTGGTCGGGGCCGACTTGTCGACCGCGTCGCTGATCGGGGCGGACCTGCGGGGTGCCGATCTGCGGTGGGCGGACCTGCTCGCGGCCGACCTGCGCGGTGCGGACCTCGGCGGCGCTGACCTGACCGGCGCCCTCTACCTCACCCGCACGCAGGTCGGCAGCGCCCGTGGCTCGGCCACCACCCGCCTCCCGGACGGCTTGCCGCGCCCGGCGCACTGGCTCACCACCGGATCGTCGCCCTGATCGATCCGGTCCACGGGACACTGTGGACAGTGCCGCCGTTTCCCGCCCCTACCGAAAGGGGACCTCGCATCCATGAGCGACCCGGCGTACCTGGCCACTCCCGTCCCGACCGCCGACCGCCCCGGACCGTGGCCGGGCGTCGTCGTCGTGCACGACGCGTTCGGCCTCGGCGACGACATGCGCGAGCAGGCGGACTGGCTGGCCGCGGCCGGCTACGTCACCGCGATCCCCGACCTCTACGGCGGCAGGGGCGCGATCCGCTGCGTGAAGGGCGCCATGGCCCAGCTGTCCGCCCAGCACGGGCCGATGTTCGACGAGCTCGACGCGGCCCGGCAGTGGCTCGCCGCGCAACCGGACTGCACCGGCCGGGTCGGCGTGATCGGCTACTGCATGGGCGGCGGCTTCGCGCTGCTGATGGCCGGTCGGCCTGGCTGGTCCGCGGCGAGCGTCAACTACGGCCAGGTCCCGGGCAACGTCGCGGAGGTGCTGGCCGGCTCCTGCCCGCTCGTCGCCTCGTACGGCGCGAAAGACCGCGGCCTCGGCGGCGCCGCCGGCAAGCTGCGGGCGGCGCTGCCCGCCGGTGTCGACGCCGATGTCAAGGAGTATCCGGAGGCGCGGCACGCCTTCCTCAACCGCTTCGCCGTCGCCTCTCCCCTGGTGCCCGTGATGAAGGTGGCCGGCGTGGGCTACAACCACACCGCCGCCGCGGACGCCAAGAAGCGGATCCTCACCTTCTTCGACCGCCACCTGCGCCAGGCGGTCTGACCCGTCAGCCGGGGTGGGGCGAATGGGACCGACGCCGCTGGGCACGGTCCCAGACCCGGTCGGACAGGTTCGGCGAGTTCTCGGTCAGTGTCCGCATCTTGCGGTCGAGCAGGGTGAGCCGCTTGGCGTCCGTGCGGTCGCCGGCCTCGAAATCCTCCTTGAGGTGGCGGAGGTCGTCGTACAGCTCCTGGTAGCCGACCCTCGCGCGGTCGGCGGCCGCCGCGCGCTTCGGATAGTTCATGTAGGTCTGGACCGAGGAGAGGACGATCGCCAGCACGGACGCCGCGCCGACGGTCACCTTCGCCCACGTCGTCGGGCTCTCCCCGATGCTGGCGAAGATCGCCGTACCGGTGACCGCGCTGAGCACGACGACGGCGATGCCGAGGAACTGGCCGCGCAGGGTGAGCCGCTGCGAATAGAACGAGTAGGCCGTGCGCCACTTCCGGGCGTTGTCCAGGTCTTCCTGCAGGGCCGGCGGGAACGTGCCGACGGCCACGATGCTGGTCACAGAGCCCCACCTCCTGTGAACCAGACCACTCACGGGCGCCGCTGATACACCCGACGGGCGGTCCGATGAAAGGTCGGGCAGGATGCAGCGGTCATGCCTGAGCTGCCGGAGGTCGAGTCAGCGCGCGCTGTCATCGCGCGTGCTGCACTGGATCGGCGGATCGTTGACGTGGACGACTCGGACAGGTACGTCTGCCGGCCGCACGCGCCGGGAGAGATCCGCGCCGCGCTGCTCGGCCGCACGCTGACCACGGTGCAGCGCCGCGGCAAGAGCATGTGGTGCGACACCTCGGACGACGGCCCGGTGCTCGGGATCCACCTCGGCATGTCCGGCAAGATCGTCATCGCCGGCGCGGACGGGACCGAGCTCGACGGTGGCGACTACTGGGAGCGCGGCCGCGCA
>DATBFW010000207.1:0-15900 GCA_036558285.1 Mycobacteriales bacterium | reverse complement strand
GCCTCGAACGGGTGGCCGAAGCCGTGCACCGCGTCCACCCCGAGGATCACCGGGATGTGCAGGCGCGAGTGCTCGATGGCGTAGTGCTGGATGGTGTTCGCCCAGTCCGCCCAGCCCTTGCCGGTGTTGTCGGCCGGGTTGTCGGTGCCGCCGGCCAGGATCGACCCGGTGAAGTTCTTGATCAGCACCTGGTCCAGGCAGCTCGGCTGCAGCGGGTCCGTGTTGCCACCGGCGTTGTTGCAGTTCCCGTCCGCCGGGTCGGCCTTGTCCCGCAGCCGGCCGACCACGATCTGGTCCATCTGACCGACCTTCTCGGCCAGCGTCATCCGGCCGAGCAGGTCGTCGACGCGCGCCGCGACCGGAGCGCCCGCGTCCAGGTAGAGCGGCGTCCCCCGGGCCGGCGGAGCCGCGTTGACCGGGCCCGAGGCGGCGGCCAGCCCGACCACGCAGGCGGCGGCCGCCACCGAGGCGATCAGCGCCCTGAGATGACCACGCCGGGCGAGACCACCGGGGCGTTTCCAGGAGAACCTTGTCGGAACCATCGCACCATCCGCCCTCGATCTGGCCCCGAGAGCACGCCGCTACCGCCGGGTGCCCCGAGGCGATCCGTCAGCTTGCCGGCGCACTGTTGAGGACGCCGGCATCCGCGTCCGGTGCGTGTCCGCCGCGCGCGGCCCGAACGTGTAGCCCGAACCGTAGAAGCGTGGGATTCCACCCGTCAATGCAAACCTGCGGCCGGTCGGCCGGTAACCGTCCTCGGCCTGCCGGCCGCGCTCACGGCACTCCACCCGGACGCCAGATCGCGCGGCGGAAGCGACGCTAGAAGCCGGTGCCGGGCCGGTCCTCCGGCCCGGCACCTCCATCCGCCCGGCTCCTAGCGGGACTCGTCTCCGCGATGGCGTCGCAGCACGGTCAGTGCGGCCACGTCGGCCGCGTCGACGAGGGTGAACCGGAAGTCCGCCGGGGTGGCGGCCGCGAACAGCCGGTCGCCGGCTCCGACGACGGTCGGGAAGGTGATCAGCCGGTACTCGTCCACGAGGTCTGCCGCGGCCAGGGCGTGCACCAGGCTGAGGCTGCCGATCACGACGACATCGCTCCGGTTGGTCTCCTCCTTGACCCAGGCGAGCGGGTCCCCGTCGATCGCCGCCGAGTTCGACCAGGCGGTCGGGTCGATGCCGGTCCGGGTGGCCACGCGCTTCGGCACCGCGTTCATCACCCCGGCGAAATCCCCGCCGCGGCCGGGCCAGATCCGAGCGAAGTGCTCCCAGGTCCTGCGGCCGTAGAGCTGCACTCCGTGCTCCATCCGGGCACCGAGCCGGAACTTGTCGTCCGCGACCGCCCCCGGCCCGTACCGGAACGCCCAGCCGCCGTAGTCGGTGCCCCATCGCCCGTCGGGATCGGAGACCACGCCGTCCGCCGTCGAGAACTGAACCACGATCACGTCACCCATCAAGGACTCCCTTGCCGTGGCGGCCGCTGTCCGGCCGCCGTTATCCGTCATCTACCGGTGCCGGGCAGCTGACTCATCGCTCGCCGGCAGGCGAAGTTCCCGGGCGGGTCCGGGCGTACGCTCGCCCGAGTGACCGGGGTGACGACGCACGACCGGAACGCGCAGTACGAGGCCTTCCGCGGCGACCTGCTGGCGCACTGCTACCGGATGCTCGGCTCGTTCGAGGAGGCCGAGGACCTGGTCCAGGAGACGCTGCTGCGGGCCTGGCGGGCGGCCGACCGGTACGACCCGCAGCGGGCCTCGGTGCGTACCTGGCTGCACCGCATCGCGACCAACGCCTGTCTCACCGCGCTGGAAGGCCGAGCCCGGCGGCCGCTGCCCAGCGGCCTGGGATCCGCCGGGGACGATCCGCAGGCGCCGCTGGTGCCCAGCACCGACATCCCGTGGTTGCAGCCCTTCCCGGACGTCCGGCTGGGCGACCCCGCGGACCTCGCCCAGCAGCGCGCCGGTCTCCGGTTGGCGCTGGTCGCGGCGCTCCAGCTCCTTCCGGCGCGCCAGCGTGCGGCGCTGATCCTCCGGGAGGTCCTGCAACTCCCCGCCGCTGACGTCGCCGAGGCGTTGGACAGCAGCGTGGCCTCCGTCAACAGCAGCCTGCAGCGCGCCCGGGCGACGCTGCGGTCCGCCGGGCCGGCGCTGGACCGACTCCGCGAGCCGGCGGACCCCGACGAGCACGCCGTGGTCGAGCGTTACGTCACCGCGTTCGAGGCAGCCGACGTGCCCGGCCTGACCCGGCTGCTCGCCGCCGACGTGGTGCTGGAGATGCCGCCGGTGGCGCTGTGGCTCGCCGGCCGGACGCACTACCGCGAGTTCATGGAGCGGGTCTTCACCATGCGCGGGACCGGCTGGCGACTGCTGGCCGTACGCGCCAACGGGAGCCCGGCCGTCGCCGCCTATGCCCCGGACCCGGGCACCGGAGCGCTGCGAGCGCACTCGCTGCAGGTGTTCGAGGTCGGCGGCGACCTGATCCGATACTGCGTGACCTTCGCCGACCCCTCGGTGTTCAGCCTGTTCGACCTCCCGCCGGCCGTGCCGGACCGTCCACATCGGACCGCTCAGTCACGGACCCCCAGCTGATCGCGGCGGCGGGTCAGGTGGGCGGTCTCGCCTGTGTTGCCCGCCAGCTCGATGGCCTTGTCGTACGCGCTGCGTGACTCCTGACCGCGGCCCAGCCGGCGCAGCAGCTCGGCGCGGGTCGTGTGGTAGGCGTGATAGCCGGCCAGCGCGTCCTCGAGCCGGTCGACCGCCGCCAGCGCTACCTCAGGACCGTCGAGCTCCGCGACCGCGATGGCCCGGTTGAGGGCGACGATCGGCGAGCGGTCGAGCCGGGCTAGCTGGTCGTAGAGGGCGACGACCTGCGACCAGTCGGTGTCGCGTACGTCGCGGGCGGAGGTGTGCACGGCGTTGATCGCGGCGAGGATCTGGTAGCGACCCGGAGCCTCCCCCGTCGCCAGGCGCTCGCGCACCAGTCGATGGCCCTCGGCGACGAGCGACGCGTCCCAGGCCGAACGGTCCTGCTCGTCGAGGGCGACCAGTTCGCCGCTCGCCGAGATCCTGGCGGTGCGGCGGGCCTCGATGAGCAGCATCAGCGCCAACAGCCCGGCCACCTCGCCGTCCGCCGGCATGAGGGCACGGACCAGCCGAGTGAGCCGGATCGCCTCGGCCGTCAGGTCGTGACGTATCGGATCGGTATCGGGGCCGGTCGCCAGGTAGCCCTCGTTGAAGACCAGGTAGAGCACGGCGAGCACGCCGGAGACGCGGGCCGGCAGATCCTCCGCGGCCGGCACCCGGTACGGGATGCGAGCCGCCTTGATCTTCGCTTTCGCGCGGGTGATCCGCCGCTCCATCGCGGTCTCCTGCACCAGGAAGGCACGGGCGATCTCGGCCACGGTCAGACCGCCGACCATGCGTAGCGTCAGCGCCACGCGGGTCTGCATCGCGAGCGCCGGGTGGCAGCAGGTGAAGATCAGCCGGAGCCGGTCGTCGTCGATGGCGCCGAGCGGCTCCGGCGGCTCGTCGTCGTACAACAACTGAGCCTCCTTCTGCTTGTCCTCGCGCTTGCTCTCGCGCCGGATCCGGTCGATGGCCTTGTGGTTGGCGGTGGTGGTCAGCCAGGCGCCGGGGTTGGGCGGTACGCCGCCGGCGGGCCACCGCTCGACGGCGGTCGCGAACGCCTCGGCCGCCGCGTCCTCGGCGACGTCGAGGTCGCCGAAACGCCGAGTCAGGGAGGCGACCACCCGGGCCCACTCCTCGTGGTGTGCCTGGGTGATCGCGTCCCTGGCGTCGACGGCGCTCACAGGAACGGGCGCACCTCGACCTTCCGGTTGCAGGCCTTCGATCCCTCGGCGGCGAGCTTCAGCGCCACGTCGAGGTCGGCCGCCTCCATGATCCAGAAGCCGACGAGATACTCCTTCGACTCCACGAACGGCCCGTCGGTGAACAGCGCCTCGTCGCCTCGGTTGTCGATGACGGTGGCCGTGCTGGGCGAGCCGAGGCCGCCGGCGAAGACCCAGTGGCCGTCGGCCTTGATCCGGTCGTTGAACACGTCGATGGCAGCCATCTCGTCGTCGGTGGCGAGGTCGGACGAGTCGTTGATCACGGAACCCAGGTACTGCACGTCGGGTCATCTCCTGTGCTCCGGCGGCGCCCCCTCGTGGGCGGCCGCTCATCCCTGCAACGAACCCCGCTGCGCCGATCCGACACCACCGCACGGACATCTTTCCAGGCACTGAGGCGGCCGCGAGATCGTCCCCGGCCGGGGTCTGCTTCGTTCAGCGGCGATCGGGCGTTCACCAGGAGTTCAGGTCGATGGTGGAACTTTTCATCATGGACGCGGCCGCGCCGGACAGAGTCGGAGCGGTCGAGCGGACGCGCTGGTCGAGTCCGTCGCGGTCGCCCACCGATCTGCCCGCGCGCGAGGGTGTGACGACCTGCTCGCGTTCGCGACGTCGGCATTGCGGGACGCCCGGAACGGCGTGCGAGTTCTTGATCGCGTACGCAGGGAGACAGGCGTCGACCTGCAGCTGCTGACCGGTCCCGACGAAGCGAGGCTCACGTTCCTGGCCGTGCGGCGCTGGTTCGGCTGGAGTGCCGGTCGCCTGCTCGTGCTCGACATCGGCGCGGTTCGCTGGAGCTCGCGTGCGGCCTGGACGAGGAGCCCGAGCTGGCCGAGTCCATCCCGCTGGGCACCGGCCGGCTCACCCGGGAGCGGCTCCGGGGCGACCCGCCGCGACAGGATGCGATCTCAGCCCCTCGGCTGGAGGTGGATCGGACGCTGGCCGCACCGGCGGAGCGGATACGCGCACCCGCCGCCAGCTCGTCACACTGGCGGCGGGCGTCGCGGGTACTCCGCGGCGGACGGCCGGAGGTGGGTAGTGCGGGACACGGCAGGTCCGCGGAGCAGGACAGGTCCGATCGAGCCAAGGGCATCAGCGGTGGACCCTCTCCATCTGCTGATGATCGGGGCCGGGCCCGGCGTCGGAGCCGCCGTCGCGCGCCGGTTCGCGCGTGGTGGCTATCGCCTGACCCTGCTGGCTCGCGACACCGACCGACTTCGCCAACTGGCCGCCGACGTGGCCGCCGACGTGGCCGACGCGGACCCGGCGATCGGCACCGTCGCCGCCGACGCGGGCGACCCCGACGGCCTGCGTGACACCCTGTCCTCCCTCTATGCGTCGAGCGGCGCGCCCGGGGTCGTCGTCTACAACGCGGCGCTGATCAGCCCCGACTCGCTCCTGCACAGTGACCCCTCGCACCTCCAGCACGCCTACAACGTCGACGTCGTCGGCGCCGTCGTCGCCACCCAGGTCGCGGCCGGGCCGATGCGAGCCGCAGGCGCCGGGACCATCCTGTTCACCAGCGGTCACCCTGCCCACGAACCCGTCCCGTCCCTGGCCACCCTGTCGCTCGGCAAGGCAGCGCTCCGGTCGGCAGCCACGATCCTGTGCGCCGATCTCGCCGCCGACGGCATACGGGTCGCCAGCGTCACCATCGGCGGACCGGTCGCGGCCGGAACGCCCTTCAGCCTCGACCGGATCGCCGACAGGTACTGGACGATCGTCCACTCGGCCGGCGACTGGCACAGCGAGTTCCACATCGACGGAGCCTGATCCGAGGCCACCGCCGCCACCGGCGGTCCACCTGATACTCCATGCTGGGTGCCGAGCGAGGCAGGAGGCCGCCATGTCTTCCACCACCGGCGAACCCGGGGCCGCCGGAATCCATCCGTTCCGGATCGAGGTCGCGGAGGACGATCTGGCCGAGATGCGCCGGCGCATTGCCGCGGTGCGCTGGCCGAGCGAGGAGCTGGTCGCGGACCGGTCCCAGGGCGTGCAGCTGACCACGATCGAGGCGCTGGCCCGGTACTGGCAGACCGACTACGACTGGCGCCCATGCGAGGCGCGGCTGAACGCACTGCCGCAGTTCACGACCCGGATCGACCACGTCGACATCCACTTCGTCCACGTCCGGTCGGCGCACCCGGACGCGCTGCCGCTGGTCATGACGCACGGCTGGCCCGGTTCGGTGGTCGAGCTGCTCGGCACCGTCGGGCCGCTGGCCGACCCGACCTCGTACGGCGGGCGGGCCGAGGACGCGTTCGACCTGGTGCTGCCGTCCCTGCCCGGATACGGCTTCTCCGGCGAACCGGCCGAACTCGGCTGGGACGCCGGCCACATCGCTCGGGCCTGGGCGGAGCTGATGCGCCGGCTCGGCTACACCCGCTACGTCGCCCAGGGCGGCGACGTCGGCGCCGCGGTCACCGACGCGATGGGTCGCCAAGCACCCGAAGGGCTGGTCGGCATCCACCTCAACCTGCTGCGCACCGCGCTGTCCGGCGCCGGCAGTCTCCCGTCAGAGACCGAGGAGGAACGGGCCGCACAGCAGGCGATCACCACATTCCGGACCGACGGCTTCGGCTACTTCCTGGAGCAGTCGACACGGCCGCAGACGATCGGCTATGCCCTGCTCGACTCGCCGGTCGCGCTGGCTGCCTGGATGCTCGACCACGACACCGACAGCTACGACAAGATCTCCCGCGCCTTCGTCGACGGACAGCCCGCCGGACAGCTCACCCGCGATCAGATCCTCGACAACATCACCCTCTACTGGCTCACCGGAACGGGCGCCTCGGCGGCCCGGACGTACTGGGAGAACGGGCGAGCCGCAGCCCGCGCCGCCGGCCGGAATCCGCCGGACGTGATGCTCCCGGTCGTCGGGTTCACCACCTTCCCCGGCGAGATCTTCCGCGCACCCCGCAGCTGGGTCGAAGCCAGCTACCCGAACCTCACCTACTTCAACGAGGCAGACGCAGGTGGCCACTTCGCCGCCTGGGAAGAACCCCAAGTGTTCGCTGAAGAACTGCGCGCCGCCTTCCGCACACTCCGCTGAGACAGAACCAGGAGCGTTCAGACAGCGGCGCCGATCGGCGCTGACGGACTCGACCGAAAGGAGCCAGCGGATGAGCGTGAACTGGGATCCGGTGTCCCACGCTGACGTGGTGAACGCGATAGAGGAGTACGACGGGCTGGGGCCGGAGCGGTTCTTCGCCCAGCACGGCTTCGCGCCGACGACGACCTATGAGCTCATCTGGGACGAGCGCCGTTACCCACCCAAGGCGATCTTGGGCACGGCGTACGAGCTCGCCACCGGCCGGCGCCTCGCCTCGACCGACTTCGAGGGCGGGAAGAGCGGCGCGGTCAAGGTGCTCGGAAAGCTGGGATTCACGGTCCAGCCCATACGCCGATAGAGATCGGTTCACTCGACGCGGCCGACGCAGTGCCTTCCATTCACGCGGAGCAGCTCGAGGACGCCGTTCGGCCTGGACGCATCGGCGAACGCCCCGTGGACGAGGACGATCGTCGGTTCTGTCGTGGTCACAGGAGTTCGTTCCGCTCAGCGAAGGGACCGGAACGTGTCCCGGAGCTCGGCCGACAACAGCTGCGGCTGCTCCCAGGCGGCGAAGTGGCCGCCCTTGGGGAGCCGGTTGTAGTGGATCAGGTTGGGATAGGCGGCCTCGGCCCAGCTGCGCGGCGCCGAGTAGATCTCGTCCGGGAACACGCTGAGCCCGGTCGGGAGCTCGACGCCCTTCGGCGCGAAGAACGCGAGCTTGCTCTCCCAGTAGAGCCGGGCCGACGAGATTCCCGTCCGGGTCAGCCAGTAGAGCGTGGCGTTGTCCAGGACGTCGTCCGGCGTGAGGCCCTCGGCCGCACCGTCGAACACGCGCGCGATCAGCGACAGGCTGGCCGCGTCGTGGTCGAGCATCCAGGCGGCCAGGCCGACGGGCGAGTCCTCGATCGCATACAGGGTCTGCGGCCGGTTCCCCATCTCCTGCGAGTACGCGAGTCCGTGCTTCCAGAAGTAGTCGAGCTGGTCCCAGGCGGCGTGCTCCTCGCCGGACAGGCCGGCCGGCGCCGGGCCACCGACCGCGAGTGCGTTCGACACCTCGGCCGGGAGGGTGGCCGGCATGTTGGTGTGGATGGCGACCAGTCCCGCCGGCTTGAGCAGCGCCATCTGTTCGGTGACCGCGTTCCCCCAGTCACCGCCCTGCGCGACGAAGCGCGAATAGCCGAGCCGGTCCATCAGCACGACCCAGGCCCGCGCGATGCGGATAGGATCCCAGCCCGTCTCGGTCGGCGTGCCGGAGAACCCGTGACCCGGCAGCGACGGGATCACCAGGTCGAAGGCATCCTCCGCGCTCGCGCCGTACGCCGTCGGGTCGGTGAGCGGCCCGATGATCTTGAGCTGCTCGATGACCGAGCCCGGCCAGCCGTGCGTGACCACCATCGGCAGCGCACCGTCGTGCTTCGAGCGGACGTGGATGAAGTGGATGTCCACCCCGTCGATCTCGGTCACGAACTGCGGGAGGGCCTGCAACCGCGCTTCCACCGTGCGCCAGTCGTAGTCCGTCGCCCACCGCCCAGCGAGCTTCTGCATGGTCGCGAGCTGGACACCCTGCGACCGGTCCGCGACGGTCTCGTGGGTCGGCCACCGCATCGCGGCGACTCGCCGGCGCAGGTCGGCGAGCTCCTCGTCGGAAACGCTGACCTGGAACGGGCGGACGGTGGAGTCCGCGGCCACGGGCATCGTCGTGTCTGCCATTGCTGGTTTCCCCTCGATTTGGTTGACAGCCGCAACGCCGCTTCCTGACTCGACCCGGGTTGCACCCGATCCTGTGCCTCGGCGCTGCGTCGGCGCAACCACGACGCGACCAGGCGCCGGCCACCCCTCCGCCTCATCAGATCTGCTCGGAGGGAGGTCTGCGAGAACGGACAGCTCCGCGAGATACCTGCGGTCGCAGCGCATCGACTCGACGTCCGGATCGGGGTCGAGCACCCGCGGTTATCCCAGCTGGAGCTGGGCGAGCTCGCCACGGGAGGTGACTCCCGCCTTCGTGAAGATGTTCCGGAGGTGGAAGGCGACGGTCCGGTGGGACACCCAACACTGGGCGGCGATGTCCTTGTTGGACATGCCCTGGCCGACCAGCTGGGCGACCTGGCGCTCCATCGGGGTGAGTTTCAGCGCCGTGGACGGGTCGCGCTTTCGGGCCGTCTCCCCGGACGCCCGCAGCTCCTGGGTCGCCCGGGCGACCAGCGGCTCCGCTTCGAGATGCGCGAAGATCTCCAGGGCGGAGCGCAGGTGGGTGCGCGCATCGACGCGGCGCTGCGAGCGGCGCAGGAACTCTCCGTAGGCGAGGTGGGTCCGCGCCAGCTCGTACGGCCGGGCGCTGGATGTCGCGTGATGGGTCAGGGCGCTCTCGAACAGGGCGGCGGCATCGGCAGGTTCGGCCAGCAAGGCGCGGCCGTGGTCGAGCACGGCCAGCGCCCAGGCCCATCCGGTGCCCTCGGCGAACGGTGCCAGCTCCGCTACCCACACGGCTGCCTGGTCCCGGTCGCCGGCGCGAATGGCCGCCTCGATGCGGTCGAGGGCGGCGAGGCGGCCGATCGTGCTCAGCCGGATGCTCCCCAGGTGGCGCAGCGCGGCCCGGCCGTCACCGTCGTCGGTGGCGCGGATGCCCTGCGCCCAGCGCCTGAGGTCGTGCACCGGGTCCGCCAGGACACCGAGCGGCTGCCCGGCCGCCGCGTCGAGGTCGACCAGGTGCTGGTCATACTCGGGCCGGCCTTGAAGGGCGGCGAGTACGAGGAGCCAACCGCACGGGGCCGCGGCTAGTTGGCGCTGCCCGACGCTGGCGCTGAGCGAGACCGCCTCCTCGGCGCCGGCGCGCAGCGTCGTCCACCGGCCGGTGACGAGCTGGGTGAAGCCGAGCCGGGGCAGCGCGTACAGCACGAGCATGACGTCGCCGGCGTCCCGGGCGCCGGCGAGCAGCTGGGCGAAGCAGCCGCGGTGGGCATCGTGGTCTCCGAGGTGCAGGGACGCGTTGCCGAGGTGGGACAGCAGGTCGAGATCGCCGATACCGGCGCCGGCGGTCAGCGCGGCCCGCAGTGAGGTCACACCGGCCGCCCAGTCCTCGGCGGATGCCTGGGTGAGGGCGATCAGAAGGTGGCCGAGGCAGCGGGTCCGGGGGCTGTCGCCGGCGGTGGCGCCGGCGAGGGCGGCGGCGTCGAGCGTGCTGCCGCTGTCGGCGCCATAGGTGCTCAGCAGCGCCGCCGCGACGGCCAGCTCCAGCGCGCGGGTCGGGTCGTCCGGCGACACGGCGCGGGCGGCGGCGGTGAAGATGCGGTGCGCGTCGCCGGCGGAACCGACGTTGACCTCGATGCGGCCCCGGAGCCGGTCGACGTCGGCGCGCAGCAGCGGGTCGTCGGCGAGCTCGCGCGCCGCCGCCACCAGGCCGCGGGACTGCGGGGCCTGCCCGGCGGCCCACGCGTTGCGGGCGGCGGCGTGGAGGCGAGCGGCGCGGGGCTGGTCGCCGGCGGTCAGCTCGGCGGCGCGCTGGTACGCGGCGGCCGCCGCGGCGTACCCGCCGCGCCGTTCGGCCCGCGCGCCGGCCGCGTCGAGCTCGGCGACGACCGCGTCGTCGGGGCCGTCGACGGCGGCGGCGCGGTGCCATGCGTACCGGTCCGGGTCGTAGTCGAGGGCGTCGGCGAGGGCCCGGTGCGCCGCGCGGCGCTCCCTGCTGGTCGCCGCCTGGTACACCGCGGACCGGACCAGCGGGTGCCGCACGCGCACGCTGTCGCCGTCAATGACCAGCAGCCCGGACTGTTCCGCGGCGTCGATGGCGTCCGGGGCGACGCCCAGAACCGCGGCGGCGCGGCGGACCGTCGCCACGTGGCCGGAGTCGTCGGCCGCGGCGACGAGCAGCAGGGTCTGCACCGCCGGCGGCAGCCGGCGGCACCGGTCCAGGAAGACCTTTTCCACGCCGGCGGTCAGGTGCAACTGCGCCGGCAGCGGCGCAGCCCCGGACAGCTGCTCCCGGCTGAGCGTCGAGGGCAGCTCGACGAGCGCCAGCGGGTTCCCGGCGGCCTGGGTGATCAGGCGGGCCGCGACCTCGTCGGCCACGGCGGCGCCGGCGGTCTGGGCGAGCAGCGCCCGGGCCGCCGCACCGGTCAGGCCGGTCAGCGGCAGGTCGGGGACACCGTCGGGTGCGAACGTGCGTTCGTCGCCGTCCCGGGCGGCGAACACGACGGCGACCCGGTCGGCGCCCAGCCGTCGGGACGCGACCAGCACCGCGTGGGCGGTCGCTTGGTCGAGCCACTGCGCGTCGTCGATGACGCACAGCACGGTGGCGGTCTCGGCGGTCTCGGTGAGCATCGACAGGGTCGCCAGCGCGACCAGGAACGGCTCGACGGTGACGTCGTCCGCCACGCCGAACGCCACCCGCAGCGCGCGGGCCTGCGGGGCCGGCAGCCGATCGAGCGTGCCGAGCACGGGCCGCAGCAGCCGGTGCAGCGCGGCGAATGCCAGCGGCGCCTCCGACTCCACCCCCTGGGTACGCAGCACTCGTACGTCGTCGCCGGCGTTCGCGACGAGGTCGTCGAGCAGCGCAGACTTCCCGGCTCCGGGCTCCCCGTGGACCAGCAGGGTCCCGGCGCGGCCGTTGCGGGCGTCATCGAGCAGGGCGGCCAGGCGGGCCCGCTCGACGTCCCGCCCGTGCAGCACCCCCGTGACGCTACGCCCGGGAACCCGGTCATTTGGCCGGGGCGACCAGTCGGCGTCGGGCCGAGGCTCAGACCGCACCGTCCCGTCCGGCCCGGCAGCCGCCTCTCCTGGAAGCGAGACCGTCATGACGACCAAGACCCAGACCGTGACCGGCCCGACCACCGGCGACCCCGCCACCGCCGGCACCACCACCGGGCGACGCCGCCGGGTCCCGGTCGGGATCGTGGTCGCCACCTCGATGGTCACCGGGCTGGTGATCGCCCTGATCCTCGTCCTGGTCGCGTTCGCCGGCACCGGCGAGGCCGTCATCACCGGCGCTGCACTGCTCGGGTTCGCCTCCGGCTGGGCGCTGCTCGCGGTGCTCACCGCCCGGCTGACGGACCAGCCGCAGCGGTGGGCGGCCGTACCGGCCGCGGTGATGGCCGCCACCGGCGCCGGCCTGCTCGCCTTCGCTCCCGGCGACGGCGCGCTGACCGCGGCCGGCTGGGTGTGGCCGCCGGCCGCGCTCGCGCTCGCCGTCTGGATGCTGCGGGCCGTCCGCCGGGACATGACCGGCCGGGCCCGCTGGCTGCTGTATCCGGTCATCGGCGCGCTGGCCGTCACCGCGGTCGGCGGCATCGTCGAGAGCGTCGCGCTGTCCCGCGACGCGGGCCGGCATCCGACGGCGGGCGCCACGTACGACGTGGGCGGCCACCGTTTGCACCTCACCTGTACCGGCGTCGGCAGCCCGACCGTCCTGCTCGAGAACGGTCTCGGCGAGACCTCACCGCTCTGGAGCGGCATCACCGCGCAGGTCGCCCGGACGACCCGGGTCTGCGCGTACGACCGGGCCGGTCAAGGCTGGAGCGACGACGCCGCCCAGCCGCAGGACGGCATCGCCGTCGCCGCCGACCTGCACGCCCTGCTGGCCCGCGCCGGCGAGAGCGGCCCGTACGTCCTGGTCGGGCACTCCTCCGGCGGCGCCTACGCGATGACGTACGCCGCCCTCCACCCGGACCAGGTCGCCGGGATGGTGCTGCTGGACTCGGCGAGCCCGCACCAGTTCACCGCCCTGCCCGACTACCCCGGCACGTACGCCCTGATGCGCCGACTGCTCCCCGTGCTGCCCACGCTGGCGCGCCTCGGCACGCTGCAGCTCACGCCGCCGTCGGCCTCCACCGCGCTGACCCCGGACGCCGCGGCGCAGGTCCGGTCGTTCGCGACCAGCCCCCGCGAAGCCCGCGCGATGCGCGACGAACAGTCCCGGCTCCGCGCCGCGTTCGCCCAGGCACAAGCCCTGACCACCTTCGGCACCAAGCCGCTCGCCGTCGTCACCAGCGGCGAGAACGCGAGCGGAATGACCGGCTGGACCGCCGCGCAGGACCAGCTGGCCGCCCTGTCGACCAACAGCACCCACTGGGTCGCGGACACCAGCCACGTCGGGCTCCTCGACGACGCGGCCGGGTCGGCCCACTCGATCCGTGCCATCGACGCGGTCGTCGCCGCCGTGCGCACCGGCTCGCCGGTGGCCTCGCGGTGAGCGCGTACGGCCCGCATCCCACCCACACCACAGGAGCTCCCATGCACACCACCGACATCGCCCAGGCCGGCACCGCCCCGACGACCCACGACCAGCACCCGGCGACGCACGACCAGCACCCGGCGACCGCTGCCGAACCCGACGCCGGCGTCCGCACGTCGTGGGCCGTGCTCGCGGTCGCTCTCACCGCCCAGATTCTGGTCGTCCTGGACATCTCCGTGGTCAACACCGCGCTGCCGACCATCGGGGCGTCGCTGAGCCTGAGCAGCAGCGACCTGTCCTGGCTCGTGACCGCATACCTGCTGCTCTCCGGCGGCGGCCTGCTCCTCGGCGGCCGCATCGCCGACCTGCTGCCGCGGCGCGGCGTGTTCCTCACCGGGATGGCCGTGTTCACGGCCGGCTCGCTGTTCAGCGGGTTGGCCGGCAGCGCCACCGAGCTCATCGCCGGGCGCGCCGGCCAGGGACTCGGCGCGGCCATGATGACCCCCGCCGCGCTCTCCCTGGTGATGACGACATACTCCGGCGCCCAGCGCACCAAGGGCCTCGCCCTCTGGGGCGCCGTCGGAAGTCTCGGCGTCGCCGCGGGCGTCCTGCTCGGCGGGGCGCTGACCACCTGGGGCGGGTGGCAGCTCATCTTCTGGGTCAACGTCCCGATCGGCATCGTCGCCCTCGGTCTCGGCCTCAAGGTCATGCCCAGGAACACTCCTGCCCGGGCCAGCCTCGCCCAGTTCGACCTACCCGGCGCTCTCACCGTCATCGGCGGCCTGGCTGCGCTGATGTTCGGCCTCGCCAGCACGTCGGCGTACGGCTGGGGCTCGGTGCGGGTGCTGACCGCGTTCGTCACCTCCGCGGCGCTGCTCACCGCGTTCGTCCGGATCGAGCGCCGCGCGGCCCGTCCGCTGGTCCCGCCGCACACCTGGAAGGTGACCACGCTGGTGTCCGGCACGACGGCGATGGTCGGCGTGACCGCCCTGCTCGTCGGCACCGTCTTCCTGACCTCGATCTTCGTCCAGACCGTGCTGGGGTTCTCGGCGCTGCGAGCGGGTGTCGCGTTCCTCCCGCTGGCGGTGGCCGTGGCGGTCGGCACGCACGTCGCCGGCAAGCTGCTCGGGCGGACGTCGCCGCGCACTGTCGCCGCGGGTGGCCTCGTCCTCGTCGCGGTCGGAGCCGCGCTGCTGTCGATGGTGGGTCCGGGCGCGCACTTCGCGTCGGACCTGCTGCCCGGCCTGGTCGTGCTCGGCTTCGGTGCCGGGGTGGTCTTCGTCGCTGTGACCGTCACCGCGATGGCCGGCATCCCGGCCCAGCACGCGGGCATGGCGTCGGGCTTCCTGATGACCGGCCACGAGGTCGGCGCCGCCCTCGGTGTCGCCATCCTGTCTGCGATCGCGGCCGGCGCCGGCAGTCTCACCGACGCGGCCGGCGTCATCGACGGCTTCCCCCCGGCGTTCGTCGCCGCCGCCGTTCTCGCCGTCCTCGTCGGCGTCGTGGCATGGCTGCGGATGCCCGCCGCCCGGATGACCGGTGCCGCCGGCATGCACATGCACTGACCGGGGGCAGACTGTTCGACCACGAGGGGTGGCGCCCGTCCGGGGCGCCACCCCTCGCGAGTCGTACCGCTCCTAGGGGAGTCGGCCGAAGTCGCTGGCGGCGCTCGCCTGGAGCTCCTGGAGCTGACTCGGGCTCGGGCACCAGGTCGAGGTGAAGCTGGTGACGTCCCACCCGCCGAGGCGCGCGCCGGCCTCGTAGGCGCCCTGGCAGAACGCGAGCAGCGTCGTCCGCGGATCACGCGCGCTGCGCACCGTCTCGTACGGCAGGACCGCCATCGTGCCCGAGGGCAGGTCGATCCATCCACCGACCGACAGCGGCTCGTCCCGCAGCCCGGCGGGTTCCGGTGCGGTGTAGGAGTAGTACGCGGCGTCGCCGACGGTGTCGTCACCGGGCCAGAAGCCGAACGAGATGACCTCGTGCGTGTACGCCTCCCGGCTCACCCGATCCGCGTCCCTGGCCGGCGCCGGCCGGCCGGAGAACCGGGTGACGGCGAGGTCGAAGCTGTGCCAGAACAGATGCACCGGGCTGGTCTTCCCGTTGAACCACCCGGCCAGTTCCTCGAACACCGAGTCCGACCAGTCCAGGATCCGGCCGAACCGCGCGATCGCGTCGCGGTCCCAGGATGCGTGCGCCTGGTCGCGAGCGAACGGTGTGGTCATCGGTACGCCGAACGGTTCCTCCCGGATCCGGACGTCGAGGTCCAGCTCGCGCAGCGTCGCGTGGAGGCGGGCGTCGAAGTCGGCCACCGTCAGCCCGCCGCCCAGCTCGAACGACCTGATGCGGCCGTCGGCGGTGCGGATCACCAGCGCGTGGTCGACGAAATCCAGCGTGATCTCGAACGTGCTGCCGTGATGGTGAAGCCGCCTGGTCGTCAGGCCGCGGACGTCGACATAGAGCGGCACATTCCACCAGTGATTACGCGGCGGCGTGGTCGCCAGCCGGACCTTGCCGACGATCTGCGCATACAGGTGCAGCGTGTCCTTCGTCGGACGCCAGTCGGCCAGGTGCAACTCCGGCAGCCCCATCCGAGAACTCTCCCATGAGATAGGGAGGCGGGCGCCGGCACTTTCCCCGTGAATCGGAACCGCACATTGACAGACGGTGTGGCGAGGAAGACTGTGCCCCTGCGGGGGTGATCATCATGGACGAACAGAGCGGTCTCCGTGACGGCTACGCCGAGGTCGGCGACCAGCGACTGCACTACGTCGAGGCCGGCCAGGGACCACTGATTCTTCTGCTGCACGGCTTCCCGGAGTTCTGGTACGGCTGGCGG
>DATBFW010000206.1:0-14037 GCA_036558285.1 Mycobacteriales bacterium | reverse complement strand
GCCTCCGCCACGGACAGTCGGCCCTGATCGCCCCGGGCCGCCGCCGCCACCGCCCTCTGACCCGACGTCACACGTCGGCTACTACCGTTCGCCACGGGTCTCGCCCTTTCTCGGAAGGTGCGGGATCAAGGGCCCGTTCGGTGTTCGCAGCACCGGGCGGGCCCGCCTACGCGGGAGCGGGTCAGCAGGGCGGGGCTCGTGCCCCGGTCGTGCCCCGAGCCGCGGTCGGAGGCGGTCGCGACAGGCGTACGGCGGTCACCACCGGACAACCGAAGCCGCAGGTCAGGCAGCTAGGGAGCAGCCGAAAGGGCGCCTTCCAAGCTGGCCATGCGGGTTCGATTCCCGTCACCCGCTCTCCTGCTCCCTCGCACGTCAACCCCGTTGCACGGCCGCGGCGTTCGCGCGGCGCCGGGCTAGGGGTGGGTGGGATCGGGTATGACGGGGGCGTGCGGTGGTGGGTCGGGCTGGCGGCGGTGTTGGTCCTGACGGCGTGCAGTGGGACGGGGCCGGTGGACGGGCCGGGGAGTCCGCTGGCGCCGGGGCGGCCGGGGAGCCTACGGCAGGTGCATCCGCATGCGGTCGCGACCGGCGTGAGTGGTGCCGCCGCGACCGTCGACCTCGTCAGCGGCGCCACGACCGTGACCGTGCGGGCCGACGACCTTGCCGGCGCGGACCGGCTGCAGGCGATGACCCCGGACGGCGCGAGCGTGGCGCCTGTGCCGGAGGTCGACGGCGACACCGTCAGGGTGCACCTCGTGCAGACCGGGGAGCCGGGACCGTCCGCGCTGACCGTGGTGCTCGACCGTCGGGTGCGGTGGCAGGTGCGTATGTCCGGCGGCGCCACCAGCCAGCTGCTCGACCTGCGCAGTGCCCGGCTGTCCGGCGTCGACCTCGCGGCCGGCGCGGCCCGGATCGAGCTGGTGCTGCCCGTACCGGACCGCGCTGTGCCGATCACCATGGCCGGCGGGGCCAGCGAGTTCACCCTGCACGTGCCGCGCGGCGTCGCGACCGCGGTACGGGTCGGGGGCGGCGCCGCCGACACCGAGGTGGACGGGGTCCGCCGCACCGGCCTGGCCGCAGGCACCGTGCTCGCCACCACCACCGCGACCGACCGGTACGACATCGACGCGACCGCGGGGGTCTCCACGCTGAAGCTGGAACGGCTGTAGCGCGGTCAGTCGCCGGGCAGGTCGGCCAGCCGCGCGTCGACCGGGATCGGGCTCGACCGCGGGTCGGGGTCGGCGAGGACGGTCAGCGCCGGCCCGGTGAAGTCGAGCCGCTCCGGCCCGTTCCAGCGCCCGTTGTACCAGCTATGGGTCAGGTTGTGCGTCCGGGCGTCGGTGCTGAACACGTCGAGGCGGCCGGGCGCCCAGGCGGCCGCGGCGAGCCCCCGCAGCGGGATCCGGTCCGGGCCCGTGCCGGCGGAGATCGTCTCCGGGCCGAGCCAGCGGGTGCCGTCGAACCAGCGGTGCCGGAGCGCACGGCCGTCGCTGCTCGCGGCGAAGACGTCGAGCCGTCGCGGCTGCCAGGACGCGGCCGCGGTCGCCTGCCCGTACGGGCCGACGCCGAGACTCTCCCAGTGGCTCCAGCCGGCGCCGGCGTTGAAGATGTGGGCCAGCCGGCCGGTGCTGGTGACCGCGAAGACGTCGAGTCGGGTCGGCCCCCACGAGACGATGCTGGGAGTGAACGCGCCGCCCGGAGTGGCCGCGACGCGCGCCGGCCCGGTCCAGCTGCCGTTGAAGGACCAGCGGAGCAGGTCGTTGGTCGCGCCGTCGCGGGCGACGACCTCGAGCCGGCCGGGCGCCGGCGACGCGATCGCGGGCCGGCCGAGCCGGTGGCCGCCCGGTCCCGCCCCGCGGTCGGTCCAGCCGCTCCACGTGCCGGCGATCCGGGTCCGGTACAGCAGGTGCCCGGTGGACGCTTCGATCGCGACGACGTCGAGCCGGTCGGTGGCGGACGAGGCGACCGCCGGCGGTCCCATGATGTTGCCCGTAGGCCCGCGGCCGACGTCTTCCCAGCCGCTCCAGCTGCCGGCGAACGACTTGCGGAACAGACCACCGGTGCCGTCGCCGGCGAGGACCTGCAGCCGGCCGACGTCCTCGGCGACCACCGCCGGGTCGTACGCGTCCTGGCTGAGCGTCTCCGCGTCGATCGCCGTCTGGTACCGGGTGAAGCTGGGGTAGCCACCGCGCATCCAGACCACGTTGAGGTCCGCGCCGGTCTCACCGCGCGGCGAGATCGGCCGGTAGTTGCCGCGGGCCGAGCTTCCCGTGATCGGCCGGTGGGTCCAGGTCGCGCCGCCGTCGGCGGTGCGCCACAGCTCCACCTCGAACACACCGCCGACCTGCCGGGCCAGGTAGACCATGGACGGGTTCTCGTGGTCGAGGGTGATGCCGCCGGAGTAGTTCGGCTCGGCCGTGTCGACGCTCATCGAGGCCCCGGCCCGGGCGATCTCCCGGTCGATCCAGCGGGTGCCGTCCCAACGAGCGTAGTGGTAGCGATGGTCACTGTTCGTCGGGAACGTGGCGAACGTGATCACCGGCCGACCCGCCGCGTCGTACGCGACGTCATGCACCCAGGCCTTCACGCCGCCGTGCGCGGCCGCGTTGTAGACGAGATCGGCCTGGGACGGCGCGATCGGCGCATTGGCCAGCGACGTGATCAGCGTCCCGTTGGCCCGGAACAGGCTGCCGGCCCGGTAGCGGGCGTAGTAGATGTTGCTCACCACGTTGCGCGGATGGCCCTGGGTGAAGGCGAAGTGGATGGTGTCCACGCCGTTGCCGGCCACCTTCACGTACGGGCGCTGGCCCGGCACGGTGATCAGCGTGCGCGCCGGCGCCCAGGTCACCTCGTCGCTCGAGGTGGAGAACGTGGGGTTGAAGTTGCCGCCCCGCCAGAACAGCCAGATCCGGTTGCCCTCGGCGGACAGCTGCACCGGGTTCGGATACGTGTATCCCCACGGACCCGGGCTGTTGGTGGGCACCCTCCGTTCGGCTTCCCACTCGGTGACGTCTTCCGGTCGCACGCTGCGCCGGTAGAACATGGCGCCGCCGATGTGCGCCGACCAGAAGACCATCAGCCGCCCGTCCGGACGCACCAGCAGGGACGGGTTCGCGTGGTCGTCGAGCTGGAAGTTCGCCTTCAGGGTCGTGATCACCCGGACCCCGGTGTCGTGGTCATAGCTGGCCACCTGGACGCTGCCCGCGCCGTTGACCCAGCCCACGTACGTCCGGCGGTGGGCTCCGGCGTGGTAGACCGCCCGCGGATCACCGAACCAGCTCCACGCGCCGCTGGGCGAGAACTCCCGCTGCCGCAAGGACAACGACGCGCCGGCCGAGCTCGACAGGACGAGGCAGACCACCATCGCCCCGGCGATCAGGGCAACGGTCCGGACGACACGAGCCCGGGCAACACGCAGCGACAGCACCGTGACGACCTCCGCCCGACGGCTCAAGCGGTCTTTGGGGAAAGGTAGCGCCGCTGACATCCGCGGGGTGCCGATTCGAGAAAGACCCGCCGGAGTCAGTACTCCCGCCAGAGCATGACGATCGCCCGGTCGTCGCTGCGGTTGGTCGGGACCTCCTGGACCAGCAGCGCGGCCCCGCCGCGGTAGTCCCCGCGGGGCACCAGTCGCTCCGCCGCCCCGAGCAGCCGGTCGACGCCGACCTCCAGGTCCCGGTGGCGGTCCTCGACGACGCCGTCGGAGTAGAGCAGCACGGCGTCGCCGCGGCGCAGCAGCCCGGTGTCCGGCTGCTGACCGACCTCCGGCAGGACGCCCAGCAGCGGGCCGCGGCGCAGCAGCAGCAGCCAGGTGCCGCTGCCCGCGTCCAGGTGGGCGACGGGCGGGTGACCGGCGCTCTCCACCCGGTATGCGCCCGTGGTCAGGTCGACCCGCAGGTACACGGCGGTCGCGAAGCCCTCGGGCCACCGCTGCTGCAGCAGGTAGCGGTTCGCCTCGGCCAGGAAGTCCTCCGGCGGCACCGCGCCGAGCAGCCCGCCGAACGCGCCGGACAACAGCAGTGCCCGGGTGCCGGCGTCCACGCCCTTCCCGGACACGTCGACCAGGGCCAGGTCGAGCAGGTCGTGCCGGCCGTCCGCGGCCTCCACCGAGTGCACCCGGGAGACGACGAAGTCGCCGGCCAGCCCGGCGTCGCCGGCCGGGCGCAGCTCGACCTCCATCTCCCACCCGGCCGGCAGCGGCGGCACCTCGCCCTGCACGCGCAGCCGCTCCCGCAGGTCGAGCAGGATCTGGTCGGGCCGGGCCCGGCGGACCCCGAGCCGCTCCCGCCGCCGCGTCTGCTCGTACGAGACGACGACGACGACCACGAAGATCAACACCGAGCCTGCGCTCAGCACCCACAGCCCCCGGGCGGCGGCCACCAGCCCACCGAGCAGGACGCAGGCGAGCACCAGCAGCCGGAACTCGCGCAGCGGCAGACTGAGCCCGCCGAGCAACACCGGAACCGCGAGCACGGTGCCCGGCCGCATCAGGTCGGGGTTGGTGAGGGCGCCGAGCGCGAGCACGCCGGCGAGGGCGACGAGGACGGCCGTGGCGCCGACGTCGCCCAGCCGCCGGCGCAGCCGTTGCGCGGCGCCGGCGAGCCGTCCCCACAGATGCCTGACCATGACGGCGCGCACAGTAGCGATCGGGTGTAACCGGCGAGTACGTACGCTCCGATCCGAATCCCGTCGCGTTCTGTCAGCGCGCCGGAGTAGGAAGGCCGCATGACCGACCTCGAGCTGCGGCCGATCGACCGGACCGAGTTCCCGGAGTTCTACCGGGCGCTCGCCGAGGTGTTCCTGGAGGACCCGCACGACGAGGACCGGGAGTCGCTCGGCACGGTGTTCGAGCCGGAGCGCAGCCTGGCCGCGTTCGACGACGGGCAGATCGTCTCGACCGCCGGGATCTACACCCGGGACATGACCGTGCCGGGCGGACCGCGCCCGGTCGCCGGGGTCACCGTGGTGTCGGTGCAGCCGACCCACCGCCGCCGCGGCCTGCTGACGGCGATGATGCGCCGCCAGCTCACCGGGCTGCACGAGGAGCAGGCCGAGCCGGTCGCGGCGCTGTGGGCGTCGGAGGGCGGCATCTACGGGCGGTTCGGCTACGGCGTGGCCGCCCGGCAGCTGGCCTGGACCGGGCGGAAGGAGCGGCTCCGGGTCCGGCCGGGGGTGCCGCTGGGCACCGGTCGGGTCCTGCTGACCTCGCCGGAGAAGGCCCGACCGCACGAGGAGGCGGTATACGAGGCGCTCCGGCCCACCTCGGTCGGCTTCCTCGACCGGCGGGGCGCCTGGACCGACCGGCTCGCCGCCGACCCCGAGCGCAACCGGCACGGGGCCAGCGCCCGGCGGCACGCGCTCTACACCGAGCAGGACGGATCGGTCACCGGCTTCGCGACGTACCGGACCCGGCAGGCCGGCGAGCCGGGCCGCAACGACAGCAGCGTGGACGTCGGGTCGGTGCACGCGACCACCCCGCAGGCATACGCGGCGCTCTGGGCATACCTCGCCGGCATCGACCTCACGCCGAAGCTCGCGCTCTACCGGGCGCCGCTGGACGACCCGCTGCAGCACATCGTCGCCGACGTCCGCGCCCTCGACATGTCGATGTACGACTCGCTGTGGATACGGCTGGCGGACGTCGACCGGGGGCTGGCCGCCCGGACGTACTCGACGGCCGTGGACGTGGTGTTCGACGTACGGGACGAGTTCTGTCCGTGGAACGCCGGGCGGTGGCGGCTGTCGGCGGACGGGTCCGGTGCGGTCTGCGAGCGCACGCAGGATCCGGCCGACCTGGCGCTGTCCTCGACCGAGCTCGGCGCGGCGTTCCTGGGCGGGCCGACGCTGGTCGGGCTGGCCGCGGCCGGGTTGGTCACCGAGCTGCGGCCGGGAGCGCTGACTGCGGCGAGCCGGGCGTTCGCCGGCGATCGGCTGCCGTGGTGCCCGGAGGTGTTCTGAACGGACTGTGCGATGGTGGCGGCATGGAGGAGCCGACCCCGTCGCGACACCGGCGCAGGGAACGCCGCCGCGGCCGGCGCGCGCAGGCGCCCCCGGATCCGGTCGCCGGCCCCGCCGCCGAGACGGCGGCATCCGAGAGCCCGGCAGCCGGGACCTCAGCGGCCGAGGCGGCGCCCGGGACCACAGCACCCGCGACCACAACACCCGCGACCACAACACCCGCGACCACAGCACCCGCGACCACAGCACCCGGGACCACAACACCCGGGACCACAACACCCCGGACCACAACGCCCGGGACCACAGCGCCAGGAAGCCCAGCGGCGCAGACCGCGGCAGCCGGGACGGCGGCAGCCCCGATCGCGTCGCCTGGGACGGCAACGGTCGAGAACGCAGCGCGCGGCACGGCGACGGCCGGCAACACAGCACCCGGCACGGCGACGGCCGGGAACGCAGCGCGCGGCACGCCGACGGCCGGCAACACAGCGCCCGAAACGGCGACGGCCGGGAACGCAGCGCGCGGCACGGCGACGGCCGGGAACGCGGCGCCCGGCACGGCGACGGCCGGGAGCGCGGCGCCCGGCACGGCGACGGCCGGGAACGCGGCGCCCGGCACGGCGACGGCCGGGAACGCGGCGCCCGGGACGGCGGCACGGAACGCCAGCGCCGGCGCGGCCGAGGGCGAGACCGCGGCCGACTCCGCGGCGGGTGGCGGCGGGGCGGGCGAGACGGGGGTGGAGGAGATCGCGGCGGCCGCGACGGTGGCCGCCGAGGAGCTGCCGGCCGCGGGTCCGAAGCGCAAGTCGCGCGGGCGGCGGGCCGACGCCGAGCGGAGCCTGCGCGGGATCGTCGGCGCCGGCTCGTCCCAGGTCGGCGTCGTCGGCGCGATGCGGGCCAGGGACGCGGCCCGCCCGACCGCGGAGGACCTCGCCGCTGCCGAGCGCGACGTGGTCATCGTCCGGCGGCACTACGTCCCGCCCGACTCCCTCCCCGGCGCTCGCTGACCGGCGAACTCGCCCGCGCTAGTGGCCGGCTTCGTAGTCGGCGAGCAGCTTGATCCGGCGCACGTGCCGCTCGCCGTTGCTGAACGGCGTCGCCAGGAACGTGTCGACGAGCGTCGCGGCCTGGTCCTTGGTGTGCATCCGGGCGCCGACCGCGACCACCTGCGCGTCGTTGTGCTCACGGGCCAGCGTGGCGGTCTCCTCCGACCACGCCAGCGCCGCCCGGATCCCGGGCACCTTGTTGGCCGCGATCTGCTCGCCGTTGCCGGACCCGCCGATCACCACGCCGAGGCTGCCCGGGTCGGCGAGCACCCGCTCGGCCGTGCGGAAGCAGTACGGCGGGTAGTCGTCGTCCGGGTCGTACGCCTGCGGCCCGCAGTCGACCACCTCGTGGCCGGCCTTGGCGAGGTGCTCCACCAGGTAGTTCTTGAGCTCGAAGCCGGCATGGTCGGACCCCACGTAGACACGCATGAAACGCAGTTTCGCAGCCGGGCAAGATGACAGTCATGCCATTGGTCGAGGTCACCCTGGTCGAGGGCCGCACCCCCGAGCAGCTGCGCACGCTGATCAGCCGGCTCACCGCCGCCGTGGTCGACTCGGTCGGCGCGCCGAAGGAGAACGTCCGGGTCGTCCTGCGGGAGGTGCCGGCCACGCACTGGGCCGCCGGCGACGTCACCGTGAAGGAGCGACAGTCATGACCGACACCTGGACCGAGGTCGCCGACCGCGTGTACGTCCGGCGGCACGAGAGCATGGACCTCAACGTCAGCCTCATCGTCGGCGAGGGCGCCTGCCTGGTCGTCGACACCCGGGCCACCGAGAAGGAGGGACAGGACCTCGTCGAGGCGATCCGCACCGTCACCCCACTCCCGTGGACGGTGGTGAACACCCACTTCCACTTCGACCACACGTTCGGCAACCGGATCTTCCGGCCGGCGGAGATCTGGGGGCACCGCCGCTGCGCCGAGCAGCTGATCGAGGACGGCGAGCGGATGCGCGGCGCCATCGCCGGCCGCTACCGCGAGCACGGGCTGGACGAGATGGCCGCGGAGATCGAGGCGAGCGCGATCGACCCGCCCGACCAGCTGGTCGACGACCTGGCCACGCTCAGCGTCGGCGGCCGCCCGGTGCAGCTGCGGCACCTCGGCCGCGGCCACACCGACAACGACCTGGTGCTCACCTTGCCGGACGCGGACGGGCTGGTGATCGCCGGCGACCTGGTCGAGGAGGGCGCGCCGCCGCAGTTCGGCAGCGCGTTCCCGCTGGACTGGCCGCAGACCCTGGCCGCGGTGGCCGAGCTGGTCACCGGGCGGCTGGTGCCGGGACACGGCGCGGTGGTCGACCGCGAGTTCGTCAGCGCGCAGCGGGCCGAGCACGCCGAGCTGGTCGCGAAGGCCGCCGACGGGCACGCGAACGGCCGGCCGGCCGCCGACGTCGCGAAGGAGCTGCCGTACTTCGGCGACTGCGCGCTGGAGGGCGTCGAGCGGGCCTACCTACAGCTGCAGTGACTTGACCTCGAGGAACTCCTCCAGGCCGTACCGGCCGAGCTCGCGGCCGGTGCCCGACTGCTTGTAGCCGCCGAACGGCGCGACCGGGTTGAACGCGGCGCCGTTGACCATCACCTGGCCGGTACGCAGCTGCCGGGCGAACGCGACCGCCCGGTCCTGCTCGCCCGCGAACACCGCGCCGGACAGCCCGTACGGCGTGCCGTTGGCGATCTCGACCGCCTCCGCCTCGGACCGGTACGGGATGACCGAGAGCACCGGTCCGAAGATCTCCTCCTGGGCGATCGTCGACTCCGGCCGGACCGCGGCGAAGACCGTCGGCCGCACGAAGAAGCCCCGCTCCAGCGGGGCGGACGGCCCGCCGGTGGCCAGCGTCGCGCCCTCGGCGATGCCCTTCTCGATGTAGCCGCGGACCCGGTCCCGCTGCGCTGCGCTGACCATCGGACCGAGCCGGGTGATGCCGTCCAGCGGGTCGCCGACCGTGTATTTCTCGGCCGAGTCGATGGCCAGCTCGACCGCGGCCGAGTGCAGCGACTCCGGCACCAGCATGCGGGTCCAGGCCGTGCAGGTCTGCCCGCCGTTGAGGTAGCAGTTGGCCACGCCCACCTTCACCGCGCGGGCCAGGTCGGCGTCGTCGAGGATCACGTTCGCGGACTTGCCGCCCAGCTCCAGCGCGACCTTCTTCACCGTGCCCGCCGCGACCTGCTGCACCCGCCGCCCGGCCCGCACCGAGCCGGTGAACGAGACCATGTCGACGTCCAGGTGGGCGGCGATCGCCTCGCCGACGACCGGGCCGGTGCCGGTCACGACGTTGAGCACGCCGGCCGGCAGCCCGACCTCCGCCGCCACCGCCGCCAGCACGTACGCGGACAGCGGCGCGACCTCGGTCGGCTTCAGCACGACCGTGCAGCCGGCGGCCAGCGCGGCGGCGACCTTGGCCACCACCTGGTGCAGCGGGTAGTTCCACGGCGTGATCGCGCCGACCACGCCGATCGGCTCGCGCAGCACGAGCGAGTTGCCGATCCGCTCCTCGAAGGAGAACTCGCCGAGCAGCGACGCGTACGAGCGCAGCACCGCGATCGGCAGGCCGGCCTGGGTGGAGGTGGCGAACTTCAGCGGCGAGCCGACCTCGCGGGCGATCAGCTGCGCCAGCTCCGGCACCCGGTCGGCCAGCCCGTCGGCGAGCGCCGCGAGCACCGCAGCGCGCTCGGCGACCGGTGTGGCGGCCCAGGCCGGGAACGCGGCCCGGGCCGCGGTGACGGCCCGGTCGACGTCAAGCGGGGTGCCGGCCGGCACGGTCGCCAGCGGCTCCTCCGTGGTCGGGTTGACGACCGTCAGCGTGTCCGAACCGGCCGGCGCAACCCACGTCCCGCCGACGAACAGCGCGTCGAGATGATCGGGAAGGGTGCCGGCATCGGTCGAAGTCATGTCGCCACGGTACGGCCCGCCCTTGACACTGTCCGGGCCACTGTGCCATCTTCCCACCACTGGTCTGGACCAGTACGGACCAGTCCCACGGCGTCGCACAGGTCGCACCAGGAGGATCGCGGGATGCACAGGAAAATGCGCGCGGCGGCCGTTGTCGGCGCCACGGTGGCGCTGTTCGCCGCGGCGTGCGGAAGCGGCGGCAACTCGCCCGAGTCTGCATCGGGCGGCAGCGGCAACACCCAGGCCAAGGACATCACCGTCTGGCTGATGAACGGCTCCGCTCCGGACGCCGTCATCAAGCGGGTCAACGCCCAGTTCAACCAGGCGCACCCCAACACCCAGGTCAAGATCCAGATCCAGCAGTGGGACGGCATCCAGGAGAAGACCACCACCGCGCTCGCCGGCAACAACCCGCCGGACGTGCTCGAGATCGGCAGCACGCTGGTCTCGAAGTTCGCGGACTCCGGTGGCCTGGAGGACCTCAGCAGCAAGAAGGCCGACCTCGGCGGCGACAGCTGGCTGCAGGGCCTCACCGATGCCGGCACGCTCGACGGCAAGCTGTACGGAATTCCGTACTACGCGGGCGACCGCGCGGTGCTCTACCGCAAGGACATGTTCACCAAGGCCGGCATCAGCACGCTGCCGACCGACCGGGCGAGCTTCGTCGCGACGATGGCCAAGCTGCAGGCAAAGTACGGCAGCGACAAGCAGTTCTCCGCGCTCTACTTCCCCGGCCAGTACTGGTACGCGGCACTGCCGTTCATCTGGGACGAGGGCGGCGAGGTCGCGGTCCAGGACAACGGCCAGTGGAAGGGCGCGCTCGACAGCGCGCAGTCGCAGGCCGGGCTGAGCGCGCTGAAGGACATCGTCACCAAGTACTCGAAGGCGCCGGTCAACGGCAACGAGAACGACAACGACCCGGCCGTGCCGCTCGGTGAGGGCAAGGCCGGCATGATCATCGACGCCGGTTGGAAGGTCGGCACGGTGGAGAAGGCGCACCCGCAGCTCAAGGGTCAGATCGGGGTCTTCCCGGTGCCGAGCAAGAACGCCGGCCAGACCGCGCCGGTGTTCCTGGGCGGCTCGAACCTCGCGGTCTCCGCGGGCAGCGACGCGCCCGAGCTGGCGTACGAGTGGATCAAGATCCTGGCCGGCACCAAGGCGCAGACCGACCTCGCCACCACCGGCGGCGTGATCCCGAACTCGACCTCGCTGCTCACCCTGCACGCGAAGGACCCGGTGCTGTCGGTGTTCGACCTTGCGGCGAAGAACAGCCGGTCGACCCCGTCCACGCCGAAGTGGGCGAACGTCGAGAGCGGCACGGTCCTGCAGGACATGCTGGTCTCCATCTTCAGCGGCAAGAAGACTGTGGCGGACGCGACGACGGACGCCACCGAGGCGATCACCAAGACGCTGAACTCGTAGCCTGTCGGCCGCCCGGCTCTCCGCCGGGGTCGGGCGGCTGACTGTCCAACCCCGGTTGGCCCCGGGCCGAAGCCGGCCCGGGGCCGACCCGTGGACCCGTACCGAGTCCGCAGCGGCCCGGGCCGGACCAGGAGGAGGACGCGTGACCCTCGATCCCCGGAAGCCGATCCGCCGCTCGGCCGACACCGGCCGGTCCGGCGACCCGGCCCCGGATCGGGCCGGCCGGTCGGCGGGCTCGTCCGCCGACGCGGCCGTCGCCGTCTCTCCCCGCCGACCGGACGGGGCCGCCCCGGGATCCGGCGCGACCCCACCGGCCGGGACGGTCCCACCGGCCGGGACGGTCCCACCACCCGGGACGGTCCCACCGGCCGGGACCAAGCCGCCGGCTGAGGCCGGGCAACCGGCCGGGGCCGTGCCGTCGGGCAGGACCGGGCAACCGGGCGCGTCCGCGCAGTCGGGCGGGACTGTGGCCCCGGGCGGGACCATGCCGGCGGCGGGGACCGTGCCGCCGGCGGGGGGCATGCCGGTGGGCGATGCGGTCGGCGGTGGTGGTGTTCGCCGGCAGCGGCGGCGGGCCGTCGGTGCGTTGCCGTACGGGCTGCTGGTGCCGAGCGTGCTGCTGCTCATCGGTCTGCTCGGCTACCCGCTGTACGTGCTGGTGCGCACCTCGTTCCAGCAGCTGGACCTGCGCCAGCTGATCCGCCGGCAGACCGTCTGGACCGGGTTCGACAACTACCGCACGATCCTGACCGACGGCGAGTTCTGGGCCGTCACCGTCCGGACGGTGATCTTCGCCGCGGTCTGCGTGGCGCTGACGATCGCGCTCGGCACGCTCGTCGCGCTGCTCATGCGCCGGGTCGGCCGGGCCATGCGGCTGCTGATCTCGGCCGGCCTGCTGCTGGCCTGGGCCACTCCCCCGGTCAGCGCGGCCACGGTGTTCAAGTGGCTGTTCGACGAGCAGTACGGGGTGGTCGACTGGCTGGTCACCAAGCTGACCCCGCTGGACTGGTCGCAACACTCCTGGTTCGACGCGCAGATCCCAGCGTTCAGCGTGATCGTGCTGTGCGTCGTCTGGCAGTCGATCCCGTTCGTGGCGCTGACCCTGTACGCCGGCCTGACGACGGTGCCGGACACGATCCTGGAGGCGGCCCGGATCGACGGCGCCGGCGCCTGGCGGTCGTTCTGGTCGGTCACCGGGCCGATGCTCAAGCCGCTCTACCTGATCCTCACCTCGCTGTCGGTGATCTGGGACCTCAAGGTGTTCACCCAGGTGTACGTGATCACCCGCGGCGGGCCGGACCGCAAGACGCTCCTGATCAACCTCTACACCTACACCGAGGGCTTCGGGGCCAGCCGGTTCGGCGTCGCCTCGGCCGCGGCGGTGGTGATGGTGCTGATCACCCTGGCCGCCACGATCTGGTACGTGCGGTCGATGGTCCGCGTGGGCGAGGAGGAGCTGTGACCAGTACGGCGATGCGCAGTCGGCGCGGGACGGTCGCGGCCAACATCACCGCGCTCGTGGTGTTCGTGCTGTTCGCGTTCCCGGTCTACTGGATGGTCTCCACGGCGTTCAAGCCGGCCGGCGACATCCGGACGTTCAACATCTCGCTGATTCCGCACTCGATGACGCTGGACAACTTCCGCACCGCCGTGCACGCCGCCGGCTTCTGGACCTACCTGCGCAACAGCCTGCTGGTCTCGCTGTCGGTGACGGTGCTGGCGGTGCTGGTCGCACTGCTGGCGGCGACCGCCGTGGCCCGGTTCGGGTTCCGCGGCCGGCGGGCATACCTGCTGGCCATCCTCATCGTGCAGATGGTGCCGCTGGAGGCCCTGGTCATCCCGATGTACCTGACGCTGCGCGACGCCGACCTGCTCAACCTGGTGCCGGTGCTGATCGCCACCTACATGGCGTTCGTGCTGCCGTTCACGATCTGGACGCTGCGCGGCTTCGTCTCGGCGCTGCCGGTCGAGCTGGAGGAGGCGGCGATGATCGACGGCGCCTCCCGCTGGGGTGCGTTCTGGCGGATCACCTTCCCGCTGATGGCGCCTGGCCTGGTCGCCACCGCCGTGTTCGCGTTCATCCAGGCGTGGAACGAGTTCATCCTCGCGCTGACGCTGATGGAGCAGGGCAACCAGACGCTGCCGGTCTGGCTGGGCACGTTCAAGACCCCGCAGGGGGTCGACTGGGGCGGGCTGATGGCCGGCTCGACGCTGGTCGCGATCCCGGTCGTGCTGTTCGCGATCCTGCTGCAGGGACGGATCGCCTCCGGGGCTGCTGCCGGAGCGGTCAAGGGATGAGCCGGCGCGAGCGCGCAGCGACGAGGGCGTTCGCGCCCGCCGACCCGTCGTGGGAGCGGGGGTGAGCGTCGAGGCGCTGGCCGACGCCGTGCTGCTGCCCGGCTTCGCCGGCACCGCGCCTCCGGACTGGGTCCGCCGCCGGCTCGCCGGCGGGCTCGGCGGAGTCGTGCTGTTCGCCCGCAACTGCGTGTCTCCGGCGCAGCTGACCGAGCTGACCGGAGCGCTGCGGGCCGAGCGGGCCGACGTGCTGGTCGCCACCGACGAGGAGGGCGGCGACGTCACCCGGCTGTTCGCCGCGGTCGGGTCACCGGTCCCCTCTCCGTACGCGCTGGGCGTGGCCGACGACGTCGAGCTGACCCGGTCGGTCGCGGCGGCGCTGGCCGCCCGGGTCGCCGCGGCCGGGATCGGCTGGGCGCTCGCCCCGGT
>DATBFW010000205.1:0-7944 GCA_036558285.1 Mycobacteriales bacterium | reverse complement strand
GTCCTGCCACTGGGCCCGGGCGGAGCGCCCGGACTCGGGCTGGGAGAGCGTCACCGACTCCGAGCGCCGGGTCGCGAAAGCCGTCGCCGAGGGCTTGACGAACCGGCAGGCGGCCGAGCGGCTGTTCCTGTCCCGGCACACAGTCGACTTCCACCTGCGGCAGATCTTCCTCAAGCTCGGCATCCGGTCCCGGGTTGAGCTGACCCGGCTGGTACTGCAGGAGCCCGCTGACCTGCCGGAGCGGACTACGTGATCCGGGGATGCGACTGCCGCCGGCCGGACCCGATGCTGGTGGGCGAAGGGGCCAAGCCGGCCAGCGGCGCGCGGCGCCGTCCGAGCCTGCCGAGGGACCGTCCGCGATCGAGCGGCCCGAGGGGAGCGGCGGCCAGGCGATCCGGTTCCCGCACCCATCAGACCATCCGAAGGAGCGGCAATGTCGGCACCGACGACAGTACGCAGCGACGAGGACATCCAGCGCGACGTCCTGGAGGAGTTGTCCTGGGAGGCTGAACTGCAGCCCAACGAGGTCGGCGTCGTCGTGAAGGACGGGGTGGTCGCGCTGACCGGCTGGGTCGACTCGTTCACCAAGAAGTGGGCGGCGGAGCGGGCCGCACACCGCGTCCGCGGTGTCGTCGCGGTCGCCAACGACATCGAGGTCCGGCTGCCGGGGAGCTCCGAGCGCACGGACGCGGACATCGCCGCCGCGGCGACCCGCGCGCTGGAGTGGGACGCGCTGGTCCCGCCGGGGAAGGTCAAGGTGACCGTCTCGCGCGGCTACGTCACCCTCGAGGGTCGGGTGGAGTGGCAGTTCCAGCGGCGGGAGGCTGAGCGCGCGGTACGCCGGCTCAGCGGCGTACGCGGCGTCACGAACCTGATCGCGGTCAAGCCCGAAGTCGATCCGGAGCCGTCGGACATCAAGCGCCGGATCGAGGACGCGCTGGTCCGCAGTGCGGAGACCGACGCCGACCGGATCAAGATCAAGGTCAAGGGCGGCAAGGTCACCCTCGAGGGCACCGTACGGGCCTGGGCCGAGCGCGAGGCGGCCGAGCGGGTCGCCTGGTCCGCCCCCGGTGTCACCGACGTGGAGAACAAGATCAAGGTCCAGCTCTGACCGGTCCGGGTTCCGGCCGCCGGGCGTCCGGCGACGCGGAGGTGAGCCTCTGACGCGGGGCACTAGTCCTCGCGCTGTTCGGACCACTCGTCGACGGCGGTCGCGATTTGCCGGGCGGTCACGTCCATCCGTTGCGGGAGGGACATCAGGGTCGCGTCGTCGTCGGACGCATGCAGTGCGGCCAGCCGGACCAGCGCGGCCGCTGCGAGCGCGACCCGGACGGCCGCCATGACGCGCTCCTCGCCGAGCAACCGTTCGATCGCGGTGGCGAGGCCGGCGAGCGTCGCGCTGGTCGTGTCCGGGGTGAGGAAACCGGTCAGCTCCCCGGGGTCGCCGGCCTGCTCCCGCAGCTCGCGCACCGCCGCCACCACCGCCGGCCGGCCGCTGAGCCCGTCGAGCTGCGCGATCAGCCGGTAAAGCCGGGCGACCAGGCGCGGGCGCCCGGGGTGCCGCTCCAACCAGTCGAGCAGACCGGAGTCGCCGCCGAAGTGACTGCGGACCTTGCCGAGCGTCGCCACCGCCGGGTCCGGCAGCGTCGCGTGGAAGGGCAGGACCCGGGCGACCTGCTCGCTCAGCTCCCGCTCACCCCGCTCGTCCAGCCGGCCCTCCCCGAGCGCGTCGGCCAGCTCGCGGTCCAGGCTGAACCCCGTCACCGGTCCTCCCTCCGGCTCCGCGGTGTCGCCCAGCACCGACCGGGACCCGTCATCCGGCTGCGGCGACATGGTGCTCGTGCCGCCGAATGACGATCACCGAACAGTGCGCGTGCCGTACGACCTGCTCGCACACCGATCCGACCAGCAGGTCCTTGAAGCCGCCAAATCCCCGGCAGCCCAGTGCGAGCAGCTCCGCCCCCACCGACTCGGCGATGAGCACGGCGGCCGGCGGTCCCTCCCGGAGCTCCGCCGCCACCCGACTCGGCGGCTGCGGACCGAAGACGTCGGTCATGGTCCGATCCAGCACCTCCTGCGCCCGCGCCGCCAGCGGCCCCGGGTAGAGCCGGGGCGAGCCGATCAGCGGGTTGGCGACCGCGCTGACGATCGGCAGCCGGATCGGCGGCTGCCAGGCATGGACGACCTCGAGCCCGGCGCCGTGCCGGGCGGCCTCGGCCGCCGCCCAGCACAGGGCGGTCCGGGACCCCTCCGACCCGTCCACGCCCACCACGTACCGCCGGTTGACGGCCTCGCGCACTTCTGCCATGGCTGGTCCTCCCCTCCGGACGACGGCCGAGAGTGCCCCGGCGGCGGCACGGTCAACCGCACCGGCCGGCCGAGGGCTCACCAGATGAACTCCCTGAACTCCTTGGGCAGCTGGGCGAGCACGTCCTCGAACTCGCCGGTCGTCACCGCCCGGCGGATCGTGCTCAGCACTGCCCGTGCGCCCCGGGTCGCGGTATCGAGGTCGACGGCCGCGCGCTCGCTGACCCGCCGGACGAACTCCTCCAGGTCGAACTTCTGCGCCGGCTCTTCCTTCGACACGAGCCAGTCCCGTACGCCCTTGGGCAGCTGTGCGGCGAGGTCTTCGGCCTCGCCGGCGGAGATGCGGTCGGCGAGGACCGTCAGCGTCACCTCGGTCAGCCGCTCAGCCTGTTCGGGCGACAGCCGGCCCCGGACCGTGACGGACTCCAGGAACTCCTTCTGGTTCACCGCGGATCTCCTCCCCGAGCCGGTCCGAGCGGGTGGCGCGGCGCAGTACCCCGGGGGTCCGGGGCTCAAACTGCCGTCCCACCGGCCGGTTGGCCGTCGGCGTGAGGGGTACCTCGGGCGCCCCAGGTGGCTCCGCCCGACGCCGCCGATACGGAAGGAGGCCGCGATGCGGATCGCCGTCATCGGTGTGGGGGTGGTGGGCAGCGGGCTGGCGCGGGTGTTCCTCGCCGCCGGCCACTCCGTCGTGATCAGCAGTCGGCACCCGGACTGCGCGGCCAAGGTCGCCGCGGAGATCGGCGCGCAGACGGTGCCGTCCAACCGGGAGGCGGCGACCAGCGCGGACCTGATCGTGCTGGCCGTGCCGTCCACCGCCATCGCCGGCATTGCCGACGAGCTGCACGGCGTGGTCGAGGGCACCCAGCGGAGGACCAGATGGCGAGCGCCGGTGCTCCATCGACGACACCTACGTCTGACCTAACGGTTCTGAGCCGGCCGCTGGGACGGGCCGGCCTCAGCGGTCGCCAGTCCCGGCGCCCCTCCCGGCGCCCGTCCCGGCCAGGCGTTCGTGGACGAGCCGGACGGCCATCGAACCCTCGCCCACCGCCGAGGCGATCCGCTTGATCGACCCGCTGCGGACGTCGCCGACGGCGAACACCCCCGGCCGACTGGTCTCCAGCACGTACCGCGGGCTGTCCACGGTGGACTCCATCGTGCCGCCGGAACTCCGGCCCGCGTCCACTCCGGTGAGCACGAACCCGCGGCGGTCCAGCGCCACCTGGTCGGCCAGCCAGCGGGTGTGCGGCTCGGCGCCGATGAAGACGAACAGCGCCCGGACGTCCAGGCGGCTGCGCTCGCCGGTCGTGTTGTCCTCGACCACGACCGCCTCCAGGGTGCCGTCCCCCACCAGCTCGCGGACCTCCGTGTGCCGGTGGACCTCGATCCGCGGGGTGCGCTCGATCCGGTCGACCAGGTAGCGCGACATGTCCGCGCCCAGGTCGCCGCCCCGGATCAGCAGCCGCACCACCGCCGAGCGCTCGGCCAGGTGCAGCGCCGCCTGCCCGGCCGAGTTGCCGCCGCCGACGACGGCGACCGGGTCGCCGTGGCACATCCGCACCTCGACCTCGGTCGCCGCGTAGTGCACCGAGACCCCCTCGAAGTCCGAGAGCCGCGGCACGTCCAGCGTGCGGTACCGGGCGCCGGTCGCGATCAGCACCGCCCGCGCGGTCACGGTCGTGCCGTCGTTCAGCCGGACGAGGTGGTAGCCGTCGCGCCGATGGAGGGCCGTCGCCTCGGCCGGCACACCGAACCCGGCGCCGAACTTGCGCGCCTGGATAAGCGCCCGGTCGGCGAGCTCCTCGCCGGACAGGCCGGTCGGGAAGCCGAGGTAGTTCTCGATCCGGGGCGACCGCTCGGCCTGCCCCCCGGTGGCGATGGCGTCCAGCGCGAGGGTGGACAGGCCCTCTGAGGCGGCGTAGACGGCCGCGGCGAGCCCGGCCGGGCCGGCGCCGACGATGACGAGGTCGGTCACCACCTCGGGCGTGTCCAGGGTCGGCAGCCCGACCACTCGAGCGAACTCGGCGTTGGTCGGGTTACGCAGCACGGTGCCCTGCCACAGCACCAGCGGCGTCTCGGCCGCGGTGACGTTCAGCTGCCGCAGCAGGTCCTCGGCGTCCGGATCCTTCTCCAGGTCGATCCACTGGTGCGGCAGCCGGTTGCGAACGGCGAACTCCCGCAGCCGGCGGGTGTCCGGGTCGAACCGGGAACCGACGATGCGGACGCCGGCGCCGAGACCGATCAGCAGCTCCCCGCGGCGCAGGTACGCCCGCAGGATCACGTCGCCGAGCGTCGGGTCCTTCAGCGCGCGCTCGCGCAGCCGCGGGGTCGGGACTACGAGCACCTCTCCGGGCTCCCGAACCACGGCGGTGAGGAACGCCGGTCGCCCGGTGAACAGCGCGAGACCGCCGAGGAACCGGCCACGGCCGTACACGCCGACCTGCCGCTCGTTCCGACCGCCGTAGTCCTCGACCAGCGCCACCGTCCCGCTCAGCACGACGAAGAAGTCGCAGTCCCGGTCGCCGGCGCGGTAGACCAGCTCGCCCGCGGTGGTCGGGTGGCGCTCGCCGTCGGCGGCGAGGGACTCCAGCTGCGCCTCGGACAGCCGCGGGAAGGCCCCGTCGAGGTCCGGGGTCTCGGCCACCGACACCGTCTCCTGCGGACGGGTCGAACTCACGTCGATCCCCCAGCCGGACCCGACCCGGCCGGACCCGACCCGGCCGGACCCGCCCCGGCAGAGCCCCGCCCGGCCGGGCCCGAGCCGGCGGAGGCGGGCCCGGCCGCGAGGGCCTGGTCGAGCCAGGTCCGCAGCGCCGCCGCCGGCGCGGCGCCGGCCTGCCGGGACACCACCTGCCCGTCCCGCAGCACCATCAACGTCGGCACCGCCTGCACCGTGAACCGCTGCGACAGCCGGGGTGCCTCGTCCACATTGACCTTGACCAGCTTGACCTTGCCGGCGTACTCCTCGGCGAGCCGTTCCAGCGCCGGGCTGACCATCCGGCACGGACCGCACCAGGGCGCCCAGAGGTCGACCAGGGTGGGAATCGTGGACTTCTCGGCCACCTCGGCGAAGTCGACGTCGGACGCGTCGACGATCCACGGCAGCGGCTGGTGGCAGTTGCCGCAGTGCGGGACTCCGGCGGCGGCCGCGGGCACCCGGTTGTTGCGGCCGCAGTTCGGGCATCGGATCACTCGGGCCTGCATGGCGGATTCCTTCCAGGCTGCGCTTCGGTTGGTGTCAGGGGCCCTGACTGTGACCCGGAGGGGCCCTCGTTAATCCCCCGGAACCATGACCGCGCCGGCCTACAGCCCACGTCGGCCGCAAGCCACTCGCGTCGATAGTCGGCCAGCGCCGGAGCAGCCAGTGTCGCGCGCTCGCGTCGGCCGCCGGCTACGCCCCGGGCCGTACGACGACCACGGAGCAGGTTGCGTACCGGACGCACTTCTCACTCACCGACCCGACAAGCAGCCGACCGAAGCCGCCATGGCCCCGGGAGCCGACGACGAGCAGGTCCGCACCCTCAGACCGACGCAGCAGAACGGTCGCGGGATCGCCTGCCTCCACGACCCGCTCGATCTCCAGAGGCGCGTCGTCTGCCAGGACTTCCCGCAGTGTCTGGTCCAGGGCGCTCTCGGCACGGCGAGCGACCTTCCGCGGATCCGGCAGGCCCGCCGGTCCGGGTGAGTAGCTTGTGGCCAGACCCGAGAAGGGGAGATCCCAAGCGCAGACCACTTCCAACCGAGCGCCACGAGCGACTGCCTCATCCGCGGACCACCGCAAGGCCGCGCGGGACTCCTCCGACCCGTCGACGCCGACGACGAAACGCCGGGCAGTCATCCGCACCTGGGTGGTCATTTGCTCTCCATCCCGAGAAGGAGCTGGTGAGCTGGCTGGTGCTACTTGCCGGCCCCGTTGCCCGGGCAGCGGGCTCAGGCGAATGCCTCGTCGACGTAGCACCACCGCCAGTCCTCGCCCGGCTCGAACGACTGCACGATCGGGTGGCCGACCGTGGTCGCGTGCCGACGAGCGTGCCGCAGCGGCGAGGAGTCGCAGCAGCCGACGTGGCCGCAGCTGAGGCACAGCCGCAGGTGCACCCAGGGGGAGTTGAGCCGCAGGCACTCCTCGCAGCCCTGCGGCGTCAGCGGGGTCACCGGCCGGACCTGGCTCAGGTGCGGGTCGACCGTGCTGCGCGCCGTCACAGGCGGTCGTCCCGAACCGCCGGCGCGTCGGTGGCGCTGGCGGTCGTCGTCCCGGTGAGGATCCGGACTGCGGCCTCTGCGTCCGGCTCGTTGACCATGACCTCGTACCGGGACGCCTGGATGCCGCGGATCGACGCGAAGTCGCGGCGCCCACCGGTCAGCGCATGGGCGACCGCGCCCCAGAACGCGCCGAAGACGAGCCCGGCGATGAGGCCGGACAGCACCGCGCTCACCGTCCAGGGGCTGACCGCCCAGAACACCAGGCCGATCAGCACGCCGATCCAAGCCCCGGTGGCGGCGCCGGCGAGCGCGGCCCGTAGCACGGTGAGCCGTCCGGTCACCTGCTCCACCAGGTGCAGGTCGCTGCCCACGATCGTGACCCGGTCGACCGGGAAGCCACGGTCGGACAACGTGTCCACGGCCCGCTGGGCGTCCTCGTACGAGTCGTACGAGGCGATGAGCCTGCGGGTCGGCGCGCCGTGGCGCGAAGCGGTCGTCATAGATCCTCCTCCGCCGGCCCGCCCGGGCTCGCTGTCCCGTCCCACTCCGCGGGTGCCGGCGACTTCCGGGGCGGTGGTTCGCCCATCCGTCGCCCGTCCAGGGTTTCGGAGCCGGGCCCGCTCGGTATCCCCTGATCACGTAGGTCCCGGACGGGCCGGCGCGGGCCCGGGCGGGCTACTTCACCTCGATGTGGCGCCGGTCCGCCGTCTTGGGCTTGGGAACCCGCAGCCGCAGCACGCCGCGGCCCGGGTCAGGCGCTGGTCAGCTCTGTGTCCGGCACGTAGCCGTACGCGGCCTCGCGGACGGCCTCGTCGGTCTCCAGACCGGCGCCGAGGGCGCCACCGACGGTGGCCACCGAGCTGGCCAGCCAGGCCAGCTGGACCTGGTCGATGATCCCGGTCGGATGGCCGAGCTGGTCGGCGAGCAGCCCGGACGGGACCAGCAGCAGTGCGCCGATCAGGCTGAGCACGAACAGGGCCAGGTAGAGCGCAGTCACCCCGACCAGCACGGTCGCGACCGTCACCACGTTGAACAGCACCACCTGCCGCCGGGGGGTCGAGCGCGGGGGCGCCCGCTCCCAGAGGCCGGCGCCGATCACGAGCGTCGCCACCACGGCCGCCACCGAGCCGATCGCGACGAGGGTGAGCCGCAGCGGGCCGAGCGCGTCCGAGAGCCGCCAGATGTCGCTGGTGACGAGCGCGACGATGCCGGCGGCAAGCGCGGCGACCAGCGCCCGGGACAGCCGGATGGCCAGCCGCCAGGGCCGGTTCGCCCGCAGCATGCCGAGCAGCAGCTTGAGGTTGCCTGTGACGTAGCCGGCCAGCAGGCGCATCCCGTGCTCGTCGTCGTGCACGGTGGTGGCGCCGAGCTCGCGTACCCGCCGGCGCATCCGGGCCTTGGCCCGGCCGGCCCGCGCGGAGCCCTCCGGTGCTCCCT
>DATBFW010000204.1:0-6580 GCA_036558285.1 Mycobacteriales bacterium | reverse complement strand
GGGCTCACCGAGGCCGAGATCCTGAAGTGGTACGTCAAGCCGGGCGACATGGTCACGGTCAACCAGACGATCGTGGAGATCGAGACGGCGAAGGCTGCGGTCGAGCTGCCGTGCCCGTTCGCCGGGGCGGTCACCGAGCTGCTGGTGGCCGAGGGCGCGACCGTGGACGTGGGGACGCCGATCCTCACGGTCGACGTCGACCCCGAGGGCGCGCCGGGGGTGCCGCCCGCGGCCCAGACCCATCCGGAAGACCTGGTGCCGCCGCTGCCTGACGAGGGCGCGGTCGAGCCGGGGCTGATCGGCTCGCCGGCGCCGGGCGGGCGTACGGCGGTGCTGGTCGGGTACGGGCCGCGGTCCGTGGTCGCCAAGCGCCGCCCGCGCAAGAACGGGGTCCCCGCTGCGACCGGTCAGCCCGCCACGGCCCAGGCCGCTGAGCCGGTTGCCGCTGAGCCGGTTGCCGCTGAGCCGGTCGCCCCCGAGCCGGCCGCGGCGGCCGAGCCGCCGCCGGCGTCCAACGGGCACGGCGTGAGCGTGCTGGCCAAGCCGCCGGTACGGAAGCTCGCCCGCGACCTCGGCGTCGACCTGGGCGCGGTGACCGGCTCCGGCGACGGCGGCGTGATCACCCGCGCCGACGTCGAGGCCGCGGCCCGGACCGCGGCCGAGCCGGAGCCGACACCGGTGACCCCGGCGGCGCCGGCCGCCCCGACCTGGGACGCGTCGCGCGAGCAGCGCATCCCGATCAAGGGGGTCCGCAAGCACACCGCCGCCGCGATGGTGGCCAGCGCGTTCACCGCGCCGCACGTGACCGAGTGGCTGACGGTGGACATGACCGAGACCATGCGGCTGCGCGACCGCGTCGCCGCGTCCAGGGAGTTCGCCGGGGTCAAGGTCACGCCGCTGCTGTTCGCGGCCCGCGCGCTGCTGCTCGCGGTGCGCCGGCATCCGATGGTCAACTCGGCCTGGGACGAGCAGGCCCAGGAGATCGTGGTCAAGGAGTACGTCAACCTCGGCATCGCCGCCGCCACCCCGCGCGGCCTGGTCGTGCCGAACGTCAAGGACGCCGGCCGGCTGACCACACGGGAGCTGGCCGACGCGATCAAGGAGCTGACCGACACGGCGCGCGCCGGCAAGACCACGCCCGCGGACATGTCCGGCGGCACGATCACGATCACCAACGTCGGCGTGTTCGGCGTCGACGGCGGGACGCCGATCCTCAACCCGGGAGAGACCGCGATCCTCGCCCTGGGCGCGGTGCGGGAGACCCCGTGGGTGGTCGACGGACAGCTCACGGTCCGTCAGGTCGGCCAGCTCTCGCTGTCCTTCGACCACCGGATCGTCGACGGCCAGCTCGGCTCGGAGTTCCTGGCCGACATCGCGGCGATGCTGACTGATCCGGGGCTCGCGCTCGCTCTTGGTTGACGATTCGAAGGGAATGAAACGCCCTCGCCGTGCGTCTATAAGGACGAATGACGAGGAGGATGAGCACAGTGCAGTCCCGGATGGCCAGGTGGCGTGATCGGCACGCGGTGACTCGGCGCAACCGGCTGGTGCGACACGCGACCGACGCGGTGTCGGCGGGGACCTTGCAGCAGGAGCTGCGGGCCTACACCAGCGCGCAGATCAACCGCTAGATCGGATAGCCGGACCCCGCAGGGAAACCCCTGCGGGGTCCGCCGCGTTCAGGGCAGCGTGCGGATGACGGGGCGGGTGCGGGCGCCGGAGCTTCGCGGCGCGGGCGGTTGGCTTAACACCGGCGGCCGGCAGCTGACCCTGGCCGGCCTGCGGGGCCGGATCGTGCTGCTCGACTTCTGGACCTCGGCCTGCGCCAACTGCCTGCACGTCATCGACGAGCTGCGCCCGCTCGAGGCCCGGTATGCCGACGTGCTCACGACGATCGGCGTGCACTCGCCGAAGTTCCCGCACGAGGCCGAGCACGCCGCGGTCGAGGCGGCGGTCCGCCGGTACGACGTGCGGCACCCGGTGCTCGACGATCCCGACCTGTCCACCTGGCGGCAGTACGCGGTGAACGCCTGGCCGACCCTGGTCCTCGTCGACCCGGACGGCTACGTGATCGCGACCCTGCCCGGCGAGGGGCACGCGGCCGAGCTGGCCCGGCTGATCGACGCGCTGGTGGCCGAGTACGGCGACCGGCTGCGCCGCGGCGGCCCGGAGCTCGAGCCGGCGCCGGAACCGGCGAGCACGCTGCGGTTCCCCGGCGGGATCGCGGTCACCCCGGCCGGCACGCTGCTGGTCGCCGACGCCGGCCACCACTCGCTGGCCGAGCTGGCGCCGGACGGAGAGACGCTGCTGCGCCGGATCGGCTCGGGCGAGCGGGGGCGGGCCGACGGCGGTCCGGACACCGCGTCCTTCGCCGAGCCGCAGGGGCTGACCGTGCTGCCCCCCGGCGCCGTCCCGGGGGTCGACGTGCTGGTCGCCGACACCGCCAACCACCTGGTCCGCGGCATCCGGCTGGACACCGGCCAGGTGACGACGGTCGTCGACCTGCCGCGGGCGCTGGCAGGCGCCCGCACGATCACCGGCGCGGTGCCGCCGGTCTTCTCGCCCTGGGACGTCGCCTGGTGGGACGGGCGGATCGCGGTCGCCGCGGCCGGCGTGCACCTGCTGGTGTCCGCGACCGGGCTGCTGGCCGGGACGACCGTGGAGGGCCTGCGGGACGGGCCGGCGCTGGACGGCTGGCTGGCCCAGCCGAGCGGGCTGGCACCGGACGGGGACACGCTCTGGTTCGTCGACGCCGAGACCTCGTCGCTGCGCACGCTGCGCGACGGCACGCTGGCGACCGCGGTGGGCGAAGGACTGTTCGACTTCGGCCTGGTCGACGGCCCGGCCGAGCAGGCCCGGTTGCAGCACCCGCTGGGCGTGACGCTGCTGCCGGACGGCACGCTCGCCGTGCTCGACACGTACAACGGCGCGGTCCGGCGCTACGACCCGGCGACCCGGACGGTGGACACGCTCGCCCGCAACCTGGCCGAGCCGACCGGCGCCGCGGTCGTCGGCGAGGAGCTGGTCGTGGTCGAGTCGGCCGCGCACCGGCTGACCCGGATTCCGCTGCGCCGGACCGTCGACGTGGGCGCGGGCGAGGTGACGGTCGTGGTCGCGTTCACCCCGCCGCCCGGCGAGACCCTGGACGACCGGTACGGCCCGGCGACCAGCCTGACGATCACCGGGCTGACCGGCGGCGCCAGCCAGGGCCCGGAGCTGACCCGGCGGATCCGGGTCGGCACCGAGCAGCGGCTGCGCGCGAGCGCGTACGCGGCCAGCTGCGACGAGGCGGCCGAGCACCCGGCCTGCCACCTGGCTCGCCGGGACTGGGACCTGCGGGTGGTGCCCGGCGGCCCGACCCGGGTCGAGCTAGTCCTGGACCCGCACGGCTGAGCGCACCAGCCGGGATCGCAGCCGGGCCACGTCGTCCGGGCCGAACCCGGCGGTCGCCAGCCAGCCGAGCGGGCCGCCGCACTGGTCGTCCAGGTGGGCGAGGAACCGCCGCATCGTCTCCAGCCGCGGCCGGTGCGAGTCGTCCGGCCGGCTGTCCAGGTCCTCGCGGTAGGTGTCGCTGGCCTTGAGCCTGGCCAGCAGCGGCTTCATCCGCTCGGCGGTGGCGACGTAGTCGGCGACGATCCGCTCCCGCGGTACGCCGGCCGCGGACAGCGCGAGCGCGACGACCACGCCGGTGCGGTCCTTGCCGGCGGCGCAGTGCACCACCGTCGCGCCGTCCGAGTCGGCGATCGCGCGCAGGGCGGCAACCACGTTGTCCGGCCGGTCGCGCAGGTAGGCGAGGTAGAACGCGACGGCCCGGCTGCCCGGCTCCGGCGGCTGGCCCGGTGGCGTGCCCGGCAGCGCCGAGCCCCGGCGGGCGTCCTCGCCGCCGGTCTGCCAGGGCAGCGTCGCGTCCGCGTCGACGTCGGTGCGGCCGCCGCTCTCCGGGAACAGCGAGAGGTGCCGGATCTCGACCCGCGGCTCGCGGGTCAGCGGGCCCGGTCCCTCCAGCTCGACCTCCACGTCCGTACGCAGGTCGACGACCGTACGCAGGCCGACGTCGTCGACCAGCACCCGCACGTCGGTCGGGGTCAGGCCCTGCAGGTTGTCGGAGCGGAGCAGCCGGTGCGGCACGATCTCGGCGTCCTCGTCGGTGGGCAGGCCGCCCAGGTCACGGGCATTGGCGGCGCCGTCGAGCGGCAGCCAGCGGGGTTGGTCCGTCATCGCCATCGACCCTATGCCGACTTGCCGGACGGCGTGGCTACGGTGCCGTAGCGTCGCGGTGTGCGGGCGCTCGTGGCCGTGGTGGTCGCCGTCACGCTCGGGGCGGCGGCGTGCAGCGCGGCGCCGGCCGAGCCGCCGGCGCCGCCGCTCGCCTCCACGACACCGACCACCGGGTCGCCCACCCCGGTCCCCGGCCCGACGTCCACCCCGCCGGCGCCGACCCCGACGCCGACCCGGCATCCGACCGCGACGCCACGGGCGACGCCCCCGTCTCTGCTGGCCCGGCTGCCGCTCGCGGCCCGGGTCGGCCAGTTGCTCATGGTCGGCGTGCCGGCGGCGGGCACCAGCGACGCCGCGCTCCGGCAGCTCGGCCGCTACCGGGTGGGCGGCGTCATCCTCACCGGCCGCAGCCACACGGGCACGTCCGCCACCGCCGCGCTGACCGCCCGCGTGCGGGCCGCCGTAGCCGGCCCGCCGGTGCTGATCGCGACCGACCAGGAGGGCGGTGCGGTGCAGGTGCTCAACGGGCCGGGGTTCTCGCTGATCCCGAGTGCGCGCAGCCAGGGCCGGTGGAGCCCGGCCGAGCTGCGGGCCCGGGCCAGGACCTGGGGCGGTCAGCTGCGGGCCGCCGGCGTCCGGGTGGACCTCGCCCCGGTCGCCGACACCGTGCCGGCCGGCGCGTCGAACCCGCCGATCGGCGCGTTCGGCCGCCAGTACGGCAGCGACCCGGCCACCGTGGCCACGCACGCGGCCGCGTTCGCCGCCGGGCTGGCCGACGCCGGCGTGATCCCGACCGCCAAGCACTTTCCCGGCCTCGGCCGGGTGAGCGAGAACACCGACGTCAGCAGCGGGGTGACCGACCGGGTGACCACCCGCACCGACCCGTACCTGGCCCCGTTCCGGGCGGTGATCCGCACCGGCCACCCGTTCGTGATGATGTCCTCTGCGGTCTACAGCAGGATCGACCCGACCCGGCCGGCCGCGTTCTCGCCGACGGTGATCACCGGCGTGCTGCGAGGCGAGTTCGGCTTCGACGGGGTGGTGGTCTCCGACGACCTCGGCGCCGCCCGGCAGGTCAGCGCCGTCCCCACCGGCGAGCGCGCGGTGCGGTTCGTCGCCGCCGGCGGCGACCTCGTGCTCACGGTCAGCCCGGCGACTGTGCCGGCCATGTTCGCAGCGCTGTACGACCGGGCCACCCGCGATCCCGCCTTCCGGGCCGCGGTGGACCGGTCGGCCGAACGGATCCTGCTGGCCAAGCAGCGGCTCGGGCTGGTGAGCCCGAGCGGCTGAAAGGGTGCGCACCGGCCGGTCCCTTGCGACGATGAGCCGGACGCGACTCCAGGAGGCGGACATGGAGTACGACTACGACCTGCTCGTGATCGGCTCCGGACCGGGAGGGCAGAAGGCGGCGATCGCCGGCGCCAAGCTCGGCCGCCGGGTCGGCATCGTCGAGCGCAAGCAGATGGTCGGCGGTGTGTGTATCAACACCGGCACGATCCCGTCCAAGACCCTGCGCGAGGCCGTCCTCTACGTCACCGGCCTGTCCCAGCGCGAGTTCTACGGCCAGTCTTACCGGCTGAAGGAGGAGATCACGGTCTCCGACCTGACCTCGCGGACCCAGCACGTGATCGGCCGGGAGATCGACGTCATCCGCAGCCAGCTGGCCCGCAACCACGTGCGCATGCTCGTCGGAACCGCCCGGTTCAGCGGGCCCAACTCGATCGTCGTGGGGGCCGAGGACGGCAGCGAGCGGGAGTACACGGCGGAGAAGTTCATCGTCGCGGTCGGCACCAAGCCGGCTCGGCCGTCCACTGTGGACTTCGACGGGCGGACGGTGGTCGACTCGGACCAGATCCTCGACATGGACCACGTGCCGCCGTCGATGGTCGTGGTCGGCGCCGGCGTGATCGGCATCGAGTACGCGTCGATGTTCGCCGCGCTCGGCACCAAGGTGACCGTGGTCGAGCGGCGGGACCGGATGCTGGAGTTCTGCGACCTGGAGATCATCGAGGCGCTGAAGTACCAGCTGCGCGACCTGGCGGTGACGTTCCGGTTCCGCGAGTCGGTGGCCAAGGTCGAGCGGCACGAGGGCGGCACGCTGACCCTGCTGGAGAGCGGGAAGCGGATCCCCGCCGACACCGTCATGTACTCGGCCGGTCGGCAGGGCGTCACCGAACTGCTCGACCTGGACAAGGCCGGCCTGGAGGCGGACAACCGCGGTCGGATCAAGGTCGACGACGACTACCGCACCTCGGTGCCGCACGTCTACGCGGTCGGCGACGTGATCGGTTTCCCCGCGCTCGCCGCCACCTCGATGGAGCAGGGCAGGCGCGCGGCCTACCACGCCTGCGGCGAGCCGGTC
>DATBFW010000203.1:0-67516 GCA_036558285.1 Mycobacteriales bacterium | reverse complement strand
CGTGCCGCACTGGGGACCCGACCTCGGCGCGCTGGACGAGTCCACTGTGGACGAGCTGGTGGCCGCCACCGTGCCGGCGGTGCCGAGGGGGACGCTCGACCTGCCGGTGCCGGTCGCGCTGCTGCCGGCGTACGGGAGCGGCGACCCGGGGCGGCCGGGGCTGTCCGGCTCCCGCGGCGGCCGCGCCTTCTCCCCGCTGTTCCGCTCGCCGGCGGTGGCCGAGCGCGGGCCGGGGCGGGTGGTGCTGGCCGCCACCGACCCGGACGCGGAGCTGGCGCTGCGCACCGAGGTCGAGCTGGCTCCGGCCGGGTTGCTGCGGATCCGGCACGTGCTCACCAACACCGGCACCGAGCCGTACCAGCTCGACGGGCTGGCCGTCGCGCTGCCGATCCCGGACCGGGCCGAACAGCTGCTCGACTTCACCGGGCACTGGTGCCGGGAGCGCAGCCCGCAGCGGCACCGGCTGGCGATGGGCAGCTGGGTCCGGGAGAACCGGGCCGGCCGCACCGGCCACGACGCGACCGTCGGCCTGTGCGCCGGCACGACCGGGTTCGGCTTCGGCTCCGGCGAGGTGTGGGTCGGGCACGTCGCCTGGAGCGGCAACTCGGTCACCTACGCGGAGCGTGCGCCGCGCGGCCCGGCCAGGCTCGGCGGCGGCGAGCTGCTGCTGCCCGGCGAGGTGGTCCTCGCGCCGGGACAGGAGTACGCGACGCCGGAGCTGTGCGCCGCGTACAGCGGGGCCGGCCTGGACGGCATCTCGGCCGCCTTCCACGGCTGGCTGCGGTCCCGGCCGCAGCACCCGCGCAGCCCGCGGCCGGCAACGCTCAACGTCTGGGAGGCGGTCTACTTCGACCACGACCTCGACCGGCTGGCGCGGCTGGCCGACCTCGCCGCCGCGGCCGGGGTGGAGCGGTTCGTCCTGGACGACGGCTGGTTCCGGCACCGCCGGGACGACACCGCCGGGCTCGGCGACTGGTACGTGGACGAGACGGTCTGGCCGGACGGGCTCGGCCCGCTCGTCCGGCACGTCCGGGACCGCGGGATGCAGTTCGGGCTGTGGGTCGAGCCGGAGATGGTCAACCCGGACTCCGACCTGTTCCGGGCCCACCCGGACTGGATCCTCGCGGTCCCCGGCCGGCAGCCGGTGCCGGCCCGGCACCAGCAGGTGCTCGACCTCGCCCACCCGCCGGTGTCCGCATACCTGCTGGAGCGGCTGGACGCGCTGCTGACCGAGCACGAGATCGGCTACCTGAAGTGGGACCACAACCGCGACCTGGTCGACGCCGGCCGGGCCGGGCCGGACCAGCGCGGCCGGCCGGGGGTGCGGACCCAGACCCTCGCCCTGTACGCGCTGCTGGACGAGCTGCGCCGGCGGCATCCCGGGGTGGAGATCGAGAGCTGTGCGTCCGGCGGGGCCAGGGTCGACCTCGGCATCCTGGCGCGCACCGACCGGGTCTGGACCAGCGACTGCAACGACGCGCTGGAACGGCAGGCGATCCAGCGCTGGACCGGCGTGTTCCTGCCCCCGGAGCTGCTCGGGGCACACGTCGGCGCGGGCCGCTCGCACACCACGGGGCGGGCGCAGACGCTGTCGTTCCGGGCGGTGACGGCGCTGTTCGGTCACCAGGGCCTGGAGTGGGACCTGGCCGCGGCGACCGAGGCGGAGCGGGCGGCGGTGGCGGCCTGGCTGGCGTTCGTTCGGGACTGGCGGTCCGTGCTGCACACCGGCACGGTGGTCCGGGCCGACCGGGCGGACCCGTCCGCCTGGCTGCACGGCGTCGTCGGCGCCGACCGCGCCCTGTACGCGTTCGTCCAGCTGACCACCTCCACGCTGGCCGGCCCGGAGCCGGCCCGGCTGCCCGGCCTCGACCCGGACCGCCGCTACACGGTCCGGCCCGCCTACCCGGCCGGCGCGCCGGAGCCGGCCGGCCACGCCCCGCCGGCCTGGCTGGCCGCCGGCGGGGTCGAGCTCCCGGGCCGGGTGCTGGCGGCGGTCGGGCTGCCGATGCCGGTGCTGCACCCGGAGGAAGCGATCCTGCTCGAGGTCACCCGAACGTGAACACGTACACGTGCGCGCCGGGGCCGTCGAAGGTGATCTCCACGGTGCGCTCGCGCACGCCGTCGTGCTGCCGCACGAGCTGGTAGAGCCGGCCCTCGCCGAGCACGCCGGCGCCGTCCCCGTCGACGTCCACGCCGTGCGACGGGCCCGGTGGCGCGCCGTCGAGCAGCACCCGGAACGGGATCGGCTCCGGGGCCGACCGGTCCAGCACGAGGTTGGCGTCGCGGGCGCGGAACCGGAACGCGATGCTGCCGGCGGTGCCGTCCAGCGCGGCCTTCTCCCGCCCGATCGTCCAGTCGCCGGACAGCGCCCAGTGGTTCAGCGGCAGGTTCGCCGGCAGGTGGTAGCTGCCGCGCTCCTCGAACGCGGCCCCGTCCGGGGAGGCGAAGTGCTCGCCCCGCCCGTAGCCGACGTACGTCTCCGGTGTGCGCAGGTCGGTCCAGTCGGCCTCGGCCTCGACCCCGGTGCCCTCGACGTCGACGAGCGGCCGATCCACCCCGAGCAGCCGCTGGATGACCCGCTCGGACTGCTCGTACCGGCCCTCGCCGAAGTGGTGGTCGCGGATGACGCCGTCCTTGTCGACGAAGTAGAGCGCCGGCCAGTAGTGGTTGTCGAAGGCGGTCCAGATCGCGTAGTCGCTGTCGACGACGACCGGGTAGTCGATGTCCCGCTCCCTGGTCGCCTGCCGGACCAGCTCGACCTCGTGCTCGAAGGAGAACTCCGGCGTGTGCACCCCGATGACGATCAGCCCGTCGTCCCGGTAGGCCCGCGCCCAGGCCCGCACGTACGGCTCGGTGCGCAGCCAGTTGATGCACGTCAGGGTCCAGAAGTCGACGACGACGACGTGGCCGCGCAGGTCGGCCGGCTCCAGCGGGTCGGAGTTGATCCACCCGCTGGCGCCGGTGAGCGCGGGCATGTGCACCTCGCCGGTCATGGCTTGACCGCTCCCGTGTCGTGCGGCAGGCCGTGCTTCTCCAGGTGCCCGCCGAACCCCTGCCGCATCGCCGAGAGCACCTGGTCGGCGAAGTGGTCGAGGCCGCGGGAGCCGAACCGGGAGTAGAGCGCGGCGGTCAGGGTCGGCGCCGGCACCCCTTCCTCGACGGCGGCGATCGCGGTCCACCGGCCCTCGCCGGAGTCGGAGACCGTGCCGGAGAACTCGGCCAGCTCCGGCGACTGGTGCAGTGCGGTGGCGGCGAGGTCGAGCAGCCAGGACTGGATCACGCTGCCGCGCCGCCAGACCTCGGCGACCGCCTCGACGTCCAGCTCGTAGCGGTAATATTCCGGGTGCTCCAGCGGCGCCGTCTCCGCGTCGGCGTCGCGCTGGCGCAGGCCGGCGTCGGCGTTCTTGAGGATGTTCAGGCCCTCCGCGTACGAGGCCATGATCCCGTACTCGATGCCGTTGTGGGTCATCTTGACGAAGTGCCCCGCGCCGGTCGGGCCGCAGTGCAGGAAGCCGTGCTCGGCGTCGACGGGCTCGCCGGTGCGGCCCGGCGTGCGCTCGGCCGCGGCCACCCCGGGCGCGATCGAGGCGAAGATCGGCCGCAGCCGGGTGACCGGGGCGTCCTCGCCGCCGATCATCAGGCAGAAGCCGCGGTCCAGCCCCCACACGCCGCCGCTGGTGCCGATGTCGATGTAGTGGATGCCGCGGTCCTTGACCGCGGCCGCGCGGGCGATGTCGTCGCGGTAGGAGGAGTTGCCGCCGTCGATGATGACGTCGTCCGGCTCCAGATGGGCGGCCAGGCCGTCGACGGCGGCCTGGGTGATCTCGCCGGCCGGCACCATGATCCACACCGCCCGGGGCTTGGCGAGCTTCGCCACCAGGTCCGCCAGCGAGTCCGCGCCGGTGGCGCCCTCGCCGGCCAGGCCGCGTACCGCGTCGGGCCGAACGTCGTAGACGACGCACTCGTGGCCGTCCCGCATCAGCCGCCGGACCAGGTTCGAGCCCATGCGTCCCAGTCCGACCATGCCGAGTTGCATGGTTGTCCTCCTCTGCGTCGCCGGCGATGGCTGTCTGCTCGCACCGATGATCGCCGCTCGGCGGTGCGGGCGGCGGGGAATTACGCAGGCCGCCGGTCACGCAGGTTCTAGGCTGCGGTGATGAGCGAGGTCGGGGCCGGGGTCACGGACCTCGTGCTGGGCACGGTCCTGGTCGGCTGCGCGGCCCGGCTGCGGTGGACCCCCGGCGTGCACCGCTACTGGGCGCTGATCTGGTGGTCGGCCGGCGCCGCGGCGTTCGCCGGCGCCGCCCACCACCTGGTCTTCAGTGGCTCGCGCCGGGCGGCGGACCTGAGCTGGGTCGTGGTCGGGGTGCTCGTCGCGGTGGCGCTGTCCTACCTGCTGGCCGCGACGGCCATGGCGACGCTGGACGAGCGGCTGGCCCGGGTGGTGATCCGGGTCAGGATCGCCGGTCTGCTCGCGTACGCGGCCTGGATGGGGTTCGTCGGCATCGGCCGGACGGCGCCGCTGGTGCTCTGCGAGAGCGTGACGATGGCGGCGATCGTCGGGCTCTGGTGCTACGGCCGGTACGCGGGGCGCCCGGAGGCCGGCCGGGTGCTGGTCGCGATCGCGGTGCTCTCGCTGTCGGCGGTGTTCTTCGCGCTGCCGGCCGGGATCTACCCGACCTCGGTCGGCCTGGACGCGCGCTCGCTGCAGCACCTGGCCCAGATCCCCGGCGTGCTGCTGCTGACCTGGGTCGTCGTCGACGCCGCGCGCTCGGCGCCCGCCCTGCCGAGCCGGCCGACCTCAGTCCCGCGGCGGTAGGTGCCGGGTGTGCGTGAAGGCCACCCGCGCCAGCATCGTGTCCTCGCCCGGCTCGGCCAGCCGCCGCCGGCCGAAGGCCAGCACCCGCGTCGGCTCCACCGCGTAGACCAGAGCCTGGGCACTGGCGCCGGTGTTGCCGAAGCCCTCGTCGGTCACCTCGAACCGCCAGCTGCCGTCCCACTTGGTCGCCCAGGCGGCGGCCAGCCGGTCGAGCGTGGCCCGGTCGGTCACCCGGCGGGCCTCTCCCTCGACCATCACGTCGAGGCTGCTGTCCCAGGCGTTGCAGCCGGTGGTCAGCACCACGTGCGGGTTGGTGGCGAGGTTGACGCCCTTCTGCTCGGTCGCGCCGGTCGCGAAGTGGATCCTGCCGTCGAGCCAGACCGCGACCAGCGGTGTGACGTGCGGGCGCCCGTCGGCGCGCACGGTCGAGATCCAGCTGATCTGGGCACCTTCGAGGACCTCGCGGGCCTGCGCCCAGCTGGTCGCGTCGGTGTGAGGATCGCTGAACCGCTCGTCGAGCTGGGTCACCGGTGCATCCATGATCTCCTCCTCGCCGCTGTCGGTCCCCGACGCTAGGGGACCCGTACGACAGTTCCGTCCGGGCCGGTCCGGCGCGCGGAGGGTGATGCGCTCGGGGCGGCACCTCGGTAGCGTCCCTCTTGGTTGCTTGCCGCCTCAGTCCAGGATCCGGCGGGCCGCGTCGCGGAGGATCCCGGCGCTGCGCTCGAGCGCCGCGCGCTCCTCGTCGGTCATCTCCGGCTCGTACATCCGCTGCACGCCGCCGGCGCCGAGCACGCTGACCAGCGACAGGGTCACGTCGTAGGCCGGCGAGTAGGCCGCGACCGGCAGCACGGCGCCCTCGTCCCGCAGCACCGCCTCGGCCAGCCGCGCCGACACCGCGCCGATGCCGTACTGGCTGGCCCCGGTGCCTTCGATGATCGTGATGTTCGCGTACCGGATGTCGTTCTCGATCTGCTCCTTCAGCTCGTCGATCGGCTGGTCGCCGTCCCGGAGCAGGTCGAGGACCGGGATCCCGCTCACCCGCGCGGACGACCACAGCAGCACCTCGGACGTGCCGTGCTCGCCGACCACCATCGCCTGCACGTCCCGCGGGCGGATGTGCAGCCGCTCGGCGAGGTGCACCCGGAAGCGCAGGCTGTCGATCAACGTGCCGGTGGAGAAGACCCGGCCGTGGCCGGCCAGCCGGCGGGTCAGGTCGGCCAGCGGGTCGGGCGGGTCGGTGACGACCATGAGCACCGACTCCGGGGCGACCGCGACGACCTTCGGGACCACGTCGCGGTAGACGCCGGCGTTGGTGTCGAGCAGCCGGCGCCTGCCCTCCGGGTCGGCGCGATCGGTGGCTCCGCCGGTCTTCTCGTTCACGCCGGCGGTGATGATCACCAGCTCGGCGCCGGCCAGCGCGTCGTAGTCGCCGGCCCGGACGTCGACGGTCGGGGACAGTGGGGTCGCGTAGCGCATGTCGACGGCCACGCCGTCGGCCCGCTTCCGGTCCCGGTCCAGGACCACCAGCTCCCGGAACGTCCCGCCCCGCTCGATCAGCGACAGCACCGTCGCCGCCCCGACCGCGCCCGCTCCGACCACACCGACCTTCACGGCCCACCCCTTCGCACGACGACGACGCGCAGGTCATACCCGCTTCCGTCGTCGCCGGTCCATCCGGAGTGGGTCAGTGCTCGGGTTGGTGGTCGGCGGAGTGCGACTCCTCCTTCGCGGCGACGACCTGCCGGCACAGCCACCACACGCAGGCGGCACCCATCATCAGCACGCCCTGCAGGAGCAGCTCACCGTCGGTCGTGATGACCCCGATCGTCATGACCAGGCCGGCGAAGCCGATCAGCAGGCGCAGTCCCCAGCGACGCAACCAGGTGGTGTGTCCGGGCAGGGCCGGCGGCTCGCGCCACGCCGGGTCCTCGCGCAGACCCTGCTCGATCCGGGCGAGCTCGCGGCGCTCGTGGTTGCTCAGCATGCCGGTGTCCTGCTCACGACGCCGACGCCTGGACGGGCCGGCCGTGCAGGGCCTCCTGCAGCTCCTGCTCGTCCTGCTTGCTCAGCGAGGACTTGAGCACGGTGCCGCCGAACCGGCGCAGCCGCTCGACGGCCCGGTCCGGCGTGACCCGGTCGACCACCAGGAACAGCGCCGACGTCCCCGGCTCCAGCATGTCCCGGACCTGGTCGCGGAACTGGCGGTCGATGCCGGTCTTCGTGACCCGACCCATCACCGCACCGAGCCCCGCCCCGACGGCCATGCCGAAGACAGGGACGAAGAACAGGAACCCGAACAGAAGGCCCCAGAACATCCCCCAGGAGGTGCCGCCGGCGACCGGATGATGGTTGGTGCTGACCTGGAACTTGCCCTCGCGGTCCCGGCTGATCACCGCGATGGCCTCGGGCTCGAGGATGAGGTCGCGAGCCATCCGGTGGGCCTCCTCGGCGGCCGAGCTCGCCGTGGTCTCGTCCGGATAACCGATGGCGATCAGCGTCGACATGACCGGCTCCTCCCTGGACCGCGTCGCGGACGTGGCCTCCCGCGATACAAGCGTCGGCGGCGGGCGGTCCGCCTCGTCCGCCCCGAGTAGGTCGGGCCGGCGGAGGTGGCAGCGGCGGCGGCCGGACGGCCGGCAACTATCCGGGCCGGATGACGCTGTCGGGCACCGCTCGCGCCACGGTGGCACCCAGCGACCCCGTCGCGCCACGAGACCGAGGAGACACACCGTGACGGACACACCTACGACTCAGAGCTCCGACTCCACCTACACCAGCGCCCCCGAGCGCACCGGCTGGGCCGGCTGGGCCGTCTTCGCCGGCGTCATGCTGGTCGTCGTCGGCGCGTTCCAGGCCATCGACGGCCTCGTCGCGCTGTTCCGGGACGAGGTCTACCTGGTTCGCTCGGACGGCCTCGTCGTCAATGTCGACTACACCGCCTGGGGCTGGGTGCACCTCATCCTCGGCATCGTGCTGGTCGCGGCCGGCGCGGCGATCTTCTCCGGCCGCATCTGGGGCCGGACGGTCGGCGTCATCGCCGCGATCGTCAGCGCGGTGCTGAACTTCGCCTACATCGCCTCGTACCCGGTGTGGTCGACGCTGATCATCGCGATCGACGTCCTGGTGATCTACGCCCTCATCGCGCACGGCCGCGAGCTGCGCGAGCCGAAGCACAGCCGCTACTAGGGCGCGTCCGGACCGTCCGGTCCGTCGCCGGCGGGCGCCTCCACGGGCAGGCGCCTGCCGGATCGCTCCCTCCGCCGCTCCGGCCTCTCTGTCCCGAACAGGGCGACCAGCCGGGCGACGAGCGTGACCAGGAAGATCTGCCCGAGCAGCGCCTCCAGCACGGCCATCGACCGACCGGCGTCACCTGCGGCGGTGTAGTCGCCGTAGCCCGTGGTGGACAAGGTCACGAAGCTGAAGTATTGGATCGTGGCCGAGTTGGCCTCCTTCCCGCCCGCGAAGAACGACCCCGATCCGAGCCGGTCGATCGCGGTGAAGACGGCGGAGAAGAAGAACCCGATCATGAGGTAGGCGCTCAGCGCGCCGAAGATGGTCTGCCCGGTGACCACCCGGTGGTGCACGATCCGCATGACGACAATGACGATCGTCGTTGCCAGCACTACGGCGATCCAGCACGACAGGATGCCCTCGGTGAGGTCGCCGGGCGCAGCGAGCACGCCGATCCCGATGCCGATCGTGCCCACCGCGAGCACCACTCGCACGCCGCGGGAGATGGGCCCGGGCACCCTGGACGACCGCAGCGCGAGCACCAGCGCCGCCGCGTAGAGCAGCAGCACCGGCAGCCGCCCCCACTCGTGCAGCCCGAACGCGCTCAGCACGAACGTCGACACCAGCAGCAGGAAGACCAGCTCGTACCGGTCCCGGTGGCGGTTGCTCACGCTCGCATCCTCGCGCTCCGGGACCGGCGATGCGGTCATCGCCGCGCCCGGAGCGCGATCCGCGCGGTCACAGCCGGTCCCGGTCCCCCATCGCGGCGAGGGTCAGGACGGCCGGCCGGTGCCCGTTGGACCCGGACCGGCGGTCGAGCGCCGCGTCCAGGGTCAGCGCGGCATCGATCAGGGACAGGTGGGTGAACGCCTGCGGGAAGTTGCCGATCTGCTCCCCGGTCGCGGCGATCTCCTCGGAGTAGAGCCCGACGTGGTTGGCGTAGGTCAGCATCTTCTCGAACACCAGCCTGGCCTCCTCCAGGCGCTCGGACCGGGCCAGCGCGTCGACCCAGCTGAACGTGCACAGCGAGAAGGTGCCCTCCGCCCCCTCCAGCCCGTCCGGGGACGCCGCCGGGTTGTACCGGTAGACGAGGCTGTCGCTGACCAGCTCGTCCCGCATCGCGTCCAAAGTGGACGTCCACTGCGGATCGAGCGGTGCGATCACGCCGAGCCGGGACATCCGCAGCAGCGACGAGTCCAGCACCGGGCTCCCGTAGTGCTGCACGAACGCGCCGCGGTCGGCGTTCCAGCCCTTGTCCATGATCTGCTGGTAGATCGCGTCCCGGGCGGCGGCCCACCGCTCCAGCGGTGCCGGCCGGCCGTACCGGACGGCCAGCCGCACCGCCCGGTCGAACGCGACCCAGCTCATCGCGCGCCCGTAGGTGAAGTCCTTCCGGCCGCCGCGGGTCTCCCAGATGCCCTCCTCGGGCTGGTCCCAGTTGTCCACCAGCCAGTCGAGCACCTTGGCCAGCTCGGTCCAGCCGCGGTGACCCATCTGGATGCCGACCTGGTCGGCGGCGTAGATGCTGTCGAACGCCTCGCCGTAGATGTCCAGCTGGAGCTGCTCGGCGGCCCCGTTGCCGATCCGCACCGGGCGCGACCCGCGGTAGCCGGACCAGTGCTCGAGCGATTCCTCGACCAGGTCGGACGAGCCGTCCACCCGGTACATGATGTTCAGCGGCGGCCCGTCCTTGCGCGCGTCCTGCTCGGCCACCCGGTCGCGCAGCCACAGCGCGAACCCGGCCGCCTCGTCGACGAACCCGAGCCCGAGCAGCGCGCGTACCGAGAACGACGCGTCCCGGACCCAGGTGTAGCGGTAGTCCCAGTTCCGCTCGCCGCCGACCTGCTCGGGCAGGGCCGCGGTCGGGGCCGCCACCAGCGCGCCGGTGGGCGCGTAGGTCATCAGCTTCAGCGTGATCGCCGAGCGCTGCACCATCTCCCGCCACCGGCCCTGGTACGTCGAGCGGGCCAGCCAGGACCGCCAGAACTGCACGGTCGCGGCGTGCTCGCGCTCGATCTGTTCGGGCCGGACCTCCTGCGGGCGGCCGGCGCCCCACTCGAGGATGGCCCCGCGGGTCTGGCCGGCCGACAGCGGCAACCGCACCACCAGGTCCTCGCCGGCCGGGCGCACCTCGGCGACCCGCTCGTCGTCCGGATCGCGGACGGCGTGCAGCGTCAGTCCCATGTCCCCGGCGGTGAACACCGCCCCGGCGGCGGTCAGCTGCAGGGTGTGCTCGCGCCGGCCGTAGTCGAACCGGGGCGCGACCTCGATCTCGAAGGTCAGCTCGCCGCGGACGCAGCGCACCATCCGGACCAGGCGGTGCTGTTCGCTGGCCGTGGCGCCGGCCGGCGGCATGAAGTCGACGACCTCGCCGACCCCGTCCGCGGCCAGGAAGCGGGTGATCAGCACCGCCGTGTCGGGCAGGTAGAGCTGCTTGGTGATGTACTCCGTGCCGAGCGGGCGGATCCGGCAGTGGCCGCCCTTCTCCGGGTCGAGCAGCGCGCCGAACACCGAGGGCGAGTCGAACCGCGGGCAGCAGAACCAGTCGATGGTGCCGTCGGTCGCCACCAGCGCCGCGGTGTGCAGGTCGCCGATCAGGCCGTGCTCGGCGATGGACAGGGAAGTTGCCGGCGTGAGCTGGTCGGCCATGGCGAGCCCTTTCGTGCGGTGGGAGGCGCTACGGCGCCCGGATGGAATCCGGCTGGCGCCGGTGGTCGTCGTCCGCGGGCTCGGGGTCGGCCGGGACCGGCCGACCGTCGGCACCGGCGGCCCGCGGATCCCCGTCCTTGGTGTCGTCGGCGTCGTCGTCCTCGTCGCCCCAGTCGATGCGGCCGGCGTCGGACCGGTCGACGATCGCGGGCGTGCGGTTGGTGCTGAAGTAGTCCCAGCCCCAGGACACGAACGCGTCCACCCGGCTGCGGACCCCGCTCATCAGGTACGCGTGCACGCCGAGCCAGGACGCGAACGCGACCGGCCCGTGCAGCTCGTGCCGGTGCTCGCCGAGCTCGGCGACGGCGGCGCCGCGGCCGATCATCGCCATGATCCCCTTGTCGTGGTAGTGGAACGGCTTGCGGGACTTCCCGTGCACGTCGGCGACAACGTTGCGGGCCGCCCACTGCCCGCTCTGCAGGGCCACCGAGCCAAGCTGCGGGTAGGAAGTCCCGTCCGGCGCCGGCACGTTGGCGACGTCGCCCACCGCGTACACGCCGGGGACGTCCTCGACGGTGAGGTCGTGCTCGACCGCGATCCGCCCGCCGCGGCCGAGCGGCAGTCCGGTCCGCTCGGCCAGCGAGGCCGCCATCACGCCGCCGGCCCAGATCACCGTGCGGGTGGTGAGCACGGTGCCATCGCTGAGCACGACCTTGTCCGGAGTGATCTCGACGACGCCGGTGCCGAGGTGGAGTCGCACTCCCTTGCGCTGCAGCACCTTCGCCGCGTAGTCGTGCGCGCGGTCGGAGAACGGGCCGAGCAGGGTGTGCGCGTGGTCGACCAGGTGCACGCTGGCCGAGCGCACGGCCAGGCTCCGGTACTGGTGCGGCAGCACGTCCTGGATCAGCTCGGCCAGCGCACCGGCCACCTCGACCCCGGTCGGGCCACCGCCGACCACGACGAACCGGATCACGCCCCGGTCGACCAGCGAGGGGTCCCGGTCGGCGGCGTCGAACGCCGCGAACACCCTGGTACGCAGGCGTTCGGCGTCGTTGATCGAGTACAGCGGGATCGAGTGCTCGTCGGCGCCGGAGGTGTCGAAGAAGTTCGGCCGCGAGCCGGCGGCGAGGATCAGGTAGTCGCCGGTGAACGTCGTCCCGTCGGCCGCGGTCACGGTGCGTGCCTCCGGGTCCACCGCCGCCACGTCGGCGGCCTTGACGTCGACCAGCTCGTGGTGCCGCATCAAGGTCCGCAGCGAGGCGGCGACGTCCGAGCGAGCCAGCTCCGCGGTCGCGACCTGGTAGAGCAGTGGCTGGAACTGGTGGTAGTCGTTGCGCTCCAGCAGCACCACCCGCACGCCGTGCTTGGACAGCTCGCGGGCGGCCCCGATGCCGGCGAAGCCGGCCCCCACGACCACCGCGGTGGGCGTGCGATCGTCACTCACCCTCTGCCTCCCGTATGCGTGTGTCAGCCGACCGGGTCGTGCCAGCTTTCCCCGTCCGGCAGGATCGAGTCGGCTTGCTTGGGTCCCCAGCTGCCCCGGGGATAGGGGTGCACGGCGACCGTGCCCGAGGCCAGCACCGGATCGACCACCGTCCACGCGGTCTCGACGGTGTCCTGGCGCGCGAACAGCCATCGGTCACCGTCCAGCGCCGCGCCGATGAGCCGGTCGTACGGCCGCATGTCGGGACCGGACGCCTCGGCGAAGACGAGCTCACGCCGGGCGGCCCGCATCCCGACCCCGGGGTGCCGGCCGGCTAGCGTGATCGTGGTCCTGCTCTCCGGCCAGACGCGGAAGCGCAGCGAGTTGACGTTCTCGAACGGCTCGAGGCCGAACAGGTTGTACGGCGGCCGCCGGAACCTGACCTGGATCTCGGTGGACGTGACCGGCATGCACTTGCCCGCCCTGATGAGGATGGGGACGTCCGCCCAGCGCCAGGAGTCCAGGTAGAGCCGGGTCGCCACGAACGTCTCCGTGGTCGACCCGGGCGCGACCCCGTCCACGTCGAGATAGCCCTCGTACTGTCCGAACACGGTGCTGGCCGGGCTCATCGGCCGCAGCCCCTTGACCAGCTGGTCCTTGGCCTCCCGCCAGGCGGCCAGGCCGGTCCCGGTCGGTGCTTCCGCCGTCGCCGTCGCCAGCACCTGGAGCAGGTGGTTCTGCAGCACGTCGCGGACGGCGCCGGCGCGGTCGTAGAACCGGCCCCGGTCGGCGACGTCGAACGCCTCGGCCATCGTGAGCTGGATGCTCTCCACGTACGTCCGGTTGAACAGCGGCTCCAGGATCGTGTTGGCGAACCGTCCGAACAGGACGTTCTCGATCGCCTCGAGCCCGAGCCAGTGGTCGACCCGGTAGACCGCGTCCTCGGGGAAGATCTCGTGCAGCGTCGCGTTCAGCTGCTGCGCGCTGCGCAGATCCGTCCCGAACGGCTTCTCCACCATCACCCTGGCCCCGGCGGCGAGCCCGGCCGCGCCGATGCCGCGGGCGATGCGGCCGAACAGCGGCGGCGGCACCTCCAGGTAGAACAGCACCTTCGCGCCGGAGCCCAGCTTCGCCGCCACCTCCTGGTACGTCGCGTCGTCGTCGAGGTCGCCGTCGACGTAGTCGAGCAGGCCGAGCATCTTCGCCGCCGCGGTACCGGTCGGGTCGATCTTGTTCAGCCGCAGCGACGCCTCCGCGTACGCCCGGAACTGCTCGAGGTCCTTGCCGCTCTTGGCGACCCCGATCACCGGGACGTCCAGCACGCCCCGGTCGACCAGCCCCACCAGCGCGGGGAAGGTCTCCAGCTTGGCCAGGTCGCCGGTGGCACCGAAGATCACCAGGGCGTCGACTCGGTCGGTCACGGTCATGCCTCCGCTCGTTACGAGATCCGCTCCCGGATGTGGTCGCCGACGCGCAACGCGTTCGCGATCGCCGTGAGCGACGGGTTCACCGCGCCGATGCTCGGGAAGAAGCTGGTGTCGACCACGTAGAGGTTGTCCAGCTCGTGTGCCTTGCAGGTGGTGTCGAGCGCGGAGGTCGCCGGGTCGGTGCCGAACCGCACCGTGCCCGCCTGGTGCGCGGTCGCCCCGATCGGCATGGTCTTGTGCAGGTAGATGCTGTGCTCGAGCAGGTGCTCGTGCATGCCCAGCCGGCCGAGCCGCTGCTGCAGGTGGTGGCGCAGCCGGATCACCCCGGCGGTGTTGTGCTTCTCGTCCAGGGTCAGCTGGATCCCGCCCTCCTGGGTCAGGGTCACCCGGTTCGTCTCCACCGGCAGGTCCTCGCCGCAGAGCCAGAAGTCGACCGCGTGGTGGGCGAGCACCTCGAACGGCATCCCCGGCGAGACCCGGCCGGCCCACCGCGGCGCCTCCGCCCTGATCTGCTCCAGGTCGGACTTGCCGAGCATCTGGATGCCGCCGAGCGGGTACGGCCACTCGTCGTCGCCGAAATACCAGTCGTGCAGGGCCAGCGTCTTCTGGAACCGGGTCGGGTTCGGGTCCTTGGAGACCGCCATCAGCGCCAGGTTGTTGTGCCGCAGGTAGTAGCGGCCGACCACGTCCGACCCGTTGGCCAGGCCGTTGGGGTGGGCGTCGGTCGCGGACCGCAGCAGCAGAGCGGCCGAGTTCACCGCGCCGCAGGAGACCACGACGACGTCGGCGCTGAACGTGACCGGCCCAGGGTTCCCGTCGATCCGGGTGACCACCTCGTTGACGGACCGGCCGCTCGGGTCCGTCTCCAGCCGCTCCACGTACGCGCCGGTCAGCAGCTCGACTCCGCCGCTCGCCACCGCCGGGTCGACGCACACCACCTGCGCGTCCGACTTCGCCTGCACCAGGCAGGGGAACCCGTCCACCCGGTCGCAGCGGATGCACGCGCTGCCCCGGCTGGCGAACCCGTCCACGTCCTGGTCGAGGTCGACCCCGATCGGCAGGTGGAACGGGCGCAGGCCGAGCTTCTCCATGTCGTCGGACAGCTGCTGGATGCGCGGCTCGTGCTCGACCGGCGGGTGCGCGTAGTCCGCCCCGTACGGGCCCTCGGTCGGGTCCTCCCCGTGCCGGCCGTGCACCCGGTAGAGGTGCTCGGCCTCGGTGTAGTACGGCTCCAGGTCGGCGTAGTCGATCGGCCAGGCCGGCGAGATCCCGTCGTGGTGCTGCAGCTCGCCGAAGTCCTCCGGGCGCAGCCGGAACAGCGCCGCCCCGTAGAACTTCGTGTTCCCGCCGACGTAGTAGTTGACCTCGGGCGGGAACTCGTTGCCGTGCCGGTCGTACCAGAACTCGGGCGCGCGGTACTTCGCCTTGACGAAGACCTCGCCGGAGTCCCAGTTGTCGCGCTCCCGCGGCAGGTAGCCGCCCCGCTCCAGCAGCAGCACCCGCTTCCCGCTCGGGGCGAGTCGGTGCGCGAGGGTGCCACCGCCCGCTCCGCTGCCGATGACGATCACGTCATAGTGATCGACCGCGGTCGTCATGACGCCTCCTGTCCGGTCGGCCACTCGCGGGGGGCCGGCCTGCCGCCATGCTCGGATCCCCGACCGGGCCGGGTCGTCACCCGCCGCGGATAGGCTCGGCGACGATCCGTCCGCGCTGCAGCCGGAGCACGCCGTCGGTGAGCGCCGCCTCCTCGCTCCGGTGGGTGATGAGCAGCACAGCGCGATCGTCGGTCGCGGACATCAGGTCGGTCATCAGCGCCGTCGCGGTGGGACGGTCGAGGTGCGCGGTGGGCTCGTCCAGCACCAGCACCGGGGTGTCGGCGAGGAAGGCCCGGGCCAGCGCCAGCCGGCGGCGCTCGCCGCCCGACACCGCGGCGCCGTCCTCGCCCACCGGGGTGTCCAGCCCGGCGGGCAACCCGGCGACCCAGTCCCCCAGTCCCGCCCGGCGCAACGCCGCCTCGACCGCGGCGTCGTCGGCTCCGGGCCGGGCCAGGCGCACGTTCTCCCGGATCGTCGAGGCGAACAGGTATGCGTCCTGCCGGTCCAGCGTGACCCGGGCGCGCAGGTCGCGCTGGGCCAGCGTGGGCAGGTCGGCACCGGCCAGCCGGACCCGCCCGCCGTCCGGGTCGAGGAAGCGGACCAACAGCTCGGCGATCGTGGTCTTGCCGCTGCCGGACCGGCCGAGCAGGGCAAGGTGCCGCCCCGGCGCCAGCGAGAGCTCGGCGCCGCGCAGCCCCCAGCCGTCGCTGTCGTCCGGGCGCAGGGACACGCCGTCGAGCTCCAGCGGCCCGGTTGCCGGCACGGCGGCGGGCACGGCCGGGTCGCGGACCGCGGGCGGACGGTCGGCCACCTCCAGCAGCCGCCGCCCGGACTCGAGCGTGGCCCGCAGGCTGAGCGCGGTCACCGGCAGCGGGACGACGGCCTCGAAGGCCGCGGCGGCGAGCAGCGTGACCGCGGCGACCAGGACCCGGTCCAGCCGCCCGTCGCCGGCCGCGTGCACGCAGGCGGCCAGCACGCCGGCGACGGTGAGCCCGGACACCAGCAGTGCCAGGCCGTCGACCAGGCCGGCCGCGACGGCGTCCCGGCGGCCGAGCCGGACCAGCTCGCCGTCCAGGCGCTCGACCCGGTCGAGGGCGGCCCGGTCGGCACCGTGCACCACCAGCTCGGGCGCGCCGCCGATCAGCTCGACCAGCTCGGCGGTGAGCTCGGCCCGGACCGTGGCCCGGCGCCGGCCGCTGCGGCCTGCGGCGGCCGCCAGCGCCGGCACCAGGACGCCGCCGGCGAGCAGCCCGGCGGCCAGCACCAGCCCGGCGGACGGGAGCAGCAAAGCCGCCGCGGCGACCGACGCCGCCCCACTCAGCAGCGCGACCAGCGGTGGCGAGAGCCCGCGCAGGAACAGGTTCTGGGTCGCGTCGATGTCGCCGACCAGCCGGGCCAGCAGGTCGCCGTCGCGGTCCCGGCCGGCCCGGTCCGGAAGCCGCACGGCCAGCTGCCGGACGGCGGTCACCCTGGTCCGGGCCAGCACCCGGAACGCGAGGTCGTGCGAGACGAGCCGCTCGGCATACCGGGCGACCGGCCGGGCGATCCCGAACGCCCGCACGCCGACTATGACGACCGTCAGGGACAGCACCGGCGGGTGCTCGGCGCACCGCGAGATCAGGTAGCCGGCCAGCGTCATCAGCCCGACGCCGGCGAGCACCGCGGCCGCGCCCAGCAGCACCGACAGCAGCAGCCGGCCGACCGGCGGCCTGGCCAGCCGCACCAGCCGGACGAGCGTCCTCATCGGACGGTCACCGGCCGGCCGGGCGCGGGCGCCTCGACGGGAGCCTCGGCCGGACCGAGCACGACCGTGCGATCGGCCGGGACGAGGTCCGGGCGGTGCTCGACGACCAGCACGGCCCGCCCCGGCGCCACCCGCGCGATCGCGGCGGACACGACGGCGGCGGTCTCCGGGTCGAGGTTGGCCGTCGGCTCGTCGAGCACCAGCAGCGGCGCGTCCCGCAGCAACGCCCGGGCCAGCGCGATGCGCCGCTGCTCGCCGGCCGACAGACCGCGCCCGCCGGCACCGATCCGGGTGTCGTAACCGAGGCGGAGCTCGGCGACGAACCCGTCGACGCCGGCCAGCCGCGCCGCCTCGGCCACCCGCTCGGGCGACGCGTGCGGGTCGCCGAGGGCGATGTTGTCCCGGATGGTGCCGCGGAACATCGTCGGCCGCTGCGGCAGCCAGCCGACCTGCCGGTGCCACCAGTCCGGGTCGAGGACGCCGAGGTCCTCGCCGCCGACGGTGACCCGGCCCCGGTCCGGTCGGCACAGTCCCAGCAGCACGGCGGCCACCGTGCTCTTGCCCACCCCGCTCGGCCCGACCAGTGCGACCACCTCACCCCGCCGCAGCCGCAGGTCGAGATCGTGCAGCACGGGAGCGGGCCGGCCGGGCCGGGCCACGGTGACGCCGGTCAGCCTGATCTCCTGCCAGTCCGGGCAGCGGCCGGTCGTCTCGGCCGCCGGCGCTGCCGGCCCGAGCAGGTCGAGGATGCGCTCGGCCGCGGCCAGCCCGTCGACGCTGGCGTGATACTGCGCGCCCAGTGAGCGGATCGGCGCGTACAGCTCCGGGGTGAGCAGCAGCACGGTGAGCGCCGCTTGCAGGCCGAGGTCGCCGTCGATCACCCGGACCCCGAGGGTGACCGCGACCAGCGCGGTGCCGATCGTCGCGGCCAGGTCGAGCACAGCGCCGGACAGGAACGACACCCGCAGCACCTGCATGGTGGTCAGCCGGTACTGCTCGGCGCTCGCCCCGACCAGGTCCGCCTGCGCCTCGGCGCGGTTGTACGCGCGCAGCGTCGGCAGCCCGCGGACCACGTCGAGGACGTGGTTCGACAGCCGGGACAGCGCCTGCCAGCGGGCCCGGGCCCGCTCCTCGGAGAACCGGCCGACGAGCGCCATCAGCATCGGGATCGCCGGCAGCGTGACGAGCATGATCGCCGCGGAGGTCGGGTCGATCGCCAGCGTGACGGCCAGGACCGCGACCGGCACCGCGACCGCCAGCACGACCTGCGGCAGGTAGCGGGCCAGGTAGACCTCGAGCGCGTCCACCCCGGCGACCGCCGCGGTGGCGATCTCGCCGCTCTCGACCGGGTCGCCCGACGCGTCCGCGGCACCGCGGGTGCCGCCGACGGGCGCGCGGAGCCGGTGCCGGACCAGCGCGCGCCGGAGGTCGGACATCACCCGGCCGGCCGCCCACCGCCCGACCGACTCGACCGAGCCGGCGAGCGCGGCCCGGGCGACGACGAGGCCGACCAGCACGGCCAGCAGCCGCCCCTGCTCGACGACCGGCCGGCGATCGAACGCCCCGGCGACCAGCGCGGCCACCACCACCGCCTGGCCCAGCACGCAGGCGGTCGCGGCGAGGCCGAGCACGACGTCCACGCCGAGCGCCACCCGGGCGGCCCGGGTCCGCCGCAGCAGCCTGGGGTCGAGTGCCCGCACCGGTCAGAGCCCCTCGCCGGCATCGGCCAGCGTCAGCCGCCGCCGGAACACGTAGTAGGTCCACCCCTGGTAGAGCAGCACCAGCGGCAGGAACACCGCCGCCGCGATCGTCATCACCTTCAGCGCGTACGGCGAGGAGGACGTGTTCTGCACGGTGAGGTCGAACGCCGAGTTGGTGCTCGACACCATCACCCGCGGGTACAGCTCCACGAACAGGGCCGCGATCGTTCCGCCCAGCGCGACGGCGGTCGCGGTGAACGCCCAGGCCTCCCGGTGCAGGGGCACAAGGATGGCGGCAGCGATCGCACCGACCGCGGCGAGGATCGGGAGGGCGCCGGGAACCCAGCCCGACGCCAGCGACTGCGTCCAGATCACGAAGCCGACCACGAGTGCTGCGGCGACCGGAGCCAGCACGACCGACACGGAGTGGGCGCGGCCGCGGACCGGGTCCGCCACCTTCAGCGCCAGGAACGTCGAGCCGTGCAGCGCGGCCAGCACCGTCACCGTCACGCCCACGTACAGCCCGTACGGGGTGAGTATGTCGACGAAGCCGCCGGTGTACTCCTGGTTCGAGTCGATCGGCACGCCGCGCAACAGGTCGCCGAGGGCGACCCCGATCAGCAGCGGCGCGAGCAGGCTGCCCGCGGTGAGCAGGATGCTCCAGTTCCGCCGCCAGCGCGCCGAGTCCCGGTGCCCGCGGTATTCGATCGCGACGCCGCGGACGATCAGCGCGGCCAGCAACACGATCAGCGCCGGGTAGAAGCCGGAGAACATCGTCGCGTACCAGCCGGGGAAGGCGGCGAACATCGAGGCGCCGGCGACGATCAGCCAGACCTCGTTGCCGTCCCAGAGCGGGCCGATCGAGCTCACCGCCAGCCGCCGCTCGTCGTCCGTGCGGCCGACCAGCCGGTGCAGCATGCCGACGCCGAAGTCGAACCCCTCGAGCACGAAGAACCCGGTCCACAGCAGGGTCACCAGCGTGAACCAGACCAGCGCGAAGTCCATCGCCGGCTCCTTGTCAGTAGGTGGCGACCTGCGGCCGGCTCTCGTCCGGCTCGGGTACGGGCTCGGCCGGCCCCAGCGGGCGGCGGGCGTAGCGGACCATCAGGGTCCAGGCGATGATGCCGAAGATCAGGTAGAGCAGGCCGAAGGTGACGATGCTCGTCACCACCGTCGCGGTGCCGAGCGACCCCGACACCCCGTCCGAGGTGCGCATCAGCCCCTGCACGATCCAGGGCTGGCGCCCGTTCTCGGTCAGCATCCAGCCGGCGGTGTTCATGATGAACGGCAGCAGGACGGCCCAGACCGCCAGCCGGTTGAACCAGCGCGCGTCGAGGATGCGTTTGCGCCGCAGTAACCAGCCGCCCCACAGGGACAGCAGGAACAGCAGCCCGGCCGTGTACGCCATCCCGCGCATCGACCAGTACTGCACGAACACGTTGGGCACGTAGTCGTTCGGCCCGTACTGCTGCTGGTACTGGGCGTCCAGCTCGTTGAGGCCCTGCACCTGGCCGTTCCAGGAGTTGGTCGCGAGCAGCGAGAGCAGGTGCGGGATCTGGATGATCTTCGTCGGTGTCTCGTCCCGGTTCCCGCCGCCGACCTGGAACAGCGAGAACGAGCAGGGCTGGCAGGTCTGCCACTGCGCCTCGGACGCGGCGATCTTCATCGGCTGGTACTTGGTCACCACGACGCCGAGCTCGCTGCCGATGAACATGGCGAGCAGTGCGCCCGGGATGAGCACGGTCAGCGAGAGCTTGGCGGTCCGGCTGAACAGGTCGGCGTCCGAGCGGCGCAGCAGGTGCCAGGCCGACACGGCGAGCATCACGGTCGCACCTGTCACCAGCGAGGCCAGCACCACGTGGGTGTAGGCCCAGAGGAAGACCGGGTTCCGCAGCACCGCCCAGAAGCTGGTCAGCTCAGCCCTGCCGTTGGCTAGCTGGTAGCCCACCGGGTGCTGCATCCACGAGTTCGCCGCCATGATGAACGCGGCCGACAGCAGCGCGCCGAGCGCGACCAGCCAGGCCGTGGCCAGGTGCACCCGCGGCGAGAGCCGGCCCCAACCGAACAGCCACAGGCCGAGGAAGGTCGACTCGAGGAAGAACGCGGCCAGTCCCTCGATCGCCAGCGGCGCGCCGAACACGTCGCCGACGAAGCGCGAGTAATCGGCCCAGTTCATGCCGAACTGGAACTCCTGCACCAGCCCGGTCACCACGCCGACCGCGATGTTGATGACCAGCAGGGTGCCGAAGAACCGGGTGAGCCGCAGGTAGCCGTCGTCGCGGCTGCGATACCAGGCGGTGTGCAGCACGGCGGTCAGTACGGCGAGGCCGATGGTGACCGGGACGAACAGGAAATGGTAGATGCTCGTCATCGCGAACTGGAACCGGGAGAGGTCCACAGTGGACATCTGCACTCCTCGTCGTTCTCCGGCCGCCCGCGTCGCGGGCACGCTGCGGGCGGCATCGGCGCCGGCTCAAGCAGACAGCGGCCGGTGCCGGGCCGCGTCATCCCCGGCGGATAGAGGCGCCTCAGACGAGCTGCAGCTCCCTCGCCCGCCGGATCGCCTCGTTGCGCCGCGGCGCGCCGAGCTTGCGCAGGATGCCCCGCACGTGCGACTTCACGGTGTTGACCGACACGAACATCAGCTCGGCGATCTCCTCGGTCGACAGCAGCGCCGACAGGTACCCGAGCACCTCCTGCTCCCTGGCCGTCAGCGGTTCGACGACCACGGGCCGGCCGGGCGTCGGCGCGGGCAGCGGTGGGGACGCGCCACGGCTGCCGACGCCCGGCCGGCGACCGCGGCCCGAACCGGTGCCGCGGCGCGACCCGACCACGTCGGGTCCCGCTGCCTGGAGGAGGCCCCGCAGCTGCGGAGGCGCCTCCAACACCGGCCGGAGCAGTCGCTGTTCGGACGCGGTGCGCAAGGCCCGATCCGCGGCCTGCTCGGCGACCTTCCGGTCCCGCCGGGCGAGCGCAGCCTCCGCCCGCAGCAGCCACGCCTCGACCCGTACGCCCAGGGCCAGGTCGCCCCGCCGGAGCAGGGCCGCCACCTCCTCGGTGGACCGCTCGACCTCGCCGCCGGCCAGGTGCGCCCGGGCGGTCTCGAGGCAGACGTCCGGCCCGCCGTGCCCGGCGTCGGCCAGCTCCTGCAGCGCCCGCTCGGGCCGGCCGCTCGCGGTCCAGACGGCGGCGGTCGCGGCCACCAGCATCCCGTCCAGCCAGGCCGGCGGGGCGTCCCGACCGGTTGGGTGCCGGGTCGCGGCCAGCACGGACAGGGCCTGGTCCGGCTGGCCGGCCGCGCGCAGCGACCGGGCCCGCACCAGGCCGAGCACGGCCGGCACGACCGGGTCGTCCCCGCCGGCGGCCCGGTCGGCCGGCTGGTCGGCCTCGGCGGCGGCTCCGGTCTCCACCGCGACCCAGGCCAGCGCGGCGAGCGCCTCGACCGGACCGTGGCGCCAGCGCCGCCCGTCGGCACCGTCCAAGTCGGCGGGAGCCGCGCCGGCCCGCTCGGCCAGCTCCCGCGCCACGGTCAGGTGACCGCGCAGCGCCTCGACCAGCGCCGCCCGGCCGGTCAGCACCGACCGCACCGCGGCGAACGACGGCGGCCCGGCGGCCGCGTCCTCGGCCAGGTCCTCGGCGAGCGTCGCGGCGGCCGCGTCGAGCCGGCCGGCACGCAGCAGCGCGGCCCCGACCTCGGCCAGCACGGTCGTCCGGCTCTCGGCGCCGGCCGAGCCGCCGCCGGCCTCGATCTCGGCGGTCGCGCGGTCCAGCGCGGCCCTGGCGTCCATGGCCCGGTCGGCGTCCCCGGACAGCCTGGCCAGCCCGGCGCCGGCGACCGCGAGCGCGAGCGCGAGCGCCCCGGCCCGGTCCGGCGGCACGTCGTCGACCAGTTCCTCGGCCCGCCCGAGCTGCTTCGCGGCGACCTCGACGTCCCGGCGGGCGACCGCCGCCGCCGCCAGGACCACCGCGGACTGGGCGCCGCGGCTGTCCGGCGGCATGCCGGCGAACGCGGCCAGCAGCCGGCGCGCCCGCGGCCCGCCCACGAGGTGGGCGACCGCGTACCCGTTGACCAGTGCGGCCGCGGCCTCCGGCCAGTCCTGCGCGGTGGCCAGGTGGACCGCGGCGTCCACGCTGCGGTCGCCGGACGCGCACCACTCCCCCGCCCGCCGGTGCAGTCGCCGGCTCGAGGCGGTCGACCGGCGGGTGCCGAGCAGCCCGACCAGCAGCGGGTGTATCCGCTGGCAGTCGTCGTGCCGCCGGCACCGCTGCACCAGGGAGGTACGGCGGCCGAGGTCGTCGAGCGCCTGCCGCGCGGCCGGTCGGCCGGACAGCTCCGCGGCGAGCGCGCCGGGCACGTGCTCGACCAGGCCGACCTGGAGCAGCAGCTGCATGTCGGCGGCCGGCAGCAGGGCGAGCACCTCCGCGTCGAGGTAGTCGGCGATGTCGGCGTCGGCCGCGGTCGCCACCGCCCGGTCGTCCTCGCGGCCGGGACCGGCGGCACCGGACCGCTCGACCGCGGCCAGTGCGGTCAGCGTGACGCCGGCCATCCAGCCGCCGGTGCGGCGCAGCACCGCGCGGACGCACTCGTCCGACGGCGTGACGCCGTGCAGCGCGAGAACCTCCCGGACCTCGGCCTCGGTCGCCGCGAGGTCGTCCGCGCGGATGTCGGTGACCGAGCCGTCGAGCCGGTGCCGGAGCCGGTGGATCTGCGGGTCGCCCCGGGCGGCCAGCACGAGTCGCAGCGCGGACCCGGTGTGCCGGGCGAGGAAGTCGAGCTCCTCGGGCACCGCGGAGCCGGCAAGCACGTCGGCGTCGTCGAGCACGAGCACGATCGGCTCGGCCCGCCCGTAGAGCGCGGCGGCCAGCCGATGCACCGGCGTCGCGTCCGGTTCGATCTCCGCCTCGGACGGCAGGGCGAGGCCGACCCGCTCGAGCCCCGCCAGCACGTACGACCAGAACGTGCCGGACTCCCGGTCGGCCGCGTCGAGCCCGACCCACACCGGCAACCCCGGCACCCGACCGGCGGCCAGCCAGGACCGCAGCAGCGTCGTCTTCCCGGCCCCGGCCGGCGCGGTGACCAGCGTGATCTGCCCCTGCGCGGCCGAGGCCAGCCGGTCGATCAACCTCGACCGGGTCACGACAGCGCGGCCGGTCTCCGGTGGATCGAGCTTGGACAGCATCAACGGTCCCGCCGCGGGTTCGAGCCTGACGTGCGAAGCGTCCCCGACCATCGCTTGCCCCCGTCGTCCCCGGACGTCGATCGGCGCCCGACGGAAGGATTGTCTGCTCGTCAGATGGGTATGTTCATCAACTGGCCTGGGTGATCCTCGGTCACGGATCGTAGAGAACGTCCGCCGATCCGCTACTGTGCGTACAAACCCGGCCACGATGAGAGCGCTTGGCAAAGAGCCGGTAGAGTCAATGTTTTCTTGAAGTAAGTTGCCCGGCCCCGCGCGCGGAGGGTTGAGTAACTGATCGTTGACGCTCTGCCAGGCGTCGAGTGGGAGCGCTGCCGCACTCTCCCGGAACCGGGAGTTCGAGGGACGGGAGACCGCGTGGACGTGTCGCTGGGCCGGCCGCCTGCCGGCGACCACGACGACCCGCGCTCCGAGCACGCCGCGGCCGGCCTGGACCGGCGCGGCCAGGTGCGGCGCAGCCGGCTGCTGGCCCGCCTCGACGCGGTCGCCGGCCGGGTGCCGGTGATCGTGCTCGCCGCCCCGGCCGGGTACGGAAAGACCACCGCGCTCCGGCAGTGGGCCGCGACCGGCCGCCGGCCGGTCGGCTGGGTCAGCCTCGACGCGTCCGACGACGACCCCGCCCGGCTCGCCGGCCACCTCGCCGGCGCCCTCCGGCCGGTGCCGATGCCGGCGGCCACGGCCGACCGGCTGGCCCGGATACCGGCCACCGATCCGGCGACCGCACCGGCCCGGCTGCTGCGGGCGCTGCGCGAGCTGCGCGAGCCGGCCCTGCTGGTCCTGGACGACGTGCAGGACGTCCTGTCGCCGGAGTCGGTCGCCCTCCTCCGCGACCTGCTCGACTGCGGCAACCCGCGCGCGGTCCAAGTGGCCGTCGCGTCCCGCAGCCGGCACGCGCCCGCGCTGGCCGGCCTGCCGCCGGGGGCCGGGTACGCCGAGCTCGGCCACGAGGAGCTGGAGTTCTCCGAGGCCGAGACCCGGCAGCTGCTGGCGACCGGGTCGCGGTTCGAGCCGGGCACCGTACGAGCGGTGCAGCGCCGCACCGAGGGCTGGGTCGCCGGCATCTACCTGGCCGCGCTCGCCGGCCGGCAGGACTCCGGCGGGGCGGGCGGCGCGGCGGCCATCGGTGGCGACGACGTCTTCATCGCCGACTACTTCCGGGACGAGCTGCTCGCCGCCGAGCCACCGGACAGCGTCCGGTTCCTGCTGCGGACCTCGGTCCTGGAGCGGATGTGCGGCCCGCTGTGCGACGCGCTGCTCGACCGCACCGGCTCCGCGGTGCGGCTCGCCGACGCCGAGCGCCGCGGCCTGTTCGTCGTCCCGGTCGACCGGGACGGCGGGTGGTACCGCTACCACCGGCTGTTCGGGGAGATGCTGCTGTCCGAGTTGCGCCGGCGCGAGCCCGGCGAGGAGTTCCGGCTGCACCGGCGCGCGGCGGCCTGGTACGAGCGGGAGGGCCGGCCGGAGCCGGCGGTCATCCACGCCCTGGCCGGCCGGGACGAGCTGACCGCCGCCCGGCTGATCAACGGCCTGGCCCAGGACCTGCCCAGCGGGAGGCGGCTGGCCCGCGTGCGCGGCTGGCTGGGCCGGCTCGACGACGACACGCTCGTCGCCTGCCCACCCGTCGCAGTCACGGCCGCCTGGATCTGGGCTCTGTCCGGCGACCCGGTCCGGGCGCAGAGCAGCGTGCTGCGCGCGGAGAAGGCGACCGTGCCCGGTCCGCTGCCGGACGGCAGCAGTTCGCTCGACTCGGCGGTCGCCACGTTCACCGCGCTGAGCTGCCCGCTCGGGGTGGACCGGATGGTCGAGGACGCCCGGACGGCGGTCCGGCTCGAGCTGCCCGGCAGCCCGTGGCGGTCGATCGCGCTCGCCGCGCTCGGGGTGGCCCACGTGCTCACCGGTCAGCCGGCGGAGCGGGAGCTGACCGCGGCGGCCGAGCCGGACGGGAACGGGCAGCGGCTCGGGGCCGCGCTGGCACACGCCGAGCTGGCGCTGGTCGCCCTGGAGCAGGGCGAGCGCGGAGCCGAGGCGCACGCGCAGGCCTCCCACGACCTGGTGGAGAGCGGGGAGCTGCGGGAGAGCGTCCTGGCGATGCTCACGTACGCGGTCTGCGCCTGGGTCGCGGCTCGCCGGTCGGACGTCGAAGCCGCCCGGCGGCTGGCCGGTGCTGCGCAGCGGCTCGGCGCCGACCCCTCGCCGGCCGCGTTCCCCTGGCTCGGCGCGCAGGTCGCGGTCGTCCTCGGCCGGGTGTCGCTGGAGCTGGGCGACCCGGTGGCCGCGCGGATGCGGGTGGACGAGGCCCGCCAGCACCTGTCCCGGCTGCTCACCGACGGGATCCTGCAGGCCCGCGTGCAGGATCTGGCCGACCGGCTGTCCCGGCACGACGGTCGGGTGCACGAGTCCACGGCCATGTCGCTGACCGCGGCCGAGGTGCGGGTGCTGCAGCTGCTACCCACCCACCTGTCCCTCGGCGAGATCGCCGAGGAGCTGCACGTGTCCCGGAACACGGTGAAGACGCAGGTCGCTGCCACCTACCGGAAGCTCGGTGCCGGCACCCGGACGGCCGCGGTGGAGCGGGGACGGGAGCTCGGCCTGCTGCCGACCTGACCGTCGCCCGCGCCGCGGCCGTGGCCGAGAAGGGAGCCCCGCTGCTCATGCCCACCCTGGTCGTCCTCGCCTACCGGGACGAGACGTCCGCCGCCGCCGCCGGTGAGCAGGTGCAGCGGCTGGTCCGGCATCTGCGGATCGAGCCGGACACGGTGGCCGTCGTCCGCCGGGACCGGGACGGGCGGTTCCACCTGACCACCAACCACCAGCCGGTCGCCGGCGAGCTGAGCTGGGGCATCGGGTGGATGCTGGTGTTCGCCCTGCTGTTCGCTCCGCCGCCGGACCGGCAGGCCGACGCCGGCCTCGACGCGCTGCTGGAGCTGGTCGCCGCCGGCGGGCTCGACGGGCGCGTCCAGGCCGAGATCCGCGAACGCCTCGGCCCGGGGACGTCCGCGCTGTTCCTCGCGCTCGACGGCGAGGAGCAGACCGACCGGCTCGTCGACGTGCTCGGGCCGTACGGCGGCCAGGCGCTGCGGACCACGATGAGCGCCGATCGGCTCGCCGCGCTGCAGGAGGCGCTGCACGGTGCCGCCGAGGCACTGGCGCTCAGTGGAGGTCGAGACCCAGCTCGCGGGAGCGGATGACCGCGTCGCCGCGGGACGAGACGCGCAGCTTCCGGTAGATCGAGTTCGTCTGGGTCTTCACCGTCGAGTGCGACACGTGCAGCCGCTCGGCGATCTGGCCGAGCGACAGGTGGGTCGGCAGCAGCGGTAGCAGCCGCAGCTCGGCCGCGGTCAGCGCCGACGCGCCGACCGAGTCGTCGAGGATCTGGTCGAGGTTGGCCCGCAGCGCCGCGGCCTGCTCCGGCAGCACGCCGAGGTCCGGACGGTGCGCGAGCACGTCCTCGGCCTGCCGGAGGGCGGCGTCGGCACCGCCGGAGTCGCCGAGTCCCATGTAGACGCGGGCGAGCTCGAGCAGCGCCTGCACCGGCATGACCGGGATCGAGTAGACCAGCAGCGGGCGCAGCCGCGCAGTCTGCGCCGCGTACTGCCGGGCGACAGCCATGTCGCCGCGGTGCAGCGCGGCCCGGCCCGCCCACGCGTAGACCAGCGCGCTGGTCCAGTACGTCTCGAAGTGGCCCTCCTGCACGATCGACAGCGCCTGCTCGACGTACCCGTCGACGACGGTCCAGTCGTCCCGCTGGGCGGCGACGATGCACCGCTCCGCCAGCCCGAGCGAGGCCAGCGGCAGCACGCCGCCCCGGGCCGCGTGGTGCACGGCGTTGGCCAGCAGCGGGTCGGCCAGCTCCGGCTCGCCGTCGAGAAGGTGGGAGACGGCCTCGGTGTGCAGCATGGTCGCCCGGTACGGGCTGGTCAGCGGGAGCTGCTCGAAGCCGAGCACGGCGTCCCGGCGCATCGCCTCGACACCGTCGCGGGCCAGGATCGCCCGCAGGTAGGCGAGCAGGCCGCCCATCGTGCTGCCGTCCGGCAGCAGCGCGGTCGGCGGGGCCTGCTGGGCGACGTCGGCCAGCCGCTCCGCCTCCGCGGGCCGCCCCATCAACGCGAAGATCAGCGCGCCGTGGGCGGCGATCGCCGGGTAGCGCTCGATCCCGCGACCCTGGTCGAACCAGGTCATCCAGCGCAGCACCGGCTCGACCCGGCCGCTCGCCCAGACCGGCTGCATCCGGTCCAGCACGAGTCCGGCGACCCGGTCGACGTCGCCGGCCGCCTGTGCGTGCTCGATGGCCTCATCGGGCCGGCCGTTGCGCTCCAGCCAGTCGGCCGCGCGCAGGTGCAGCCGACCGACGAGCTCGGGCTCGCTGCGGTGCAGCTCGGCCAGCAGCAGGTCCCGGAACAGGTGGTGGTAGCGGTACCACTCGCGGCGCCGGTCGAGCGGGATCACCAGCAGGTTCCGCCGTTCCAGGTCCTCCAGCAGGCGGCCGGAGCCGGCGCCGTCGACGATGGCGTCGCACAGCGGCCCGCAGAGCCGCTCGACCACCGACGTCCTGGTCAGGAACGCGATCTCGGGCGGGGACAGCTGGGCGAACAGCTCGGCCCGCAGGTAGCCGTCGACGAACTGGTCGACGGCGCCGGAGCTGATCGCGGTGACCGGCCGGTCGCCGGTCCGCAGCGCGAGACCGGCGAAGTAGAGCCCGATCGGCCAGCCCTCGGTGAGCTCGACCAGTGTCGCCGCCCGTTCCCCCGCCGTCCCGACGCCGGCCCGGTCGAGCAGCGTGGCCGCCTCGTCCGGGCTCATCGAGAGGTCCTGCGCGTTCAGCTCGACCAACCGGCGCTGCAGCCGGAGCCGGGACACCGGCAGCGGCAGCGCGTGCCGGGACGCCATCACGACCTGCCACCCGGACGGCAGCCGCAGCGCGAACTCGGTCAGCACGTACTGGCACTCCCGGTTGACGACCGCCTCGACGTGGTCGAGCACGACGGTGGCCGGCTCCGCCTCCGGGTCGATCGCCTCCATCAGCGTCGGCACCGCGGTGACGTCCGCGTTCCGGCTGATGCCCGCGACCAGCCCCGCGTCCACGGCGCCGAGCCGGGTCAGCGCCGCGGCCAGGCCGGCCAGCAGCACCGCCGGGTCGTTGTCGCCGTCGTCGCAGGAGATCCAGGCGCTGCGCGGCCGGCGGCGGTCCGCCCACTGCGCAAGCAGCGTCGACTTGCCGTACCCGGCCGGGGCGACGACGGCGACCACCGGCACCGGCCCGGCCCCCTCCAGCAGGGCGAGCAGGTCGGTACGGGGCACCAGGCTGGGCCGGAGAACGGGTGGATGGAGCTTCGTCTCGAGATCGAACGGCAGCTCGGCCGCCGGGACGGTGTCCGTCCCGGCGGTGGAGCCCGTCCGCGACGTCGCCACCACCACGAGGAAATCTAACGATTCGCGCGAGCCTGCCTCAACCCGCCACGGCGCCCATCGGGCTGCGCCAGCTGGCCGTGTCCGGCGTCCGCCGCGTGCGGCGCGGCGTGACGTGCCGGCCGCCGTCAACCCGGCGGCGCCGGCTCCGCCCCCGCCGGCGGTTTCGCCGCGGCCGCGCGCGCCTGCCGCCGGCTGGCCAGGAAGTACTTCACGCCTTCCATGGTGAGGAAGGCGGTGAAGACGGCGATGAGGACCGGCGCGGTCTCCAGCGCCCCGATCTGGGTCAGGAACGCGGACAGCAGGACCATCGTGAACGGCGCGGCCACCAGCGCCCCCGGGGTGGCCGCGAGCACGCAGGCGAACGCCAGGCCCAGCGGCACCCCGGGGATGACGTGGTGGACGACGACACCGGCCGTTCCGCCGATAAACAGCGACGGGAAGATGGGTCCGCCCACGAAACCGCTGCCCTGGCTGACGCCGAAGGCCAGCATCTTCCCGATGAGCGTGGCGACGAGCAGGCCGAGGCCCAGGGTCCCCGCGCCGCTGAGCACGGTCTTGAGCTGGTCGCCGCCGCTGAACATGGTCAGCGGCAGAGCCACTCCCACGACCCCGAAGACCACTGCGCCCAGCACCGACTTGGCGATGTCCGGGATCTTCACCCGGTCGAACAGGCGCGCCGCGGCCATCGTGATCGCGGCCAGCACCGTCACCAGGATGGCCGCGAATATGCCGAGAAGGATCCCGGCGAGGAGATGCCAGTCTTTGAACTCGTACTGCGGCACCTGGTAGTAGTCCAGGAACACGGCGCCGGCGATGACGAAGTAGATGGCGAAGGAGACGCTCGAGGCCACGATCTGCGCCGCGAGGGCCTTCGCGAACCGCTGGCCGCCCGGGCGGGCGATCTCCATGATCAGCATCACCACGATCAGGGTGGCGGAGAACAGCCCGCCGTAGGCGCCGGCGAACCCGGCCAGGGTAGTCACCCCGGCGTCCTCGGCCTTGAGCGCTCGTCGTCGAGCGATCCAGGTGCCGAGCCCGCCACCCATCGATCCGAGCGCCTTCTCCGGACCGAGGCTGGCCCCGCCGATCAGCGACACCGCGGAGACGGCCGCGATCCCCGGCACCAGCCCGACCTCGACGCTGCCGGTCTGCAGGTCGTCGAACAGGCCGGGGGTCTTCCAGGGCAGCCGGGTCAGGCGACGCACCAGCCCGACCACGATCCCCGCCGCCACGGCGATTGCCACCCACCACCAGTGCCCGCCGAACCAGCCGGGGTCGGAATCGCTGTACCACTTGCCGCCGAGCGTGATCACTCCGACGAAGATCAGCGCGGCGAACGCGCCGAACACGCCCAGGACCACCGCGTATGCCAGCAGGACCCAGAACTCCCGCTTCTGGGTGACCGGCACTGCTAGGGGTTGCCCGGGCGCCGCCGTCACGCACTCACCCTCCCGGGGGCGCCAGCGGCGCCGCATCCTTCACTGCGAATGAACGCGGTCGCTCATCCACGACGGATGGTGACGGAGCCTCGTCCGGCGCGGACGGTGACCGGGGAAGGGGGGATTCGCGTGGCCAAGCAGATCGACGTCCTGACCACGGTCGAGGTGACCGACCCTGCTGCGCGCCGGGTCCGGCGGTCCACCCCAGGCCCACCGGCCAGCCGCTCGGACCGGGTCGCCCGGGGCCTCGCGACCCGCACGGAAGTCCCGCTGGAGTCGCACGCCGTGCTCGACACGTCCCCGCTGCGGGCCGATCCGGTCGAGTTGCTCGAACGGCAGGCGGCCAGCCGGGTGCCCGAGCTGGTGCCGATCCGGTACGGGCGGATGCTCGTCTCGCCGTTCACCTTCTACCGCGGCGCGGCCCTGGTCATGGCGGCCGACCTGGCCGGCACGCCGACCACCGGGCTACGGACCCAGCTGTGCGGTGACGCGCACCTGTCCAACTTCGGGATGTTCGCCTCGCCGGAGCGGCACGCGGTCTTCGACGTGAACGACTTCGACGAGACGCTCCCTGGCCCGTTCGAGTGGGACGTGAAGCGGCTGGCCGCGAGCCTGGAGGTGGCCGGCCGGGAGAACGGCTTCAAGCGCAAGGAACGCAAGTCGGTCGTCCTCGCCGCGACCCGGTCCTACCGGGAGGCCGTGCGCGGCTTCGCCGACCAGTCCCACCTGGACGTCTGGTACGCGCACCTGGACATCGACAGCGAGCTGGCCAGGATCAAGCCGCTGCTGCGGCCGGACCGGGTCGCGCGCACCGAGAAGCTGGTCGCCAAGGCCAGGACCAGGGACAACCTGCAGGCGTTCGAGAAGCTCACAACCATCGTCGACGGCAAGGCGAGGATCGTCAGCGACCCGCCGCTGATCGTTCCGGTGACCGAGCTGCTCCCGGAGCTGGAGGCGGAGGAGGTGTTCCGGCGGCTCGGCGCGCTGCTGTCCGCGTACCGCCGCACGCTGACGACCGACCGGCGGCACCTGCTCGAGCAGTTCCGGCTGGTCGACATGGCCCGCAAGGTGGTCGGCGTGGGCAGCGTCGGGACCAGGGCCTGGATCCTGCTGCTGGAGGGCATCGACCACAACGACCCGATCATCCTGCAGGCGAAGGAGGCACAGTCCTCGGTGCTGGAGGAGTACGCCGGCCGCAGCCTGTACGCGAACCAGGGCCAGCGGGTGGTCTCCGGCCAGCGGCTGATGCAGGCCAGCTCGGACATCTTCCTCGGCTGGCAGCGCACCAAGGGGGTCGACACCGTCGACCGCGACTACTACCTGCGCCAGCTGCGGGACTGGAAGATGTCGCTGCCCCCGGAGCAGATGGTGCCCGAGGGGATGGCGGTCTACGGCGCGCTCTGCGGGTGGACGCTGGCCCGCGCGCACGCCCGCTCCGGCGACCGGGTCGCGATCGCGTCGTACCTGGGCGAGACCGACGGGTTCGACCGGGCGATCGCGAAGTTCGCCTCGGCGTACGCGGACCTCAACGAGAGCGACTACGCCTCCCTCAAGGTCGCCGCCGACACCGGCCGCATCGAGGTGCAGTCCGGCCTCTGACACCATCCGGTCCATCCGGTGCCGGCTGCCATGATGGGGCCGTGGCAGCTCCGCTCGATCGGGTCGCGTGGCCGGTCGGAACCGCGCGGCTGACGCTGCGCCCGGCGACCACCGCCGACCTCCTGCCCACCTGGCGCTACCGCCGGCTCGAGGAGGTGAGCCGGTGGCTGATCAGGGCGCCCCGGACCGTCGAGGACTACCGCGGGCAGTTCGAGGCCGCGCACATGCTGGCCAAGACGCTCGTCGTCGAGCTGCGCGGCGAGGTCGTCGGCGACCTGATGGTCACCGTCGAGGACGGCTGGGCGCAGGCGGAGGTCCTGGAGCAGGCGCAGAAGGTGCAGGCCGAGCTCGGCTGGGTGCTCGACCCGGACCACGGCGGCCACGGCTACGCCTCCGAGGCGGTCCGGGAGCTGATCCGGATCTGCTTCGAGGACCTCGGCCTGCGCCGGGTGACCGCGAACTGCTTCGCCGACAACGAAGCCTCCTGGCGGCTCATGGAGCGGGTCGGGATGCGTCGGGAGGTCCACACCGTCCAGGAGTCACTGCACCGGTCCGGCCGGTGGCTGGACGGTCTCGGCTACGCGCTGCTGGCCGACGAGTGGCGCAAGGACGGGTAGCGGTCAGACCAGCTGGTGGCGCGCCTCAGCCCGGACCGCGTCGGTCAGCGCGTCCAGGGCCGCGATCCGCAGCGCCCAGCGCTGCCAGTGCAGGACGACGTCGACCGGGCCGCCCGGGTCGAGCTCGACCAGCGCCCCGGTCCCGAAGTGCGGCGCGGACTGCAGGTCGGGCACCATCCCCCAGCCCATGCCGAGCAGGATCGCGGCCAGGAAGTCGGCCGAGGACGGCACCTGGTGGCTCGGCGGGTCGAGGTCCCGGCCGTGCCGGCGGACGTACGCGTGCTGCAGGTCGTCGGCGTAGTCGAAGGTGACGACCGGCGCCCGGGCGAGCGCGGCGGGCGTGACGCCGGCCGGGAAGAAGCGCTCGGCCAACGCCGGCGCCGCGGCCGGGCGGTAGCGCATCGCCCCAAGCCGGATCACCCGGCAGCCGGGGACCGGGCGGGCCTCGGTCGTCACGGCCGCGACCACGGTGCCCTCCCGCAGCAGCGTGCTGGTGCGGGTCTCGTCCTCGCGGCGGACGTGCAGCGAGGCGACGTCCGCGACCGCCGCGAGCGCCGGCAGTGCCCAGGTGCTCAGCGAGTCGCCGCCGACCGCGACCGCCAGCACCGGCCGGGCCGGGTCGGCGGCCGTCCCGGTCAGCTCCTCGGTGGTGTCCGCGAGCAGCAGCTCGACCTGCCGGGCGGTCCTGACCAGGGCGGCGCCGGCCGGGGTCGGCTGCACCGGCCGGCTGCGGACGAGCAGCACCCGCCCGGCGGCGGACTCCAGCGCCCGCAGCCGCTGGCTGACCGCCGACGGCGTCACGTGCAGCACCCGGGCGGCGGCGTCGAGGCTGCCGTGATCCACGATCGCCGCCAGCGTCCGCAGTTGGTCGAGCTCCAAGTCCACATGAGCCAGGCTAATGGTGCTGAAGTTTCTCAAGCTGGGGTTCAGGAAGCCGGCTGCCTACCGTGGCGACGTGTCCTCCTCCGCAGCCGCCGCGGCCGCCGGCCTCGGACTCGGCCTGGCCCTGATCGTCGCGATCGGCGCGCAGAACGCGTTCGTCCTGCGGCAGGGCCTGCTCGGCGACCACATCGCCGCGGTCGTCGCGGTCTGCATCGGATCCGACGTCGTGCTCATCGCCGCCGGCGTCGCGGGCGCCGGTGCGGCGCTGGCCGCGCTGCCGTCGCTGATCACCGCGGTCCGCATCGTCGGCGCGACGGCTCTGCTCGGCTACGGCCTGCTCGCGGCACGGCGCGCGGTCCGCCCGCGGGAACGCGCCGCGCTGCGCGCGGAGGACGCCGCGGTCGTCCGGCGCGGGCTCGTCCCCGTGGTGCTGACCTGCCTCGCGTTCACCTGGCTCAACCCGCACGTCTATCTCGACACGGTGGTGCTGCTCGGGTCGGTGGCCGCCGACCGCGGCGGCCAGCGCTGGTGGTTCGCCGCCGGCGCGGCCACCGCGAGCACGCTGTGGTTCTGCGCGCTCGGTGCCGGCGCCACGGCGCTGCGTCCGCTCTTCGCCCGCCCCGCCGCCTGGCGTGCGCTCGACGCGGCCATCGCCGTCATCATGGCCGTCGTCGCCGTCGGCCTGATCCTCGGCTGAGTCCGTACCGCCGCCCGATCAGGCCCGTTAGTGGTGGGCGGCGCGGTGGGCGGCGAGCACGTCCAGACCGAAGTCGGCGGTCGGGTCGCGCCAGACGGAGTGGGCGTGGTTGGCGTCGCGCTGGGTGTTGTCCCACTCGACCAGCAGCCGCGGTCCCTGCAGCCGGTAGTAGTGCGGCGCGCCCGGCTCGGTCGGGCCGGCCCAGGCGAAGTGCACCGCGTCCAGCGCGGCGTCGTCGCGGTAGCGGTCGAGCGGGCAGACACCGTCCGGCACCCGACCGAGGTAGGCGCCCAGCAGCAGCCGCAGCATCTCCCGCTGGGCGCCGTCGAGCTCGAGCGCCGGCACCCCCTTCGGGGCGGCGGTGTACGCGAGCACGCCGTGGTCGGCGTCGTCGTACCCGGCGGCCGCGTCGATCGCGTCGCTGGTGGCCTGCAGCTTCGCCTGCTCGTCCGGGTCGGGGAAGGCGCCCCGCCAGATCCCGGTCAGCGGTATCACCCGGTTGCCTGGCTCGATCCGGCTGCGGTTGGCGGTGACCAGGTCCGACGGCGCCCGGTCCAGCAGCACGGCCCGGGTGGCCAGCTCCGGCGGCAGCGACCGGGCCAGGTCCCGGGCCAGGTCCTCGACCTGCGCGAGCGGCCGCAGCGCCGCGCCGCCGAGCAGCGGTGCGACGGCCGGGTCGGCGCCGAGGAAGCACGGGGTCGTGGCCACCACCTCGCCGCCGACCACGAGGTTGTTCAGCGAGACGTGATGCCCGCCGAACCGCCATCCCCAGGGCGCCGAGCCGCCCGGCTCGCCGAACACCCGCAGGTAGTAGAGCCCGGGGTCGCGGCCGCGCTCCCGGTCGAACCGGGCCAGGAACCCCTCGGCCTGGTCCAGCACGTTCTCCAGGCCCATGACGGTGGCGACGGTGACGTACGCCGGGGTCGACAGCCCGCTGGCGACCAGCCGCATCGCCGCGCGCTGCTGCGCCGGCCGCTGCTGGTGCATGGTCAGGCCGCCGTGATCGGTGGGCGTGTAGAACCAGCGCTGCCGCTCGGCGTCGGAGGCGTCGCCGGCCGGCACCGCCCCGGTCGCGATCCGGCGCTGCCCGTCGTCGAGCCCGTCGAGCCAGCTCCGGGCCGCCTCGGCCATCCGGTCCGCGACGGCACGGGCCGGGGACACGTCCTGCGCGCGCAGCCCCACGGGCCGCACCGTAGCGCGCCGTCATCGGCCCGGGATAGCGCGCGATCCCGATCCGGTCCGTGTCCCGGCGATCGGAGGTACGGTCGGGCTGCGCCGGATCCTCGGGGGATGCCATGTCGGCTCGGACGGACCTGCTGGTCATCGGGGCGGGGCCGTACGCCTGCGCCGCCGCCGCCTTCGCCCGCGCCAACGGCATCGACACCACGGTCGTCGGCCGCCCGATGTCGTTCTGGCGCGAGCACATGCCGGCCGGGATGTACCTGCGCTCCGGTCCGAACTGGCACCTCGACGCCACCGGCGAGCATACGTTCGCCGCGTACTTCGAGGACCGCGGCCTGCGGCCGGAGCAGCTCGACCCGATCCCGATCGGCGTCTTCCTCGACTACACCGAGTGGTTCCGCCGCTGCACGGGCGTCGACGTCGACGAGCGGCTGGTCACGGATCTATCCACAGTGGACGGATGCTTCGTGGCGACGCTGGACGACGGTGCCACGGTCGCCGCCGACAGGGTGCTGGCGGCGCCGGGCATACAGCACTTCGTCGACCTGCCGGGCTGGTATGCCGAGGTGCCGCCGGACCGGCGCGGGCACACCAGCGAGATCGTCGCGTTCGACCGGTTCGCCGGCGCCAGGGTGGCGATCATCGGCGGCCGGCAGAGCGCGTACGAGTGGGCGGCGCTGCTGCGCGACCACGGCGCCGAGCGGGTGGACGTCGTGCACCGGCACGCCGTCCCCGACTTCGCGAAGGTCAGCTGGGCCTTCGTCGACGGCTACCTCGACGCGACGCTGGCCCACCGCGGCTGGTGGCGACGGCTGCCGGCCGAGCGGCAGCAGGAGATCTCGCTCACCTTCTGGCGGGTCGGCCGGCTCACCCTGGAGCCCTGGCTGGTCCCGCGCATCGCCCCGGACGTCGTGACCCGGCACCCCGGTGCCGAGGTGACCGGCGCGGTCGCCGGCGGGGCCGGCGTCACGCTGAGCCTCTCGAACGGCACCGTGCTCACCGCGGACCACGTCGTGTTCGCCACCGGCTACCGGGCCGACCTGGCGAGCGTCCCCTACCTGGCCGGCGTGCTGGACCGGGTGTCGGTGACCGACGGGTTCCCCGACCTGACCGAGGGTTTCGAGACGTCGCTGGCCGGGCTGTACGTGACCGGCTTCGCCTCGACCCGCGACTTCGGCCCATTCTACGGCTTCACCGCCGGCTGCCCGTCCGCGGCCCGCATCGCCGTCGAGGAGATGACCAGGTGAGCGGACCCAGGGCGGCGGCGGCGCGCCCGGCCGTGCTGGTCAGCGCCGCCCGTACCCCGGTCGGGAGGTTCGGCGGCGCGCTCGCCGGCGTCCCGGCGCTCGACCTCGGCGGCCTCGCGGTGGCCGGCGCGCTGGCCCGCCTCGACCCGGCGGTGCCGGTCGAGCACGTGTTCCTCGGCAACGTCGTGCAGGCCGGCAGCGGGCAGAACCCGGCCAGGGTGGCCGGCATCCGCGGCGGACTGCCGACCACGGTGCCGGCCACGACCGTCAACGACGTCTGCCTTGCCTCGATGACCAGCACCGGCCTGGCCGCCACGCTGATCGGCGCGGGCGAGATCGACTGCGCGGTCGTGGGCGGGTTCGAGTCGATGAGCCGGGCGCTGCACGGGGTACAGGTCCGGCAGGCCCGGTCGACCGGCGACGGCGCGCTGGTCGACCTGCTGGTCAGGGACGGCCTGTGGTGCGCGCTGACCGACGCGGGGATGGGGCCGATCTCCGACCGGGCCAACCGCGAGCTCGGCATCAGCCGCGCCGACCAGGACGGGTACGCGCTGACCAGCCACCGGCGTGCGGCCGCGGCCACCGCCTCCGGCCGGCTCGCCCGGGAGATCGTCCCGGTGCCCGGCCTGCTCGACGTCGACGAGGGCTTCCGCCCGGACACGACGCTCGAACGGCTGTCCGGGCTGCGCCCGGCGTTCGCCGCGGACGGCACGATCACCGCCGGCAACGCGTCCCAGCTCTCCGACGCCGCCGCGGCCGGCGTGCTGATGAGCCGGCAGCTCGCCGCGCGCTCCGGCCAGCACCCCCTCGTCGAGATCGTCGACCGGGCCACGGTCGCCGGTCCGGACGCGTCGCTGCACCTCAAGCCCGCGGCGGCGAGCCGGCTGCTGCTCAAGCGGCACGGGCTCACCGCGGCCGACGTCGGGCTGTGGGAGATCAACGAGGCGTTCGCCGGCGTCGTCCTCGCCTCGGCCCGGGACCTCGGCCTCGACCCGGAGCGGGTCAACGTCAACGGCGGTGCGGTCGCCCTCGGCCACCCGCTCGGCGCCTCCGGCTTCCGGCTGGTGCAGACGCTCGCGGTGGAGATGACCCTGCGCGGCACCGAGCTCGGCGTCGCGGCCATCTGCGGCGGCGGCGGCCAGGGGCAGGCGATCCTCCTCCGGCTCTGCTAGACCTGACCGCCTCTGGCCACGACAGCGGTGCGGGAGTCCCGATGAAGGCGATCGTCCAGGAGCGGTTCGGTCCACCGGACGTGCTGCGGTTGGCGGAGGTTGATCAGCCCGAGCCCGGCCCGGACGACGTGCTCGTGCGGGTCGCCGCCGTCGCCCTCAACCCGTACGACTGGCACATGGTGCGCGGCGACCCGCTCGTCGCCCGGCTGATGGGCGGGATGGGGCTGCGCCGGCCGGCCGCCCTGGTGGCCGGTGTCGACGCCGCCGGCGAGGTGACCGCGGTCGGGGCGAACGTCGGCGACCTGCGCCCGGGGGACGCGGTGCTGGGCTTCTGCGCCGGCGCGCTCGCCGAGTACGCGCGGGCGAGGGCCGACCGGATGGTGCCGAAGCCGGCCCGGCTGAGCGTCGAGCAGGCCGCGGCCGTGCCGATGGCGGGGCTGACCGCGCTGCAGGGACTGCGCGACGTCGGCCGGGTGCGGGCCGGCCACCGGGTGCTGATCAACGGCGCCGCAGGCGGCGTCGGCACGTACGGGGTGCAGATCGCGACGGCGCTCGGCGCGGAGGTCACCGGCGTGTGCAGCGCGGGCAATCGCGAGCTGGTCCGCTCACTCGGCGCCGTGCGCGCGATCGACTACGCGGTCGAGGACTTCACCGACGGCCGGGTGCGCTACGACGTGATCCTGGACAACGTCGGCAACCACCCGCTGGGCCGCGTGCGCCGGGCCCTCACCCCGACCGGAACCCTGCTGCTCAACGCCGGCGGCACGCCCGGCCACGTGATCGGGCCGCTCTGGCCGATCGCCCGCGCCGCCGCCACCGACCGGTTCGTCCGGCAGCGGTTGCGGCCGTTCATGTCCAAGCCGAACCGGGCCGACCTGCTCACGCTCACCGGCTACGTCGACGACGGCCGGCTCACCCCGGTGATCGACCGCACCTACCCGATGGCCGAGACGGCGGAGGCCCTGCGCCACGTGGAGCGCGGGCACGCGCGTGGGAAGGTCGTCATCACCGTCCCGTGAGCCCGGCACCGGGCCTGACCGGTACGGGTCGCCCGAACCGGGATCAACGGTGAGGTCGGTGTGATTCAGTGAGGGCCGCCGACGAGCTAGCCGCGGGCGGGCACCGCGCGGGACGCGGACACCAGCGCGGCCGCCGGGACCAGCACGAGCAGCCCGGCCGCGGCGGTCAGCACGGCGTACCCGCCGAACGCCAGCACGACGGTCGACAGCAGGCCGGCCACCGCCGCCAGCCCCCAGACCGCCGCGTCCACGGTGCCCTCCACCCGCGCCCGCTCGGCCGGCGGCACGGTCCCGGCCAGCGCTGTGCTGCCACCGACGAAGCAGAGGTTCCAGCCGTAGCCGAGCAGCGAGAGGGCCGCGGCCCGGAACGCGGTGTCGGTGGGCCCGGCCGACGCCGCACCGGCGGCCAGGGCCAGCGCGGCCAGGCCGGCGACGAGCACCGGCCGCGCACCGAGCCGGTCGACCAGCCGCCCGGTGACCGGCGAGAGCGCGAACATCCCGAGGGTGTGCGCGGACAGCACCAGCCCGACCGCGCCGAGGCCCTGGCCGTGGTGGTGCATGTCCACCGGCGCGGCCGTCATCACCGCGACCATCAGCACCTGCGCCGTGGCCAGGACGGCGAACGCCGAACGGACCGCGGGCCGGCGTAGCAGTGTCCACAGTGGAGCGTTGGTGGCCGTGACCGCCTTCGACCCGTACGGCAGCCAGCGGGAGACCACCGCCGCCACCGTGGTGACCACGATCGCCAGCGCGAACGGTCCCGCGGCCGGCGCCCAGCCGAGCCGGCCGGCCAGCGCCCCGGTCGCACCCAGCAGCAGCGGGCCGCCCACCGCGCCGACCGCGCCGGCCCAGACCACCGCGCCGATCGCCCGGCCGCGCCGGTCCTCGGTGTGCAGCTCGGCGGCCGCGTACCGGGACAGCTGCGCGGCGGCGTTGCCGGCCCCGAGCAGCAGCATCCCGATCAGCAGCGCGGCCACGTCGTCGGTGACCGCGCCGCCGGTCGCGACGAGCGCGCCGACCGCGCCGATCAGGTAGCCGACGGCCAGGGCCCGGCCCCGGCCACGGCGGACGGTCAGCCGGGTGAGCGCCAGCGCGCCGATGCCGGTGCCGATGATGCCGGCGGTCGCGGCCACGCCGCCCCAGGCCAGGCCGAGCCGGTCGGCGACGACGATCGTGCTCACCCCGCTGGCGACCGCCATCGCCGCGTTCATCAGCGCGGCGGCGACCACGATCGACGTCATCGGCCGGCGGGCCGGCTGGTCGGCCGCGGGGGCGGCGGTGGCGGTGGCGGTGCTCGGCGGTCCGGCGAGAGCGGGGGCGGCGGTCATGCCACAACGCTAGGAAGACCGGCCGGCGAACTGAACGGCCGGCGCAACCCGTCCGAGTCGGATCGCCTGCTGTTCGGAAGGCGTTTCCAGTGCGATGCTTTCCGGATGGACCGACAGCTCGACACGACCGACTGGCGGATCCTCGCCGAGCTGCAGCAGAACGGGCGGCTGTCGTACAACCAGCTCGGCCGGCTGGTGAACCTGTCCTCGCCGGCGGTCGCCGACCGGGTGCGGCGGTTGGAGGAGGCCGGCGTGATCGCCGGCTACCAGGCGGTGGTCGACCCGGCCAAGGCCGGGCTGCCGCTCACCGCGTTCGTGCAGATGCGCTGCTCGCTGGGCAGTTGCCTGCTGCGCACCAGCACGGCCGAGGACTACCCCGAGGTCACCGAGGTGCACAAGCTCAGCGGCAACTTCTGCACGATGCTCAAGATCAGGGTCGCCTCGATGGCGCACCTGGAGGGCCTGCTCGAGCGCATCGGCAAGCACGGCGAGATCAACTCGCACGTCGTGCTGTCGACCCAGTACGAGGGGCGCCCGGTCGAGCCGCCGTCGGAGAACCGGCCGGTCACCCCGTCGGAGGGCTGGAGCCGCTGACCGGTGGCCGGCGCGCGGTCAGCCGCTGGACTCGGCCGGCGCGAAGACGACGAGGACCTCGAGCTCCTCGCTGACGTCGACGAACCGGTGCACCTCGCCGGCCGGCACGAAGACCACCGACCCGGGCCCGACCGGGACCGACTCGTCCCCGGCGACCAGCCGGGCCCGCCCGGCCTGGACCAGGTAGATCTCGTCCTCGGCGTGCGGCCGCTGGTCGTCGGTCCCGCCCGCCACGATCCGGTAGGTGCCGACGCTCAGCGCCGGCACCCGGAAATGCTCCACCCACCGCCGGAACTCCGCGGACCCCGACGGTTCGGTGACCACCTGCATCGACCCACTCCTCCCTACCCGCGCGCCGGCACGGTATCGGGCGGCGGGCAGCGTTGCCCTGCCCGGCTGGGCCCCGGTAGCCTTCGGCGCCTCGTCCCTCCGATCGACGTGAGTAGCCGCCGTGGGATGGCTCACGGATTCCTTCGAGCAGTACAGCGTCGCCTGGATCGTCATCTCGGCATTTGTCGGCGGCGTCATCGGCTCGGCCACCAAGTTCCTGTTCGAGGACGTCTTCCGGCCGCGGCTGGGGCTGCGCCGGGACGCCAAGGCGGTGCTGGCCCGCTTCACGACTCCCTTGCTGCGGTCGAGCGAGACGCTCGAACGGCAGATCAACAACTTCGTCCGCAACGCCGACAAGGACTGGTACCGCACGTCGGACTACTACCGGCTCAGCACCCTGTACTCGTTCGCCGAATACCTGGCCTGGGTCAGGCTGATCGAACGACGGCTCGGCTTCATCGCGATCGAGCACTCGGACGGCGGCCGGCGGCTCGACCGGGCCGTCAACGGGCTGTTCCGGGCGATGTCGAGCTTCCACTACTTCCGCTGGACCGACGACGAGGCCGTGGAGCGCTCGACCGTGCCCCGCCGGCTGTTCACGGCGATGGGCGAGGTGAGCATCGTCCGGCAGGACGGCGACGACGCGGTGCTGGAGTTCTCCGCGTTCTGCCTGCGGTACGCAAACGACCAGCAGTTCCAGCGCTGGTTCCACGAGCTCGACGAGTTCCTCGCCGCCGTGCCCGACGACCCGTTCCGGTGGGACCGGCTCATCGCCGCGGGGGCGAACCTCCGGATCCTCGTCCGGCTCCTCGAGCGCTCCGCCCGGGTTTCCGGCGACCAGCGGGTGGTGAACCTGGATCGCCTCCGGCACCAGCAGGTTCGCGCCATCCTGGACGAGGAACTGGCCGATTCCACGAGGAGCCCGACATGGCGTCCTGGACCGAGGAAGCGGGACCGGCGGTCAAGCAGGACGTCGTGACCCTGCTGAACGCCGCCTTCGACGTCACGGTCGGGACGCTCGACGGCGGCGCGGCGTCCCGGCAGTTCATGGTGTTCATGGACCTCGACGGGTCGGTGAACGGCCGCATGGCCTGGGGCACCGACTCCATCGACACCCTGGTCGCCATGGCGATCGACGGCGAGTCGAGCCTGCGGGCCGTGCTCGTCGTCCCGGACTGTGGCGACGAGGAGAGTCCGACGCTGCGCGGCTACGGGGACCACCGCGACGGTCCCGCCTTCGACGTCGCGATCACCTGGCGGCGGCGACCCGACGCGCCACTGCTCGAGGTCGTCGGCTCGCAGATCTCCCACTCGGACTGGTGGCTGTTCGAGTGACCGCCACCCGCTGCCGGCGCTGCCGGGCCCCGTTGGCCGGCCCCGCGGGCCCGCTCGGCTGGCCCGGCGACGACGCACCCGGGTCAGCGCCCTTCTCCGGCCGGCGCTGCCCGGTCTGCGGATGGAACACCCTGGACGAGATCGAGCACTTCTACGAGACGGATCTCGCCGCGCTCGCGGGCCGGCTGCCCACGGCGGCGGCGGACCTGTCCGACACGGAGGATCGCGACGAGATCGGCGCCCGGGTCCGCATCGCCCGCAGCGCGGCCTGCTCCGCGCTGCGGGACCTGGTGCTGGCCGATCGCGACCGGTCGCTGCTCTGGCTCGTCGCCGTGATCGCCCGCCTGCGCGCTACCCGGTCGACGGAGGAGAGCCACCGCGTGCTGGCCGCACAACAGGTCTACGCCTGCCTGCTCAGCGAGGGACCGATCGACCTGCGCCTGCCGGACGAGCTTCCCGACGACGAGTTCACCGCGGCGATGTTCGATCTGACCTCGACGGTACGTCGGCTCTCGGACGTTCTCCGGGAGATCACCTCGAGCATGGTCGCCGCCGCGTCGCTGCGATCGGGGACGGTGCGCCTGGCGCCCACCGCCGGTCTGATGTGGACCGCCGAGGCGAACCTCAGCCGTCCCCGCGAGTCCGACCCGCCGTACCAGCAGCGACTGATCCGCGGCACCGACGAGGTCGAGCGCGGGGTCTACGGCGCCTCCGCGACCGAATTGCTCGTCCGCCTCGCGGAGTTGCCGCCGACCGCCGTCGGCATCACGGTGGTGGACCTCGCGCCGTCCGATCCGGACACCCGACTGCTGGGCCGCCACACCGTGCTCACCGCCGAACGGTGGCGGTCCCGGCTGGTGCCCTCGTTCCTCTCCGCCGACACCCGGCCGGCCCAGCGCACCGCCCAGGCCATGCTCGTGCAGGCCGCCGAGGCCGACTGGCTGGCGTACACGCCGGTGCTGGACGGCCGGCTGGCCGGCAGGCCGGTCGGCATCACCTCGGCCGGGCTGGTCCTGCGTGCCGCGATGCAGTCGGTGGCGGCGATGTCCGGGCGGCTGCACCTCGCCTCGAACGCCGCGACGGACCAGCGTGCGACCGCGCGCACGGCGGCGCGCGCGGTCCACGGCCTGTTCGAGGGCGCGGCCGCCGCCGAGCTCACCGGCGCCGGCGTCCGGACCACCGCGAGCGTGGACAGGATCGACGGCAGGCCGCTTCCCTGCGGCGAGATCGACCTGGTCGGCGGCTGCATCGGGCCCGTCGGTCCGGTCGTCGTCATCGGCGAGTGCAAGAACGTGGACTTCACCTTCTTCAAGGACCTCGGCCCCGACCAGATGCGGGACACGATCCGGCACGCGTCGGCGCAGGCCCGGCGGAAGGCGACCTGGGCGGCGTCGGACTGGCCGCGGATCTCCGGCCTGCTGGACCTGCCCGGGGCCGAACCCACGATCCTCGCCATCGTCGTCACCCGGACGATCTCCGCTCCGCCGGACGACGGGGTGCCGGTGTTCGGCATCGTCGAGCTGGCGGGCATCGCCCGCGCGGTCCGCGACCGGCCACCGCGCGCCTGGCGGGGTGACCTGCGCGCGGGAGTCATGCCGGCCGGGTCTGGGGTGCCGGCCGGGTCAGGGTGAGGCGGCGGGGCCGGCCGGCGGCCCGGGTCAGGGTGCCGGCCCGGTCAAGGTGAGACGGCGGGGCCGGCCGGCGACCCGGGTCAGGGTGCCGGCCCGGTCAAGGTGAGGCGGCGGGGCCGGCCGGCGCTTCGGCGGATGCGGCCGGGACGTGGCGGACGCGGTTCCACCAGAGGGACAGCGCGACCGCGGCGGCGATCAGCAGGCCGCCGAGGGCGGCGAACCAGGCCGCGAGTTCCCGGTGCTCGTGCGTGACCGTGATCGCCTTCGGCAGGTCGGCCAGGGCGCTCTGCAGCTGGACGGCGTCCTTCGCGCTGTAGAACTGGCCGCCGGTGGTCGTGGCCACCTTCCGCAGCGCGTCGTAGTCGGCGACCAGCGGGTTGCCGCCGCGTCCGCTGAACGGGCCGCCGCCGCCGAACGGGCCGCCGCCGAACGGGCCGCCGCCGCCGAACCGGCCGCCGCCCGGCCCGTCGCCGATCTGCGAGGCGTCGCAGACCATCGGCGCCGGCGTCGTGGTGCCGAAGCCGATCGTGTAAACGCGCAGCCGGCGGGCGGCGGCCTGCTTGGCCGCGGTCTGCGGCTCGACGCCCTGGGTGTTCGCGCCGTCGGTGAGCACGACGATGACGTCCGCCGCGTACGCACTGCCGGCCGGGTCGCCGGTGACGTCCACGCCGGTCGGCGACACCGCCGGGTCGATGTCGGCGATCGCGTCGATCGAGGTGAGGATCGCCTGCCCGATCGCGGTGCCGCGGGAGGTGGTCAGGTTCGGCAGCGCCGCCAGCAGCGCCTTGGTGTCGGTGGTCGGCGGCACCAGGACGCCGGCGATCCCGGCGAAGGCGACCAGCCCGATCCGAGCCCCGCCCGGCTGCGCCTTGATGAAGTCGGCCGCGGCCTTCTCGGCGGCGGTCAGCCGGTTCGGCTGCACGTCGGTCGAGCACATCGACCCGGACACGTCGAGGGCGAGCAGGATCGTCGTCGAGGTGGCCGGGATGGCGACGGTGGCCTGCGGGCGGGCCGCTCCGATCCCGAGCACGGCAAATCCGAGCACCAGCAGCGCGGCCGGCACCCGCCGGCGCCACAGGGTCCGGCCGGGCAGCGCCGCACGGACCAGCGCGGCCGAGGTGACCCGGACCGCCGAGCGGCGCCGGCGGCGCCGGGTCCACCAGGCGACGCCGAGGACGAGCGGGATCGCCAGCAGCGCCAGCAGCGCGGACGGCCACGCGAACGACATCAGACCAGCCTCCCCGTTCGCAGCACGGTGAGGACGGCACCGGCCACCAGCAGCAGCACCGCGAACCCGGTGACGGCGCCGGCCAGCGGAAGATCCTCGCGGTGGGTGGTCAGCCGCAGGTCGATGGTCGAGGCGATGCCGTTGAGCTCGGTGGCGTCCGACGCGGGGTGGTACGAGCCGCCGGTCGTCTTGGCGATGGCGCTGAGCGTGTCCTCGTCCAGCGCGGTGTGGATCCGGAACTTGTCGACGGTGACCGTCGCACCGGCGGTGGTGCCGACGCCGACGGTCTCGACGTGCACGCCGGCCTTCTCCGCGGCCTCGGCGGCCACCGCGGTGGCCTCGTCGCTGCCGTGGTCCTCGCCGTCGGAGAACAGCACGATCGTGGCGGAGTTCCAGAACCCGATGTCCGGCACGGTGCCGTCCTTGCCGATCACCACCTTCTTGCCGGTGATCGCCGACAGCGAGGTGAGCAGCGCATTGGCCAGGGAGGTGCCGCCGGCGACGTTGAGCCGGTCGACCGCGGTCTTGGCCGCCGCCCGGTCGGCGCTGGGCCGGTATGTGGTGAGCGCACCGTTCTGGAAGGCGACGACGCCGATGTCGACGCTGTCCGGCTGGGCGTCGATGAACGAGCCGGCCGCCGTCTTCGCCGCGGCCAGCCGGGTCGGGGCGACGTCCGCGGCGGCCATGCTGTTCGACACGTCCATCGCGACGATCACCGTCCCGGCGGCGCGCGCCACCGGGACGGACGCCGCCGGTCCGGCCGCCGCGAGCGCCAGCACGGCGAGCCCGCCGATGCTCAGCCACAGCCCGGCGGTGGTGCGCCGGCCGCCCGCGGTCAGGCCGGCCGCCGCGAGTGCCGCGGAACGCCGGCGGGACGCGGCCACGGCGCCGACCACCAGCGCCGCCACGACGAGTCCGCCGACGGCGAGCCACCACGGCGAGGTGAACCTCATGCCCGCCTCCACCGGGTGGCGGCGACGACCTCGACCAGCGACTCGACCGGGTCGCGGTCGGTGTCGATCCGGTGCAGCGGCACCCCGGCCCGGCGCATCCGCCCGGACAGCTCGGCGTCCCTGGTGTCCACGCCGGCCCGGAACCGAGTGCGGAACAGCGGGTCGCCGGAGTCCACCAGGATCTGCTCGCCGGTCTCCGCGTCCTCGACGACGATCAGCCCCGCCTCGGGCAGGTCGTCGTCGGTCGCGTCGACGACGCGCAGCGCCACGACGTCGTGCCGGTGCACCAGCCGCAGCAGCGGTCTGTCCCACTCGCCCGTACCGATGAAGTCGGAGACGATGACGATCAGCGACCGGCGCCGGGCCAGCGACGCGACCGCGTCGAGCATGACCGCGAAGTCGGTGGTGACCGCGGCCGGGACGGCACCGGCCGTGCGCTCCAGCTCGTACCCGATGCGCAGGGCGTGGGCACGGCCGACACCGGGCGGCACGACCCGGGCCGCCGCGCCGTCGTGCAGCACGGCTCCCACCCGGTTGCCGCCGCGGCCGAACAGCCTGGCCAGGATCAGCGCGAGCTCGCCGAGCACCTCGTGCTTGCCGTGGCCGGGCCGGCCGACCGTCATCGACGCCGACCGGTCGAGCACCAGCCAGACGGTCAGCTCGCGGTCCTCGGTGTACTGCCGCACCTGCGGCTCGTCCAGCCGGGCGGTCGCGTTCCAGTCGATGTGCCGGGCGTCGTCCTCCTCGACGTAGCCGCGCAGGCCGGCGAAGTCGAGACCAGAGCCCCGGTACGGCGTGCGGTAGGCGCCCTGGACCCGCCCGTCGAGCCGGCGGATCACCCGCCACTCCAGCCGGAGCAGCAGCCGCTCGGGCGCCGTGACCATGGCTCAGCGGTCCTGCAGCGCGACGTCGGGCACCGGGACCGCGCCCAGCACGCCGGCGATGACGGTGTCCGGGTCGACGTCGTCGGCCAGCGCCTCGTACGAGAGCACGATCCGGTGCCGCAGCACGTCCAGGGTCAGCTCCCGTACGTCGTGCGGCAGCGCGTAGTCGCGCCCGCGCAGGAACGCCAGCGCCCGCGCGCCCAGCACGAGCGCGATGGACGCGCGCGGGCTCGCGCCGTACGTGACGTACCGGTCCAGGTCGCCCAGCCCGGCCGTGCCCGGCGCCCGGGTCGCGGTGACCAGGCGAACCGCGTAGTCGACGACGGCCGGGTCGACGTACACCTGCCGCGCCGTCGCCTGCATGCGGATGAGGTCCTCGGGGGTGAGCATCGCCTGCGTGGGCCCGGGCGGTTCGAGCGCCCGGTCGACGATGGCGTGCTCCTCCGGCGAGCTCGGGTAGCTCACGACGACCTTCATCATGAAGCGGTCGACCTGCGCCTCCGGCAGCGGGAACGTGCCCTCGGACTCGATCGGGTTCTGCGTCGCCATCACCAGGAACGGGTCCGGCATCGCGAACGTCTCCCGCCCGATGGTGACCTGGCGTTCCTGCATCACCTCCAGCAGCGCGCTCTGCACCTTCGCCGGCGCCCGGTTGATCTCGTCCGCGAGCAGCAGGTTGGTGAACACCGGGCCGAGCGAGGTCTCGAACTCGCCGGTGTGCTGGCGGTAGACCCTGGTGCCGGTGAGGTCGGCGGGCACCAGGTCGGGCGTGAACTGGATCCGCTGGAACTGCCCGCCGATCGCGGCCGCCAGCGACTTCACCGCCAGCGTCTTGGCCAGCCCGGGCACGCCCTCGACGAGCAGGTGGCCGCCGGCGAGCAGGCCGATCGCCATCCGCTCCAGCAGGACGTCCTGCCCGACGATCGTGCGCTTGACCTCGAACAGCACCTGCTCGAGCGGATGGGTCATGCTTCCTCCCGAACTGTCGATCTGGGGCCCGGTCATGCCGACGCCCCGGTCGTTGCCGTCCCGGTCATGTCTGCGGCCCGCCCGGTCCGGCGCCCGGCCCGCCGCCGAGCGCGGTGCCGATCGGGACCGCGAACGCGATGCCCGCGAACGCGTCGTCCCGGCCCGGGTCGGCGATGGACAGCACGATCCCGATCACGTTGCCGTCCGCGTCCAGCAGCGGCCCCCCTGAGCTGCCCGGGTTTACCGACGCGTCGAACTGGATCAGGCCGGAGAACCGTCCCCCGTTGGTGGTCGCGGTGCGCCCCACCGCGGAGACCACGCCGGAGGAGACGCTGTAGGTCAGCCCGAGCGGGTTGCCGATCGCGACGACCTCGCCGCCCACCTCGGCCGAGCCGCCCAGCGTCGCCGGCACGACCGGCTGCGGCAGCGTCGCCGGGGCCAGCGTCGCGACGTCGTGCCTCGGGTCCGCGGAGGCGACCGTGGCGGCCGACTTCGTACCGTCGGCGAAGACGAGGCTGATCGCGCTGCGGTCGGCGATGACGTGGTTCGCGGTGAGCACGGTGCCGTCCGCCGCCACGATCACGCCGGTGCCCAGCGCGCCGCGGGCGGTACGGACGACGGCCACCGAGGGACCGACGCGCTTGAAGATATCCGGCACGCTGACGGTCGGGGTCGGCTTGGGGGTCGCGGACGGGCTCGCGGCCGCCTGCGCGCGGTCCCGGCCGGCGCCGGACGCGAGCACTGCGACGGCCACGACCAGCAGGACGAGCACCACGCCGCCGGCTGCGAGCACGCCGCGGGAACCGCGCAGTCGCGACACGGCTCGCGGCCCGGACGCCATACCCTCAGGTTAAGGACCACCCCTGTAGGGCGGCGGTGAACCGGGCTACGGGCGGGGGTCGAGGGTCGGGTCGACCGCGCCGCCGGTCGCGTCGACCGAGTTGACGATGCCCGGCCGCTGGTCCGGACGGGGGTGCACCGAGCCGGTGCCGTTGAACAGCGTCACCGCCAGCACCAGCCAGACGGCGACGAGACCGACCCCGCCTATGACGACCTTCATCGTTGTGCTCATGTGCGCCCCCGTGACGTGTGCCTGATCACACGGAGGCCGCCGCTACCCCTGCTGATACCTCGCTAGCCGACGGGGACCGGGTGCTCACCGACCCGGGCGCGCAGCACGGGGACGGCGAGCGCGGCCGCCGCGACGGCGAGCAGCACCGGGACCAGCGCGGTCCACGCCAGCGCGGCGAACGGCACCGTGCCGGCGACCAGGAGGACCGGCAGCACCCATCGCCGCGCCGGCCGCAGCCAGGCCGCGGCGATCAGGCAGAGGCCGCCCGCCACCCCGACCGCCAGCACCGCCGGAGCGGCGCCCGCGGCCATCAGGATCTCGAAGCCGCCGAGTGCGCTGAGCAGGATCCGGGTCCAGTCCCGTGCGACCGCCTCGGCGGTCCGCCGCCAGCCGTCCACCGCGCAGGCCGCGGCGGCGAGCAGCAGCACGCACGGCAGGTACCAGAGCCGGCCGACCGTGCTCAGGCACAGCAGCGCCGGTCCGGCCAGGCCGAGCGCGCAGGCGGCGCGCGCCCGCACCGACAGCGCCGGGTCGCGCTGCCGGGCCGCGGCCAGCACCGCCAGCGCGGACAGCCCGACCGTCAACAGCCCCAGCGCGACCGGCGACTGCTTGGCGGCGGTCCACTCCGGGATGCGGGCGCCCACGGTCGCCTGCACCGCGCCGGCAGCGATCCCGAGCGCGCCACCGGCGACGCCGAGCCGGGCCGCCCACCGGCGCCGCCCGACGGCGGTCACCGGGCCACCTCCGCGGCCGATCGCCGCGGCGTCGGCCGCGCCGCGCGGACCGCGTACCCGACCCGGAAGGTCAGCAGCGGCGCCGCCCCGGACGGCAGCAGCGCGGCGAACCGCGGCGCGAACGTCGCCCTTGCGCCGCTCGTCGCCTCGCGGTCGATGCGCTCGGTGACCTGGTTCATGTGCTGCAGCGCGATCCCCCGGCTGGTCGCGGCGAGGTGGATCCGCTGCAGCAGGCGGCCGGCGTCGAGCTGGGTGCGGACCTCGTCCGGATCGGCCACCGTGATCACCCCGTACGCTGCCGCGGTCGCGGTGTGCACGGTGCGGGTCTGGGTGACCCAGAAGCCGTCGCCGGCGGTGCGCGACGAGGGCGGCATCACCTTGGCGACGCCGAGGACGAGCGGGCTGAGGCCCTGACCGTCCAGCACCAGCCCGTCGCGGTGTCGCTGCACGTCGTCGTCGTGGCCGCGGAACCAGGCGAAGCCGTCCCGGGACTGCTGCTCGTCCTGGGTCAGCGCGACCGCGGCGTCGACCAGCAGCCGACCGAGGGCGGCCCGGTCGGCCGGGTCGGTGATCCACTGCACGCCGAGCTCCGACGGGATGCTCGGACCGGCCAGCGCGGCGAGCGTCCCGGCCGGCACCGGGCGGCCGTCGTACGGGCCGCGGTTGGTGTGCCGGCGGCCGATCGCCTCGTACAGCGGGCTCGGCCGTGGAGCGCCGGCGGAGAGGGCGACGCGCGCCACCCGGGCCGCGCCGGGGCCGTCGGGCAGCAGCGTCACGGTCGGGCGCAGGCCGCGCGCGTCGGCCGCCAGCGCGAGGTTCTCGATCGCGCAGCCGACGCCGACGTGCTGCTCCCGCCGCAGCGGGTCGATCGCACCGGTGCCGCGGGAGCGGTCGACGAACACGTCGATGGCGTCCGAGCCGATTTCGAACTGCCACGGCTGAGTGTTGTGCGGGCTGGCGGCGAGCACCGCAGCCGCCACCGCCCCGAGCGGGCCGGGGGTCTGCCGCCACTGCCGCCACGGCTCGTACGCCCGGCCGCCGCCCGGATCCAGCACGGCCGTGTCGTAGACCCGGTAGCTCGCCGCACCGATCCCGGCCACCGCGACGGTGGCGGCGCCGATCCCCACCGCCCGCAGGAACTCCCGTCGCGACCGTCCCGCCGGCTCCCCGGCCCGGTCCGGCGCCGCAGTCGTCTCCGTCGTCGCCATCGCCGCTCCCCGCCTCGTCTGGGAGCCCGAGCGTCGCGGCCGGCCGGGTGCCGCCGCACCACCCCGCCGGCAAGTGCACCCCGGGTGCCGAATCCCGGCCCCGGGCCGCCCCGCCTGGCAGACTCGGCGGGCGATGAGGCCGCACCGAGCGGGCAGCCCGCTGCTCACGGTCAAACGGACGATCCCGCCGGTGCGCCCCGGCGCGGTCCCGCGCGGCCGGCTGGAGGACCGGCTGCGGGCCGCCGGCACCCGGCTCACGGTCGTGGCCGCACCGGCCGGATGGGGCAAGACGAGCCTGCTCAGCAGCTGGGCGGCCGATCCCGGCCCCGGCACGAGGGTGGCCTGGGTGTCGCTCGACGACAGCGACGACGAGCCGCTGCGGTTCTGGAGCTACCTGCTGACCGCCCTGTACGAGCTGGACGGTGAGATCGGCCCGGCCGCGCTGGAGGCGCTCGGCGCGAGCGGCACCGACCCGGTCGACCTGGCGCTGCCGATCCTGCTCAACGACGTCGCTTCGGCCACCGGCCGGTACGTGCTCGTGCTCGACGACTACCACGTCCTGACCGATCCGCGGATCCACGAGAGCGTCGAGTTCCTCGTCGCGTACCTGCCGCCGGCATTGCGGCTCGTCGTAGCCGGGCGCGCCGAGCCGCCGCTGCCGCTCGCCCGGCTGCGCGCGCGGGGTGACCTGACCGAGCTGCGGGCGGCCGACCTCCGGTTCTCGGTGGCGGAAGCCGCGGCGGTGGTGTCCGCGGTGTCCGGGACGGTGCCGGACGAGACGACGGCGGCCGCGCTGTGGGAGCGGACCGAGGGCTGGGCGGCCGGCCTGCAGCTGGCCGGGTTGGCGCTGCGGGGCGGCTCGGGAACGGGCCGCCGGGACGAGCGGCACCTGCTCGACTACTTCACCGACGAGATCCTCCCGGCGCTGACGCCGGCCCAGCGGGAGCTGCTGCTGCGGGCCGCGCCGCTCGACCACCTGTCCGGACCGCTCTGCGACGCCGCGCTGCAGGTGACCGGCTCGGCGGAGGTGCTGGCCGGGCTGGAGCGGGCCGACCTGTTCATCGTCGCGCTCGACCCGGACCGGACCTGGTACCGCTGCCACCGGCTGCTGCGCGACGCCCTGCTGCGTACGGCCGGGACCGGCGCCGATGCCGCGGGCGTGCTGCGCCGGGCCGCGGACTGGTTCTCGGCCGCGGGACGGCTCGACGACGCCGCTCGGCACCTGATCCTGGCGGGCGACCACGCCGCGGCTGCCGCAGTGCTGGAGTCGCACGGCCCGTGGTTCTTCGACCGCGGCGCCGCGGCGACCTACCTGCTGCTCGGCGAGCGGCTGCCGGCCGGCGCGGTCAAGCCGGGGCTGGCCCTCTCGCTGGCGTACGCGGCGTCGATCACCAGCGGACGTCTCGACCGGATCCCGTACTGGCTCGACGTCTGCGACGGCCACCTCGGGCCTGACTCGGCCCTCGACGGCTGGCACAGTGCCCGAGCGGCGGCCCTGGTGATGCGCGCGGTCATCGGGACCTCGGACGCCGATCCGGACCGGTCGATCGCGCTCGCCGAGCAGGCGGCCGACCTGGAGACCGGGACCGGCACCGCCGGGCACGCGATCGCCCGGGCCGCGCTCGGCAGCGCCTACGCCCGGGCCGGCCGGTTCGACGACGCGGTGCCGATCCTGCTCGACTCCTGGCGCCGGCGGGACGACGGAGCCTGGTCGGTGGGCGTCTCGCTCCAGCTCGCCGGCCTGCTCGGTCTCGCGCTGCTGGAACTCGACCGCGGCGCCGACGCCGACCGCGTGCTCCGCGAGGCCCGACCGATCGTCGAGCAGGCCGAGCGGGACTGGGGCGAGGCGGCCGCGCCCGCCGTCACGCTGCTGCGTCTGGTCGAGGGCCGCCGGTCCTACCTGCAGGGGGACGCCCGAACCGCGCGGACTGTGCTCACCGGGGCGGTGGCGTCGGCCGAGGCGATCGGCCGACCGACGCCGTTCGTGCTCGGGCTGGTGTTCCGCGCCGACGCCGAGCTCGCGGACGGCGACCGGGCCGCCGCCCGGTCGTCCCTTGCCCGCGCCCGGGAGGTCGCCGACGACGAGCCGGTGACCCCGTACGCGGCCGATCGGCTGGCCCGGGCGGAGGCGCGGATCGGCCGGGCCGCCGTACGGTCGGCCACCCGGTCCGGGGCGCTGGCCGAGCCGCTGACCGACCGCGAGCTGGCCATCCTGCGGACGCTGCCGGGGACCGCGAGCCAGCGGGAGATCGCGGCCGCGATGTTCCTGTCGATCAACACGGTCAAGGCGTACAACAAGAGCCTCTACCGGAAGCTCGGCGTCACGTCCCGGCAGGACGCCGTCGCCGCGGCCAGGACCCTCGGCCTGATCTGAGCCCACCACCCCGAGTGCTCCCGGCCAGGCGGCCCGGTGCCCTCCGGTCAGCCACCGACCGTTGCGCGGTCGAGCTGCACAGTCGGCCCCCGGCGTCGCACTGCCTCGCGGCTGCCCCCACCCCGGGTGGTCCCGGCCGCGGGGTGGTGCGCTCCGACCCCGCGTCGACGCATGCTCACGGCGCGCCGATCCACGACGGCCGGAGGACATGAGCAGCGATGACCTGGTGCGAGGTGACCGTGCGGGGACCACTCGCCCGCGCCGTGGTCGAGACGGCCAGCGCCCGCTTCGAGTCCGTCTCCGCGGTCGACGGCACCGGCGACAGCGTGCTCACCGTCGACTGCGTCGACCAGGCCGGACTGCGCGCCCTGCTGACCCTGCTCTGGGACACCGGTCACGAGGTCCTGCGGCTCACCTCGGCGCCGGCGACCGCCCGTCGCCCGAGCTGAGGCTCAGGGCTTGCGGGCGACCGCGGCCCAGCCGTAGACGCTGTAAGGGTCGCGGTCGACCTCGGCGCTGCCGGGATAGTCGAGATCGAGCGGGTTCCAGGCCGGGATCGGCACCAGCCCCGGCTCGACCAGCTCCAGCCCGTCGAGCAGGGCCTCGACCTGGGCCCGGCTGCGCGGCACGTACGGGATGCCGGACCGCTCCGCGGTCGCGGCCATGCCCGCCATCGCCGCCTCGTCGAAGTCGCCGGTCGGCTGGGTGAGGGCGAAGTAGCTGCCGGACGGCAGCGCGTCGAGCAGCGTGGTGACGATCCCGCGCGGGTCGTCGGAGTCGTGCAGGTGGTGCAGCACCCCGACGAGAAACAGCGCGACCGGCCGGCCGAGGTCGAGCGTCTCCCGCAGCGCCGGGTTCGCCAGGACGTCCGTGGGCTGCCGGAGGTCGGCCAGGATGAAGGCGGTCCGGCCCTCCTCGGTGCTGGTCATCAGCGCCCTGGCGTGCGCGAGCACGATCGGGTCGTTGTCCACGTAGAGGATCCGGCACTCGGGGGCGATGCGCTGGGCGACCTCGTGCACGTTGTCCAGTGACGGGATCCCCGTGCCGATGTCGAGGAACTGGCGGATGCCCGCCTTGCGGACCAGGTAGTCGACCGCGCGGACCAGGAACACCCGCTGCGAGCGCACCATCGTCCGGATGGTCGGGATCTGCGTCGCCAGCGCCTCGGCGACGGCCCGGTCCGGACCGAAGTTGTCCTTGCCGCCCAGCCAGTAGTCGTAGATCCGGGCCGACTGCGGCACCGTGGTGTCGATCTGCGTGTGGTCCTGCCCCGGACCGCCCGCCTGAGCATCGTTCGCCACGAACGCCTCCCCTGCCCTCTGACAGCTACCGCTGGACAACACTAGCCCGCGACGGACATCCGCTGGGCGGCAGACCTGGGCCACCCGGCCGTACGGGCTCAGGTGTCCTTGAGGATCCGGCGCAGCGTGTCCGGCGTGCGCTCCGGCTGGTCCGCCTCCACGCACAGCCGCTCCATCGCGTCGACGTACAGCTCGACGTCGTCGCGCTTGTCCAGGTAGAGCGCGCTGGACAGCTGCTCGACGTAGACGATGTCGGGCAGCTCCTGGTCCGGGAAGCGCAGGATGCTGAACGCGCCGCCGGCCGCCGAGTGCCCACCCACCTGGAACGGGAGCACCTGCAGGTGGACGGACTTGCGGCCAGTCGCGTCGATCAGCGCCTCGATCTGGCCGCGCATGGTCGCCCGGGAGCCGACCGGCCGGCGCAGCACCGCCTCGTCGATGACGGCCCACAGCTGCACCGGGTCCGTCCGATCGAGGATCCGCTGCCGGCGCATCCGCAGGTCGACCCGGCGATCGAGTTCGTCGGCCGTGGCCCGGCCGTGGCCGAGCAGCACCACCGAGCGCGCGTAGTCCGCGGTCTGCAACAGCCCCGGCACGAACTGCACCTCGTACGTGCGGATCATCGAGGCGGCCGCCTCCAGCCCGAGGTACGACTGGAACCAGTTGGGCAGCACGTCGCCGTACCGGTGCCACCATCCGGGCGTGTTGGCCTGCCGGGCCAGGGAGAGCAGCCGGTCCCGCTCCTCGGTGTCGGTCAGGCCGTAGAGCGTGAGCAGGTCGTCGACGTCGCGCTCCTTGAAGCTCACCCGGCCGAGCTCCATCCGGCTGATCTTGGACTCGGACGCTCGGATCTCCCAGCCGGCGTCCTCCCGGCTCACCCCTTGGGCCTCGCGGAGCCGGCGGAGATGCGCGCCGAGCAGCATGCGCAGGACCGTCGGGCCACCCCCGGATCCGGGTGCATCGCCTCCGGTCGTCACGCCGCCCCTCCGTGGTGTCGGGTTCAGGCGGCATCATGCTACGACCACCGGTGATCCGCCCGCGGCGATTCGGCGGCTCGCATCAACGCATGTACATGATCAGATCAGCAGGTCGTCGAAGTCCCCGTCCTGGACGCCGCCGAGGAACGCGGCGATCTCTGCCCGCGTGTATACGAGCGCTGGGCCGTTCGGATCACGCGAGTTGCGCACCGCGACACCGGTCCCGGACGGGAGCAGGGCGAGCTCGACGCAGTTGCCGCTGGGGTTGCTCCTGCGGCTCTTCCGCCACGCTAGGCCGGTCGGGGCATCCGCGCGCACCTTGTCGTTGCTCCGCTCCACCGACACCTCCCACCGGCAAGTGCGCGCCGCTTCGGGCCGCGATCCGGACATATGTCCGCGTCGAAGCTTGCGCAGGCGACCACGGCGGGAGGATGCTAATGCACGTGCATGCGGCTGTGCTTCCGCATTTGCTGTGGCACACCGCTCGTTGATCACGGGCGGGACGGCGGCGAGACGCGCGCGCCGTCCCGGGGAGGGCTAATCCATGGACCCGTTGGCCGCCGTGATCGGCGCCGGCCTGGTGGTCCTGGCTGCGCTGACCGCGATCTGGCACGCGCGGCGGGCGAAGGCCGCCGAACGGGAGCTGCACCGGGTCCGGGCCGAGCTGTGCGCCGAGCAGCACGCCGCCCGGCACGACCACCTCACCGGCCTGCCGAACCGCCGCTGGTTCTACGGCGCCGGGACGACGCTGGTCGGCGCGACCGACCGGCGGCCGCTGGTGGCGGTCCTGGTGGACCTCGACGACTTCAAGCGGATCAACGACACCTTCGGCCACCGGGCCGGCGACGAGGTGCTGGTCACCGTCGCGCGCCGGCTCGCCGACGTCGTCGGGCCCGGGCTGGTCGCCCGGCTCGGCGGTGACGAGTTCGTCGCGCTCGTCGACCTGCCGGCGGGACTGTCCGAGCGCGCCGCGAGCAGTCGCCTCGCCGACACCGCCGGGCGCATCACCGAGGTGCTCTCGGCACCCGTACACGTCGCCGGCGGATGGAACGTGGCCGTCCGCGCGTCGATCGGCGTGGTCGTCGCGGCGCCGGGGTCGGACCTCGACGAGGTGCTCGACCGCGCCGACGCGGCGATGTACCGGGCGAAGACGACCCAGCTGGCCTCGGCGCCGGCTCGGCGGGCCGGCCGGCGCGAGTCGGCCGATCCCGGCAGCTGGTTCGCGGCGGACGGTCGGCGCCGCCAGGTCCGCGCGGTGGCGGGCGACTCCGTCACCTGGTCCGCCCACTGACCCGCGGGCCACACCGACCCGCCGGCCCCGTAGCGGGCGACTCCGTCACCTGGTCCGCCCACTGACCCGCGGACCGCACCGACCCGCCGGCGCGGTCGGCCCAGCAGCGACCCGGGCCGGGTCGTCGGAAGCGCACCGGGACCGGGGTCGCGGCCCGACAGCGAGGCGACCCGCGCTCGGGCGGCGCGGTCAGCCCAGCAGCGCGGCGGCCACGGCGGCCGCGTAGGGCGCGAACCCGGGCCGCGGCGGCTCCGGGCTCGGTGGCAGCTCGACCGCGCCGGCGAGCAGCGCCAGCAGGGTGTCCACTGTGGACCGTTCGTGGTACCGGTCGGCCGGGCCGGGAAGCACCGCGACCGGGAGCCGCAGCTCGGCCAGCTCGACGTCGGACAGGCCGCGCAGCGTCTCCCCCGCCAGCAGCTCGGGCGGCACGCCGGCCGCCAGGTAGAGCGTGTCGACCTCGGTGTTGCCGGCGCTCGCCGGCCAGGCGAGCACCAGCCGCCCGACGCGGTCGGGGTGCTCGACCGCCACCCGGGCCGCGACCGAGCACCCGTTGGACCCGCCGACCAGCGTGACCGGCTCGTCCGGCAGCAGCGGGAGCAGGTGCGCGACCTCCTCGGCCCAGGACCTCGGGTGCACCACCCGATCCGGCGCGAGCACGGGCACGCCGCGCGCCTCCAGCGCGCCGACCACGCCCGGCCGGACCCAGAACCGCTCGGCGTCCATGTCCTCCCAGAGCCCGCCGTGCACGAGGACCACGGTCCGCAGACCGGCAGGCGGCAGCACCGGGTCAGGCTAGCCGGACCCACGGGAACCGGCCGAGCTCCGGTCGCGTCTGTGCCCCATGGCGACAGGTACGGACGGTCAGCGCGCGACCGTCGGAGTGCGCAGGCGGCGCAGCCGGGTGCAGGTCGCGCTCAGCGCGGTGGCGGTGCTGATCGTCGCCGGCGGCGCCCTGCTGGCGGCGAGGGCGCTGACCGGATCGGGCGGTGCCTCGGCGGGAAAGGCGGTCCCGGCGGAGCTGACGATCAAGGGCAAGACCGTGCACCGGGAGGATGCGACGCCGATCGTCTGGGTGCAGGCCACCGATCGGGGCGCGACCACGCTGCTGGTGCTGGCGGGCAACGAGAACCGGACCGGGCCGGATCCGTGCCACCCGTGGACGGACGTCCGGCTCGTCGGCCAGGACGACCGGACGGTCACCCTCGCCGCCACCACGTACGTCGACCGGAGCGGCGGGTCGAATGTCGCCTGTGCCGGTGACGGCCGTGCCGGTGGACGGTTCCTCGTCCACCTCGCCCGTCCGCTGGGGACCAGACAGGTCGTGCAGGACGGCCGGGACGTTCGCGTGCTGCTGACCGACACCCGGCTGCACGCGACCGTGCTGCCCGACGGCTACGCCGATCACCCCACGGTCGAGGACGACCCCCAGGCGCCCGGTCTGACCCGGTCCGTCTACTCCGGACCGGACCAGGACACCTACCTCGAAGTCATGCAGGGACCGGCTGGGCAGCCGGGCGTCGACCCGAAGGGACCCGGCCCGATCCAGGTGCTCGCCCGGTCGACGGTCCGCGGTCATCCGGCGGTCTTCCGGCAGTACCCCCGGTTCGACGACGCCCGCTGCCTGGTGTGGACCGAGACCGCCCGCACCGGCGTCGCGGTGTGCAGCCACGGCATGCCGGCACCGCTCACGGCCGCCCAGCTCGCGACCGTCGCGGAGGGGCTCGTCCGGAGCCGCTGACCGCGGCCTCAGGATCCGAGGGCGACGGGTACGGAGGCCGGTTTGCGGAAGACGAAGCCGGTGACCGGTGGCAGTGGACCGGCGGCGTGGATGCCGGGGAAGCGGTCGAGCAGCAGGCCGAGCGCGAGCGTGGTCTGCAGCGTCGTCAGGTGCACGCCGAGGCAGTAGTGCGGGCCGACGGCGAAGGCGAGGTGATCGGCCGCGTTGCGCCGGTGGATGTCGTACCGGTCGGGGTCGGCGAACACGCCGGGGTCCCGGCCGGCGGCCGACAGCGAGACGACGACAAGGTCGCCGGCCCGGATCGCGGCTCCGGCGACCTCGGCGTCGGCGGTCGCGTAGCGGTCCACCCGGGTGGCGGCGGGCTCCAGCCGCAGCGACTCCTGGATCGCACCGGGCAGCAGCGCGGGATCGGCCCGCACCTCGTCCAGCGCGGCGGGGTGGGTCAGCAGGTGGTACGCGGCGATCGCGGTCATGCTCTCCGCGGTATCCACCCCGCCGAACAGCAGGATCGCCACGTCCGCGGCGAGCAGCCGGGCGTCGGTGCCGCCGGCGGCCGCGGCCGTGAGCACCGTGTCCCGGGCCGGCCGGCGCAGGGTCCGCTCGACGTGGTCGCGGATCGCGTCCACCGCCCGCAACGCGGCCGCGGGCGGGTCGCCGCCGCGGCTGACCGTGTCCACGCCGGCGACCATCGCCCGGTACCAGTCGAGCACCTGGGCGACCTGCAGCCCGTCGAGGCCGAGCGCCGCACCCATCGCAGCCGTCGCCAGCGGCGCGGCCAGCCCGGTCCGCAGGTCCGGTGCCGGCGCGACGGCGAGCCGGTCGAGCAGCCGGGCCACCTCGTCCCGCACCGGCCCGGTGAACCGGTCGCGTACCGGAGCCGGCTTGAACACCTCCGCCCACGGCCGGCGGTGCGCGGCGTGCGGGGCGCCGTCGGTGGACAGCATGCTCGGACCGACGATCCGCCCGGTGGAGAACCGGGGGTCGGCGACGGTGAACGTCCGCGCGTCCCGCATCACCCGGGTGGCCGCCGCCCGGGTCAGCGTGACCCAGCCGCCGAGCTCGGCAACCCGGACCACCTCGCCGTGCCGGCGCAGCCGCGCCCAGACCGGGTGCGGATCCTCGGCCAGCTCGGCGAGGGTGACGGCGGCCTGCGGTCGGCGGGACACCCCACCAGTCTCCTTGACCGGATCAGACCGTGTGATGTACCGCCAGATGGCGCAGGCCGCGAGGCCAAGCCGGCGATCGGTGCCCTAGTGTCGTGGGAACACACGCGATCGACGGCGATCGCGGATGGGAGCGCGCAGGTGGACGTCGACGCCGCCCTCGACCGGGCAGGGGTAACCAACGATCGGGTCCGCGCGTACGTGCGGCAGTGGGCCGAGCACACACGCCCGGACAGGGTCGAGGTCGTCAGCGCGGCCGACGACTACCGGTTGATCGAGGAGTCGCTTGCGGCCGGCGAGATCCAGCCCGCCGGACAGGACCTCTACTACTCGCGCAGCTACGCCAAGGACACGGCGCGCTCCGAGGAACGCACGATCGTCGCGACGAGCAACCCGGCCGACCGCGGCGTCTACAACAACTGGCGGCCGGCGTCGGAGATGACCCCGCTGCTCGAGGAGCACATGCGCGGCGCCTCCGCCGGCAAGACGATGTATGTGGTGCCCTACCTGATGTCCCCGCCGGGATCGCCGCTGGAGCCGTACGCGGCCGGCGTGGAGCTGACCGACCACCGCACGGTCGTCCTGCACATGATCCGGATGGCCAGGGTCGGCATCCGGTACGTCAACGAGCTCGACGACCCGGACAGCTTCGTGCGCGGCGTCCACGTCACCGGCGACCTGGAGAAGCTCGGCCAGGGAACGCCGGACGACCAGCGCTACTTCGTCACCGTCGCCGACGAGCGCACGATCCTGCACTACGGCTCGTCCTACGGTGGCAACGCGCTGCTCGGCAAGATCGCGCACGGACTGCGGCAGGCCGCCTACGACGGCTGGAAGTCCGGGGGTTTCCTGGCCGAGCAGTTCATGCTCATCGGCATCGTCGACAAGCAGACCGGCCGGACGTACCACGTCTGCGGCGGGTTTCCGAGCGCGTCCGGCAAGACCAACCTCGCGATGATGACGCCGCCGACCAGCCTGGAGGACCGGTACGAGGTGCGGTTCTACGGCGACGACATCGCCTGGCTGCGGGTCGACCCGGACGACGGCCGGATCTACGCGATCAACCCGGAGTACGGCGTGTTCGGCGTCGCGCGGGACACCAGCGAGGCGACCAACCCGGTCGGGGTGGCCTCGGTGGCGCCGGGCACCGGGACGCTGTTCACGAACGTCGCGTACAACGACGACACCCAGGCGGTCTGGTGGGAGGGCCGCACGCCGGACAGGCCGGAGGGAGCCGGCTGGCGGGACTGGACCGGTGCGCTGATCAGCGACCGGACCGCGGACGAGCGGGACGACCCGTGGGCGCACCCGAACAGCCGGTTCACCACCCAGCTGAACAACGTGCCCACCCTCGCCGAGGACTTCGACGACTCCCGCGGCGTGCCGATCGACGCGATCATCTTCGGCGGCCGCACCAGCGACCGGGAGCCGCTGATCCGCGCCATCACCGATGTCGCCGAGGGCGTGTACGACGGGCTCACCCTCGGCGCCGAGGCGACCTACGCCGCCGAGGGCGTCGAGGGCCAGCTGCGCTACGACCCGATGTCGATGCGGCCGTTCCTGTCCTACCCGGAAGGGGCGTACGCGGCGCACTGGCTGCGGATCATCGACTCCGCCCGGGAGAAGCCGATCTTCGCGCACGTCAACTGGTTCCAGCGCGACCACGGCGACGGCCACTTCCTCTGGCCCGGATACCGCGACAACCTGCGACCGCTGCTGTGGCTGCTGCGGCTCAAGGACGGCGAGGTCACCGGGCGGCGGACGCCGGTCGGCATCCTGCCCACGCCGGACGAGCTTGACCTCGACGGGGTGCAGGTCGCGCCCGACGACCTCGACGTCCTGCTGAGCATCGACGTCGACCGGTGGCGGCAGGAGATGGGTTTCCGCGAGGAGCATCTCGCCCAGTTCGCCGACCTCCCCGAGGAGATCTGGGCCGCCCACCGCCGCGTCGCCCACGACCTCGACCAGGCTTCCACCGACTGACAAACCGTTCGGCAGCCCGGCTACGGTCGATCCGTGCGGTCGGTGCCGGAGTTCCTCCTCGTGGCGCTGCCCTGCGGCTGGGCCGGGTAGCGGGCTGGCGGTCCGGGCTGGTCACCAGTGCATCGAACCCGAAGCTGGCGGTCTTCTTCATCGCGCTGTTCCCGCAGTTCGTCCGGCCGGGCGCGCCGGTGCTGCCGTACGCCTTGGCGATGGCCGGCGTCATCGTCGTCCTGGACGTCGCCTGGTTCTCCGCGCTGGCGTTCGCGGTGGACCGGGCCCGGCAGATCCTGACGCCGAGAGTGCAGTCGGTGCTCGAACGCTTCACCGGCGCGGTCATGCTCGGCCTCGGCGTCCGGCTGGCCACCGAGTCCCGCTGACAGCCCGTCAGGCGGCGGGCGGCCGGCGGCTCAGGGGGTGCGTGGCGGGGGCGCGGGCTCGGGCGGCGGGGTCGCCGGCGGGGGGTCGCCGTCGGCGGCGATCACCAGCGGCTCCTCGGCGTCGGGTAGCCGCAGCCCGGTGTGCAGCCGGGTCTCGGGTAGCACCACCGGATGGGTCTGCTTGGTGAGCGTGCGGCCGCGGAAGTAGTCCGGCATGACGATCTCAGTGATGATCATCAGCACCACGCCGAGCAGCAGCGAGCCGACGCCGAGCAGGAACACGCCGCCGACGCCGCGGAACGACGTCTCGCCGTAGTCCTCGGCGAACATGTCGACGGCACTGCGGATGAACGCGCCGAGCAGGATCAGCCCGCCGACTAACGGCAGCAACCCCTTCATCACGAATCCCCGGACGGACGCGGTGAGCTCGTGCCGGAAATACCAGGCGCAGGCGAAGCCGGTCAGCCCGTAGTAGAAGGCGATCAGCAACCCGATCGAGGTGATCGAGTCGGCCAGCACGTTGCCGGAGATCAGCGTCAGCGCGACGTAGAAGATCACCGATGCCAGGCCCATCGCGATCGTCGACACGGTCGGGGTGAGGTAGCGCGGGTGGATCCGTGCGAACGAGCGCGGTATCGCCTTGTAGACCGCCATCGACAGGGTCGCCCGCGCGGTCGGCAGGATCGTCGTCTGGGTGGACGCCGAGGCCGACGTCAGCGTCGCGATGATCAGCAGGGTGACCCCGACGCTGCCGAGCGCCGCCTCGCCGAGGCTGGCGAACACGTCGTCGGCGTTGTCCGGGTTGGCCAGCCCGAGGCCGGTGTCCCCGACCCCCGCGAACGCCTGGGCCGCGATCGACACGATCGCGTACGTCGCCAGCAGCAGCAGCGTGGACAGCACCGCGGCCCGCCCCGGCGTCTTCGCCGGGTCGTCGGACTCCTCGTTCACCGAGACCGCGGTGTCCCAGCCCCAGTAGATGAAGACCGCAAGCAGCAGCCCGTCGGAGAACGCCGACAGGTCGCCGACCCCGAAGGGGTTCAGCCAGGACCAGGAGAAGTGCAACGACCCGTCCGGCGCGTGCCCGGTGTAGACCTTGACCAGCGCGGTGACCGCGAACAGCACCAGCACGATGACCTCGGCGCCGAGCAGGAAATACTGCATGCGGGCCGAGACCTCGATGCCGCGGTAGCAGATCCAGGTCATCACGACGATCCAGGCGACGCCGACGACCGTGGTCCAGAACGTGCTCTCGGCCAGCGTGTTGTGGACGCCAATGGCGTCGAACAGCGAGAACGAGTAGATCCCGGCGATCTGGGCCAGGTTCGCCATCACGATCACGTCGGCGGCGATGATGCCCCAGCCGCCCATCCACCCCGACCGCGGCCCGAACGCCTTGGCCGCCCAGGTGAACGTGGTCCCGCAGTCCGGCTCGCGCCGGTTGAGCTGGTCGTACGCGATGGCGATGAACAGCATCGGCAGGAAGGCGACCAGCATGATCGCCGGCGCGTACACGCCGACCGCGATCACGACGAAGCCCAGCGTGGCCGCCAGGCTGTACGCCGGCGCGGTCGACGCCACCCCGATCACGACGCTGGACACCAGCCCGAGTGCTCCGGATTTGAGGCCCTTGTCCGCGGAGGCCGGTCCGTGCTCGGTATCGGTCACGCTCATGGCGACGCTCCACTCCCCGACGAGTAGATGCGACGGTTATCGCAGGCAACCAGACCGCTTGCAAGCGTTTCCGCAATTTTTCCCGCCGACAGCCACGGAATCGTGGTCGACGGCTACCGGGGCCGCGGCCCGGGCGCGATCCGGATGGTCCGCGCCTGCTGGTAGGGGCAGCCGAGCTGGGCGAAGGTGATCGCGAGGCGGGTCAGCCGGTCCCGGTCGCCGGCGGCGATCGCCTCGGCACGCTCGACCATCGCGGTCGCGATCGGGTTGTCCCGGGCGGCGTGCCGGCCCCGCACGATCCGGTCGGCGGCGTCGGGGTGGTGGTCGAGCACGGCGGCCTCGGTCCACAGCGCGGCGTACCAGGGCCGCCACTGCATGCTCGCCAGGGCCCGGAACAGCGCGGGGTCGTCGATGTCGCCCGCGACCCGCCGGACGGCCTCGGCCGGATCGTCGCGATGCAGCGCGAGCAGGCCGTCGAACACCGCGGGCCAGCCGCGCTGCGCTCCGGCCAGCCCCGCGGCGTCGACGCCGAGGTCGATCGTCAGCCGCACCCAGGCCGCCCGGCGCTCGTCGTCGCCGAGAATGCCGTGCACCATCGCGACGGCGTAGGACGACCGGGCCAGGTTCGGCGCGACCTGCCGTCCCGCGCGTTCCCAGCTGACCCGGAAGCGCTCACCGACCCTGACCACGTCCTCGAAGCGACCGGCCAGCGCGTCGACGAGCAGCCGTCGGGACATGGCCAGGTGGTCCTCGTCCCGGTAGAACGGCAGGCCGGCGAGCGCCGCCGAATGCGCGGCGGCGCCGGCAAGGTCGCCCGCGGCCAGGTCGACCTCGGCGGCCATGAGCTGGCCGTCGGCGACCTCGAACCCGGACAGCGGACCGATCGGGAGCGTGTCGAGCAGCCGGAGCCGGTCGCGGGTGACCCGCACCGCCTCCGCGATGTCGTCGTCGACGAGGCAGGCGAGGGTCAACTGGTCCAGGGCGATGCTCCGCAGGACCCCGTCGCCGGACCGCTCGGCGAGCTCGGCGGCCTGCCGGGCCTCCCCGACCGTGGGCTGGAAGCCGAACTGCGCCACCGCGAGCGCCGCCCGGGCGACCGGCGAGCCGTCGGACCGGGAGGCGGCCTCGGCGAGCAGCGCATCGGCTTCCGCCGGCGGGTGCTGGCTGGCCATGATCCCCGGCGCGCGGTTGACGTACATCGCCATCGTCGCCAGGTCCCGTGCCGCGCCGGCCGGCTGGCCGGCCGTGACCGCCCCGTCCGCCGCCGTCCGGAACAGCCGCAGTGCCTGGTCGCCAGCGAACCGGCTGGCGGCCGCGCCGGCGGCCAGCCGCAGGTAGCCGATCCGTTCGGCGCCCGCCGGCGACAGCCCGGCCGCCTGCTCGTAGCGCCGCTGCGCCTGCGCCGGCCGGCCGCGGGCGAACAGCAGCCCGGCCAGCTCTGCGGCGAGCTCCGCCGCCGGGGCCCGGCGCTGCTCGTCGCCCGCCGACCAAGCGATCGCGGCGGACACGTCGTCGACGATCCGGTCGAACCGGGTGCACCAGGACTCGTCGACGTCGCGGGGGTCGGTCCGGCCGAGCTCCGCGACGGCGTGCCGGCACCAGCCGTCATGGACCGCCCGGACCCGGTCCAGCTCGCCGGCGGCGGCCAGCTGCTCCACGCCGTACTGGCGGATCGTCTCCAGCGCGCGATACCGGGTCGGTTCGCCGCGCCGGACGAGAAGCAGACTGTGCTCGGCGAGCCGGGCGAGGCCGTCGGCGACCTCGGCCGCCGCGCGCCCGTCCGCCGCCAGGGCCCGGGCGGCGTCGACGTCGAACCAGGACGCGAACACGGCGACGCCGCGCAGCAGCGCACGATCGTCGGCCGGGAGCAGGTCGTAGCTCCAGCCGATGGCCGCCCGCAACGAGGCGTGCCGGTCGACCCGGCCCCCGCCGGCGGTCAGCACCCGCAGCCGCTGGTCCAGCCCCGACTCCAGGCCGTCGAGCCCGAGCGCGGCGAACCGGGCGGCGGCCAGTTCGATGGCCAGCGCGATGCCGTCCAGAGCCCGGCACAGCGCCGCCACCCGGCCGGCGTCCGGTGCCGCCGGGTCGCCGGTCGCGGCCGCGACCCGGGTCGTGAACAGCTCGACGGCATCGCCGCCGTCCTCGACGACCGTGAGCCCCGGCACCACGTACACCCGCTCGTACGGGAGCAGGAGGCGGGTCCGGCTCGTCGCCAGCACCGTGACGTGGGGGCAGCCCGCGACGATCCGCTCGACGCAGGCGCGCACGCCGTCCACGACGTGCTCGCAGTTGTCGAGGACGAGCACTCCGTCCCGCCCGGACAGCGAGGCGACCAGGGCGTGCTCCACGGACGTGGTCCGCTGCTCGGGGACGCCGACCGTCTCGGCGACCGCGGCGGTGACCGCGCCGGGGTCGGTGACCCGGACCAGATCCACGAACCACGCGCCGTCGCGGCGCTCGGCGGCCAGCTCCGCCGCGACGCTGAGGGCGAGCCGGGTCTTGCCCACACCGCCTGGACCGGTCGCGGTCACCATGCGGTGGTCGGCGAGCGCCGCTGACAGCGCCGCCCGCTCGGCGGCCCGGCCGACGAACGGTGTGACCGGCACCGGCAGGCTGCGCCGGCCGGATCCGACACCGCCCGGGAACGCCTCGGCGTGCCGGGCCAGGCTGCGCCGGTCGGGCAGCTGCAGCTTGCGCAGCATCGCCGAGACGTGGCTCTCCACCGTCCGCTGCGAGATGAACAGCGAGTCGGCGATCTGCGCGTTCGTCAGGTGCCGGGCGACCAGCGCGAGGACTTCCACCTCCCGTGCGGTCAGCTCGGTGCCCGGGGCCGGACCCGCGGTCGTCACGCCGCTCAGTGTGGCGCCGGCGAGTGCGTGCCGGGCACCGACCCCCGATATCCGTGCCGGGCACGGATGTGGGGCCGCCCCCGGGCCGGCGAACCTCGACCCGCGGCGAGCCCGCCGCGGAACCCAGCAGAGCCGAGGAGCGAGACCATGACCACCACCGGGAACCCGACCCGCAACGGCGTCGACGTCGCCACCCTGTTCGCCACCGTCGACGCGGTGAAGGCGGCGCCGCAGATCGCGCAGTTCCAGTTCCGGGCGAGCAACGAGTGGGTCAGCGGCACCCACAACCGCTCGGTCATCCAGGGCTTCTACGGCGCCGGGCAGGAGGACACGTCCCGCCCGGAGCCGTTCGAGTACGCCGCGGACCACCCGGCGGTGCTGGTCGGGACCAACCAGGGCCCGACTCCGGTCGAGTTCCTGCTGCACGCCATCGCCGCCTGCCTGACCGCGGGCCTGGCGAACGTCGCCGCGGCC
>DATBFW010000202.1:0-18153 GCA_036558285.1 Mycobacteriales bacterium | reverse complement strand
GCCCATCACCTCGACGACCAGCGCCCGGTGGTGCGACTCGGCCGTGGTGTGCAGCCGGTCGATCGCCTCCATCGCGATGTTGACCGCGGTGTCGAAGCCGAACGTGTAGTCGGTCGCGGCCAGGTCGTTGTCGATGGTCTTGGGCACGCCGACGACCTGCACGCCGTCGTCGTAGAGCCGCTTGGCCACGCCGAGGGTGTCCTCGCCGCCGATCGCGATCAGCGCCTCCACCCCGGCGGCGGCCAGCCCGGCCTTCACCCGGTCCGGACCGCCGTCGACCTTGTACGGGTTGGTCCGGGAAGTGCCGAGGATCGTGCCGCCGCGAGGCAGGATGCCGCGCACCTGCTCGACGCCGAGGGGGCCGGCGTCGCCGTCGAGCGGCCCCCGCCAGCCGTCGCGGAAGCCGACGAACTCGTGCCCGTAGGTCGAGACGCCCTTGCGCACGACCGCCCGGATGACCGCGTTCAGCCCGGGGCAGTCGCCGCCGCCGGTGAGCACGCCGATCCGCATGGTTGCTCGTTCCTCTCGATGGGCTTGCACGTCCGCCGGAGCCTAAGGCCAACCCGGCCCGTCCCGCGCCGCGGGCTCGAGCTTGTCCCGGCTGTCGCGACCGCCGTGGCCTCCGGCGACCCCGCGGAGGCGTCAGCGCGGGGTGACCTCCGCCATCTCCGACCAGCCGTCCTGCGGGATGGTCGTGTTGATGATGTCGGGCTTCTTGGCAACGTAGTCCGGCATCCACGACATCGCGTCCTTGAAGTGGTCGCTCGTCACGTGCGCCTCGGCGGCGTCGTCCCGGAAGCCCTCGACCAGCGTGTAGACGTTCGGGTCCTCGACGCTGCGGTTCCACTCGAAGAAGACGTTGCCCGGCTCCGCGCGGGTGCCCGCGGTGAAGTCGGCGACCCGCTGCATCCACGAGTCCGCGTACTCCGGCCGGATCGTCCACTTGACCACGATCAAGATCATGTCTACGCCCTCCCGCGCTCCGGACACCTGTCGCGAAACCTACCGCCGTACGGTGACGTCCGTGCGGTACCACTACGACTGCGAGTTCATCGAGGACGGGTCGACCATCGAGCTCGTCTCGATCGGGGTCGTGGACGAGCGCGGGCGGGAGTTCTACGCCGTGTCGACGGAGTTCGACCCGGGCCGGGCGATCCCGTGGGTGCGCCGCAACGTGCTGGACAAGCTGCCCTCCCCCGGCGACCCGGCGTGGCGCTCGCGGGAGCGGATCCGCGCCGACCTGCACGCGTTCCTCACCGAGCCCGGCGAGCCGATCGAGCTGTGGGCCTGGTACGCGGCGTACGACCACGTGGTGCTGGCGCAGCTGTGGGGCGCGATGCCGGCGCTGCCGCGGCAGATCCCGCGGTTCACCCACGAGCTGGCGCAACGCTGGGAGGACGCCGGCCGCCCCGAGCTACCCCCCGCCACCACCGCCCGCCACGACGCCCTCGCCGACGCCCGCCACAACCTCGCCCGCTGGCACGCCATCGAGGCCGCCCGCGCGGCCCGGCCGAGCTAGCGGCGGCTGGCTCAGCTGGCCTTCTCGGTGGGGAGGCGGCGGGCCGGGGTGTCGGCGTCGGTGACCTCGGCGGCGTCCGGGAGGCCGATCTTGCCGGCGGCGGCGATCTGCGCCTTCACCTTGGCCGCGTAGAGGTCGACGTACTCCTGGCCGCCGAGCTCCATCAGCTCGTACATGATCTCGTCGGTCATCGACCGCTCGACGAACCGGTCGCCGGCCAGGCCCTCGTACCGGGAGAAGTCCAGCGCCGGGCCGAACCGGATGCCGATCCGCCTGATCCGCGGCAGCTTCTTGCCGATCGGCTGCACCTCACGGGTGCCGATCATCGCCACCGGGATCACCGGCACGCCGGCCTCGAGGGCCATCCGCGCCACCCCTGTCTTGCCCCGGTAGAGCCGGCCGTCCGGCGAGCGGGTCCCCTCCGGGTAGATGCCCAGCAGCTTGCCCTCGGCCAGGATCCGCCTGCCGGTCTCCAGCGCCGCCTTGGCCGCCGACCCGCTGCTGCGGTCGATCGGCACCTGCCCGACGCCGGTGAAGAACAGCCGGCTCAGCAGCCCCTTCAGCCCGTGGCCGGTGAAGTATTCCTGCTTGGCCAGGAACGTCACCCGCCGCGACACCATCAGCGGCATGAAGATCGAGTCCGAGAACGACAGGTGGTTGCTCGCGATGATCGCCGCCCCCTCGGACGGCACGTTCTCCGCACCCTCGACCCGGGGCCGGAACAGCAGCTTCAACCATGGACCCAGGAGAACGAATTTCAACAGCCAGTAGAACACCGCGTCCTCCTTCGTCACCGGAAGCCTACGGGCGCGCGGGCGGCTGGGACAACGACGGCGGCCCGACCGACGACCCGGCGCGACCCATCGCGACCCGGCGGCGACCCCACGGCGACCCGAACGGCGACCCGGCGGCGACCCCACAGCGACCCGAACGGCTACCCGACGGCGACCCCACAGCGACCCGAACGGCGACCCGACGGCGACCCCACGGCGACGCGCGGCGCCACTGACCGGGCGCGGCGTGGCAGCCCGGAACCCCCGCCACTTCGTCTGCCGGACGTGCGACGATGGAAGGGCAGCGGCGACAGGGAGGTGCGTTGTGGGCGTACTGCCCGGCGCGGAGCCGTTCGCGGCCCACGGCGGCGAGGTTGGCGTGGTGCTCAGCCACGGCTTCACCGGCTCGCCGCAGAGCCTCCGCCCGTGGGCCGAGCACCTGGCCGCCGCCGGGCTCACCGTCCGCCTCCCCCGGCTGCCCGGGCACGGCACCCGCTGGCAGGACCTCAACGACACCCGCTGGCCCGACTGGTACGGCGAGTTCGAGCGCGCGTTCGACGACCTGCGCGGCCGCTGCCGGCAGGTGTTCGCGATGGGCCTGTCGATGGGCGGCACGCTGGTCCTCCGGCTGGCCGAGCAGCGCCCCGCCGAGGTCGCCGGCCTGGTGCTGGTCAACCCGTCGCTGGGCACCGAGCGCAAGGACGTCAAATATGTCTTGCCGCTGTTGCACCGGGTGGTCCCGTCGCTGGCCGGCCTCGGCGGCGACATCCGCAAGCCGGGCGTGACCGAGCTCGCGTACGAGCGGACGCCGCTGCGGGCGATGCACTCGCTGTCCCGGTTCTGGCCGCTGGTCGTGGCCGACCTCGGCATGGTCACCGCGCCGGTGCTGCTCTACCGCAGCCGGGTCGACCACGTCGTCGAGCCGATGTCCGGCCGGCTGCTGCGCGAGGGCGCCTCCTCGACCGAGGTCACCGAGGTGGTCCTCGAGGACTCCTACCACGTGGCCACGCTCGACCACGACGCGCCGGCGATCTTCGCCGGCAGCCTGGATTTCGTCCGCGCCCACACCTCCGCTCCGGCCGCAGGCTGACATGACGGGCGACGGCCGGCGGGGACGGCGGGACAACGGCCTGGACGCGGCCGCGTTCGTGCCGCTGCTCGACGTCGACCCGCGGGTCGGCGAGCACCTGCTGGACGTGCTGGCCTCGGCCGGTGTCCCGGCATACCTGGAGCCGTCCGCTGACGTCGAGCCCTACACCCGGGCGCTGTCGCTGCCCTCGCCGCCGACCGACCGGCTCTGGGTCGACCGCGACCAGCGCCGGCAGGCCAGGATGATCGTCGACGCGGAGACCCCGCTCGGGCCGCGGCCCCTGCCGCCCCCGCGGGACGACGAGCCGTCCCACGGGCTGGCCGACGCCGAGGAGGAGCGGGCCTGGCAGGCGATCATCGCGGGCTTCGACGCGCCCGCGGTCGACCCGCACCGCTCGGCCGACCGGCCCGACGTCGGCGGCGGCGACCGGCTGCCCGGTCCGCAGCCCCGGCCGGACGACGCGCTGCCCGTCGAGGGCGCCGACTGGTTCGGCGACCCGCCGAGCGGGCGGCCCGGCCCGGAACGCGACGACCTCATCGTCGACCCGTGGAGCGACGTGGAGACCGGCCGCCGGGGCCGCCGCTGGACCCGGGGCGGAGGCGGCACGGCCGACGCCGACGCGCTGCCGTCCGGCAAGGACCTGGACAAGGGCGCCGAGGCCAGCGCACGGCACGAGGCCGAGGCGGCCCGCGAGGACGCCGAGGACCTCTGGATCGACGGGCCGCCGACCCTCGACAGCGGCGACGACGAGCATTTCGAGCCACCGCCGCCCCCGCCGTTCCCACGCCCGTCCCGCAACACGGTGTTGGCCATTCTGCTCGTGGTGATCGGCGTGCTGCTCATCGCCATACCGCAGCTGATCGGTCTGGACGACCGCACCGGGATGACCCTCGGCGTGCTCGCGGTGCTGTCCGGCGGCGTGCTGCTGGTGCTGCGGCTGCGCGAGGCCCGGGACGAGGACGACCCGGACGACGGCGCCGTGGTGTGAACCCCGCCTGACCCGCGGCGTTACCCTCCCGCCGTGAAGCTCACCGAGACCGTCGAGATCACCGGGCACCTCATGGACACCGGCGTCCTGGCCCGGGTGCTTGACGACGTCCTGGAGTACGGCGGCGACTACAAGGTCGACCGGCTCGACCTCGGCCGCGAGCACGACGACGAGTCGTACGCGCGGATCGCGGTCGGCGCCGACGACGCGGACACGCTGCAGCGCATTCTCAACCGGGTGCAGATCCACGGGGTCAACCCGGTGAACGCGGTGGACGCTGACCTGCAGCCGGCGCCGGGGGACGGGGTGTTCCCGGACGAGTTCTACTCGACCACCAACCTGGAGACCGAGGTGCGGCTGCACGGCCGCTGGCACCCGGTGGACCGGGCCGAGATGGACTGCGGGCTGGTCGTGCGCGCCGGCCGCGTGCACAACGTCCCGGTCGCCGACGTCCGCGCCGGCGACCTGATCGTCTGCGGCGCGACCGGCGTGCGGGTCACGCTGCCCGTGCCGGACGAGCTCGCCGACGAGCAGACCTTCGGGTTCATGGCGTCCACGGTGTCCAGCGAGAAGCCTCAGGCGCTGCTGGTCCGGCGGATCGCCGAGCGGCTGCGCGAGGTCAAGGCCGCGGGCGACAAGGTCCTCTGGGTCGGCGGCCCGGCGATCGTGCACACCGGCGCGGCCCCCGCGATGGTCGCGCTGGTGCGGGCCGGGTTCGTGGACGTGCTGTTCGCCGGCAACGCGCTGGCCACGCACGACATCGAGGCGGCGCTGTTCGGCACCTCACTCGGCGTCGACCTCAACCGGGGCTCCGGAGTGCCGCATGGACACGAGCACCACATCCGGGCGATCAACCGGATCCGGGCGGCTGGTTCGATCGGTGCCGCGGTCGAGCAGGGCGTGCTCACCGGCGGCGTGATGCACGCGATGGTCAAGGCTGGCAAGGTCATGGTGCTGGTCGGCTCGGTGCGCGACGACGGCCCGCTGCCCGACGTCTACACCGACGTCATCGAGGGCCAACGGGCGATGCGGGCGCAGCTGGACGGCGTCGGCTTCTGCGTGATGGTCGCGACGATGCTGCACTCGATCGCCACCGGAAACATCCTGCCCGCGTCGGTGTCGCTGGTCTGCGTCGACATCAACCCGGCGACGGTCACCAAGCTGGCCGACCGGGGCAGCGCGCAGGCGATCGGCATCGTCACCGACACCGGCCTGTTCCTCGAGCAGCTCGCCCGCGAGCTGGTGCCCGACTACACCGGAGCCTGACCCCCGGCAACCAGGGCCAGGGCCGAACCGGAGGAGAATCCGGTTCATGAGTCAGGCCTTGTTGATGATGGACGTGCAGAACGGGATCGTCGACCGGTTCGACGCGCCCGAGGCCTACCTGGACCGGGTCGTGGTGGCCCAGGAGCGGGCCGAGCGGGCCGGCCTGCTCGTCGTGCTCGTCCGGGTCGCGTTCACCCCGGGCCATCCGGAGGTCTCAGCGCGGAACAAGAGCTTGTCCGCGCTGTCGGCCAACCCCGGGATGACGCTGGGCGAGCCGGCGGTCGAGCCGCACGAGCGGCTGCTGCGCGGCAACGGCGAGGTGGTGGTGACGAAGAAGCGGGTCAGCGCGTTCGCCGGCAGCGACTGGAGCTGGTGCTGCGCGCCCACGACGTGACCCAGCTTGTGTTGGGCGGGATCGCCACCAGCGGCGTGGTGCTGTCCACGGTCCGGGCCGCGGCCGACAAGGACTACCAGCTCACGGTGCTGGCGGACCTGTGCCTTGACCGCGACGAGGAGGTGCACCGGGTGCTGACCGGAAAGGTCTTCCCCCGCCAGGCCGAGGTGATCGCCGCCGCCGACTGGCGCCCGTCGCCGTGACCCGCCCGGGTTCGCGCCGCGTGCCGCCGCACGCACCCGGCGTTCTCGTAGACCGCTGCACCGGGTGCGGCGTCCGTACACTCCCTGCGTGCCAGACGGGACCGCCGAGCGGTTGCGCTTGCGGCGCATCCGGCAGGGGCTGGCCGTGCTCGCACTGGTGCTGTTCGCGGCCAAGGCGGTGGTCGCCTACCGGACCGTCGGCACCGACGACGCGCTGTTCTGGCGGGTGTTCGCGGCGACGGTCCGGCGCGTCGGTCCGGTCGACATCTACGCCCAACACCTGCTCATCCGCTACAACCACCCGCCGCCTGTCGGCTGGCTGCTGGTGGGCCTCAACCGGCTGACGGACCTGGGTCTGCCGTTCCTGTTCCTGATCAAGCTTCCCTCATGCCTGGCCGACGTGGGCTCCACGTTCGTGGTGTTCGAGCTGCTCCGGCACCGCCGGCCGCTCCGGCAGGCGGTCGCCGGTGCGGTCGTCGTGGCCACCAGCCCGGTGCTCTTCCTGGTGTCGGGCTTCCACGGCAACACCGATCCGGTCTTCGTCTTCTTCACGCTGCTCGCCGTGTGGTTGCTGGTCGACGCCGACCGCCCGGTGTTGTCGGGCCTGGCGATGGCCGCCGCCGTCGGGATCAAGCTCGTTCCGGTCATCGTCGTGCCGGCGGTGCTCGCCGCGGCGGTGCGGCGGGATCGCGGCGTCGCGTGGGCAGCGGCCGCCGGCTCGGCGGTGCTGGCGACCTGGCTCCCCGCGGTTGCGCGCGAGTACTCCGCGATGAGATCCAACGTCTTCGGTTACGCGGGGCAGACCGGGGAGTGGGGGATCACGGCCGTGCTCCGCAGCGTGCGCGCGACGGGCGCGATCGACGCCTACGCCGGCGCCGGGCGGTACGCCGTGGTGATCGCGGCCGCGCTTCCCGCCGCATATTGGGCCTGGCGGCAGCCGGAGGCGTTGCCGTCGGCGGTGGGCCTGTCGCTGCTGTCCTTCCTGGTGCTCAGCCCGGCCTTCGCCCCGCAGTACCTGAGCTGGGTCGTAGCAGCCGGCGTGCTCGTCAGCCCGGTCCTCGGCGCTGTCTACAGCGCGGTCGCCGGGACGCTCCTGCTCGTCCTCTACAGCCAGTGGAGCGGTGGGTTCCCGCCGTATCACGCCCATCCGCGACCAGCGACCGGGTTCGACCTGGCCATGAACCTGGCGGCGTGGCTGGTCCTGCTGTGCTGGTTGGCGATCGGCGTGCGCCAGTTCGTCGCCGCGACGGCCTGGCATGCGCGCCGCGCGTGATAGATGCTTTCTCCACAGATCACCGCGACTTCCGGCGATCCCCAAAGATGTGCTGAGGACGGAAAGCTCAGGCAAAGCGAGGTGCCAGCGTGCGCGCCGTGTCGAGCCAGTCGGAAAAGGGCAGCCCGGACCCGGGCGACCAGCCCGGTGGCGTATCGAGCCGGCATTGCAGAATCGGGATCCTGGTCGTCGCCTATAACGCCGAATCGACTCTCTCCGCGACACTCGACCGTATCCCGGCCGAGTTCCGGTCCCGGATCGACGAGATCATCGTCTGCGACGACTCCAGCGCCGACCGGACCACCGACGCGGCGCTGCGGTGGCGCCGGGCGAACAGCCGGACGCGCACGACCGTCGTACGGCACCTGAAGAACCTGGGTTACGGCGGCAACCAGAAGGCCGGATATCGGATGGCCATCGACCGCGGCCTCGACATCGTCGTCCTGCTCCACGGCGACGGGCAGTATGCCCCCGAGTGCCTGCCCGACATGGTGGCACCGCTCGAACGCGGCGAGTGTGACGCGGTCTTCGGCTCCCGGATGATGGTGCCGGGAGCGGCCCGGCGCGGCGGGATGCCGATGTACAAGTGGATCGGCAACCGCATCCTCAGCACGACACAGAACCGGCTGATGGGATCCCGGCTGACCGAGTTCCACTCCGGTTATCGCGCCTACAGCGTGGCGGCGTTGGCTGAAGTTCCGTTCGAGCGGAACACCGACGACTTCGACTTCGACACGCAGATCATCGTCCAGCTGATGGACCGGGGCAGCAGGATCAAGGAGATCCCGATTCCGACCTACTACGGCGACGAGATCTGTTACGTCAACGGGTTGAAGTACGGCCGCGACGTCATTCGCGACGTCGTGCAGTATCGGCTCGCGAAGATGGGCTTCGGCACGAACGAGTGGGTGCCGCCGAGTGCCGCGTACGACCTCAAGGAGGGCGAGGGCACGTCGCACAGCCTGGTCCTGGAGATGCTCTCCGACGGACCGCCGCGCCGGATTCTCGACCTCGGTTGCTCCGGCGGGTTGCTGGCCGAGCAGCTACGCAAGTGTGGGCATCGTGTCACCGGTGTGGACGGCGTCGAGATCGCCGGCGTACGGAGCCGGGTCGACGAGTTCGTGCTGGGCGACCTGGAGGACGGCATCCCCGCCGCCGCCGGCTGTGCGTTCGACGTGGTGATCGCCGCGGATGTCATCGAGCACGTGTCCCGGCCGGCGGCGCTCCTGCAGCACATGGCGCGCGTGCTCGACCCGGGCGGACAGATCCTCCTGTCCACCCCCAACTTCGCCCACTGGTACCCACGGATCCGGGTCGCGACCGGGCTGTTCGGCTACGACCGGCGCGGCATCCTGGACGAGACGCACCTGCGGTTCTTCACCCGGCGCAGCCTCCTGCGGGTGGTCCGGTCGGCGGGGCTGGAGGTCGACGACATCCGGTATACGGGCCTGCCGTTCGACATGCTGAGCACAGGCTCTGGCCGGGCCGCCCAGGCGGCCCGCGTGCTCGACCACGGGCTGGTCCGGCTGCGCCCGACGCTGTTCGGCTACCAGTTCGTCCTGCGCCTGAGCCGCCACGATGCCGGCTCGGTCACGCATCCCTGACGGGCGCAGCCACCGCCGGCCGCGGGGTGGGGCGGGCCGTCGCGGCTCGGCCGGCTCGCGCGTCACCCGGCTCGCGCAGGTCACCCGGCTCGCGCGGGTCACCCGGCTTGCGCGGGTCACCCGGCTTGCGCGGGTCAGCCGGCTCGCGCGGGTCAGCCGGCTCGCGCGGGTCAGTCGGCTCGAGCGGGTCAGCCGGCTCGAGCGGGTCAGCCGGCCACGATCGTGGTGCCGGCGGTGCCGAGCACGACGTCGGTGGCCTGGTCGAGTGCGCCGATCACCGCCCGCGCCCCGCCGGCGGTCACGAAGTCGCAGCAGGCCTCGACCTTCGGCCCCATCGACCCGGCCGGGAACTCGCCGGCCGCCAGCAGCCCGCGTGCCTCGGACACCGACAGCTTCGGCACCGACCGCGCGGCCGGCGTACCGAAGCCGAGCTGGACCTGCGACACCTCGGTGAGGATCGCCAGCACCTCGGCGCCGACCAGCAGCCCGAGCGCGGCCGCCGTGCGGTCCTTGTCGATGACCGCCTCGACCCCGCGGTAGCCGCCGCCCGGCCGTGGCACCACCGGCACCCCGCCGCCGCCCGCGGCGACCAGCACGTGCCCGGAGCCGGCGAGCAGCCGGATCGGCTCCGCCTCGACGAACCCGGCCGGCCGCGGCGAGGGCACCAGCCGCCGCCAGCGCCCCGGCCGCACCTCGCCGAACGCGTGCCCCGACCCGGCCGCCATCGCCTTGGCCACGGCCACGTCGTACGTCGGCCCGACCGGCTTGGTCGGCGCCGCGAAGGCCGGGTCGGCGGGGTCCACGATCACCTGGGTGACCAGCGGCAGCACCTGCTGGCGCAGCCCGCGCCGGCGCAGCGCCGCGCCCAGCGCCTCGGCCAGCAGGTAGCCGAGCTGGCCCTGGGTGGCGGCGCCGCAGACGTCCATCGGCATCGGCGGCACCTCGAGCGCGGCCGCCTCCTGCTGGATCAGCAGCCGGCCGATCTGCGGCCCGTTGCCGTGGGTGAGCAGCAGCGCGGCCCCGGCGCCGACCAGCTCGGCCAGCGGCACCGCAGCGGCGGCGAGCGCGGTCCGCAGCTCGGTCGCCGACCCGGTCCCGCCGGCCGGGCTCAACGCGTTACCGCCCAGGGCGACCACCACCCGCACCGCGCACCTCCTTGTGCCCAGAGGCGCGAGGATATACCGACCGATCGGTCAGTCGCCGCCGTTCGGCCGGACCGGCCGCCCGGTCCGCCAGGACCGGTCGGCCGCCACCGCCAGGTCGTACGCGGCCAGCGCGTCCGCCCCGCCGACCGCGACCGGCTGCCCGGTGAGCACGCACCGGGCGAACCACTCCAGCTCGGCCCGGTACGCCTCCGGGTAGCGCTCCTGGAAGTCGCGCGGGATCCCGGTGGTGTCCGCGCCGGGGGTGAGCCAGCGGACGTGCCGCGGCGGCCGGTTGTCGATCCGCACGGTCGCGGCCGAGCCGACGACCTCCGTCGAGCACTCGTACCCGTAGCCGGCGCTGCGGCTGTTGTCGATCACGCCGAGCGCGCCGGACGCGAACCGCAGCGTGACCAGCGCGGTGTCGATGTCGCCGACCTCGGCGAAGCGCGGGTCGGACAGCGCCGCGCCGGTCGCATACACCTCGACCACCTCGCCGACCATCCACCGGGCGGTGTCGAGGTCGTGGATGCTCACGTCCAGGAAGAACCCGCCGGAGGAGGCCAGGAACGCGGGGTCCGGCGCCCGCATGTCCCGCAGCGAGGTGCGGAACAGGTAGACCTCGCCGAGCTCCCCGGCCCGGATCCGCTCGGTCGCCGCGGCCCAGTCCGGGTCGAACCGGCGGTGGAAGCCGACCTGGAACGGCACGCCGGCCGCGCCCACCGCGGCGAGAGTGTCCACAGTGGCCGGTCGATCCAGCGAGATCGGCTTCTCGCAGAACACCGGCCGGCCGGCGTGGGCGGCCCGGGTGACCAGCTCGGCGTGGCTGCCGGTCGGCGTGGCGACGACGACGGCGTCCACCTCGGACAGCAGCGCGTCGAAGTCCGGCAGCGCCGGTACGCCGACCGCGCCGGCGACCGCGGCGGCGACCGCCGGGTCGGCGTCGGTGACCGCGACCAGCTCGGCCGACGGGCAGTGCCGGGCCAGGTTGGCCGCGTGGATGCGGCCCATCCGGCCCAGCCCGGCCAGCCCGATCCGCAGCCGTTCCATCGTCCCGCCTCTCCCCCGCGCCGCCGCGCGGTCAGCAGTTCGGCTCGACCGGCGCCCGCTCGGTCCGTCCGTCCCGGTCAGCCGAGCCGATCGCGGCAGTGGACAGCAGCCCCGAGCGGATCACACGCCCGCCCGGTCCTTGGCCGCGATCAGCGTCTCGGCGGCCAGCCGGAGCCCCTCGACCGGGTCGTACGAGGCGTCCTCGTGCTCGATGTTGACGGCCATCTCCGGGTCCACCCGGGACAGTGCGGTCAGGAACCGCGCCCAGAACTCCACGTCGTGCCCGCGTCCCACGTGGACGAACTCCCAGGCCGGGTCGGCCGGCCACCGGTTGAGATAGCTCCGGCCGCCGAGGTTGAGCGCGTTGTCGGTCACCCGGGTGTGCCGGTCGTCGAGCACGCCGTAGATCCGGCAGTTGTCGTCGTGGATGAGCGTGTCCTTGGCCGCCGCGTGGAAGACCAGCTCGCCTAGCCAGTCGACGGCGGCGACCGGGTCGATCCCCTGCCAGAACAGGTGGCTCGGGTCCATCTCCGCCCCGACGTTGGTGGCACCGGTGCGCTCCACCAGCCGGCGCAGGGTCGGCGGGTTGAACACGATGTTGTGCGGGTGCATCTCGATGCACACTTTGACGCCGGCGTCCCGGGCCCGGGCGTCGACGTCCCGCCAGAACGGCACCGCCAGCTCCCACTGGTAGTCCTGGACGTCGGTGTACTGGCTGTCCCAGGTGTTGACGACCCAGGACGGGTACGCCGCGCCCGGGTCGGAGCCCGGCACGCCGGACATCGTGACCACCCGGTCCACCCCGAGCAGGCCGGCCACCTCGATCGAGCGGTGCAGGTCGGCCGCGTGCGCCGGCCCGATGTCCGGCAGCGGGTTGAGCGGGTTGCCGTTGCAGTTGAGGCCGGTCAGCGTGATCCCGGCGTCGCGGAACTGGCCGAGGTAGTCGTCCCTGGCCGCGGCGCTGGCGAGCAGGTCGTCCATCGGGATGTGCACCGGCGGCAGGAACCCGCCGGAGTTGATCTCCGCGCTGGTCAGGCCGAGATCGCCGAGCACCTTGAGCGCGTCGGCCAGCGGACGGTCGTGCAGGACGGCGGTGTACGCGCCGAGCTTCATGGGCGTCTCTCCTCAGTGGACGGTGACGGCGGAACCGCCGGCGGCCGCGGAGTCGGCGACCGCGGCCAGCACCCGCAGGTTGTGCAGGCCCTCCGCGAGCGAGGGGCAGGGCGGCAGCCCGGACAGGCCGGCGACCTGCTCGAGGAACGCTCGGGCCTGGTAGACGAAGAAGTCGTTCTGCCCGTGGCCGACGCTGGGGAAGTCCATCGGCAGGCCGCCGGCCAGGTAGGGGTGGGACGGTCCACAGAGGACGGCGGTGCCACCGATCATGAACTCGGCCGCCCGGTCGAGCGTGAACGACCCGCTGCCGCGCTCGCAGGCGACCTCGAAGGTGAGCGTGTTGGCGTGCCCGTGGGCGATCCGGGACACCGCGAAGGTGCCGACCGCACCGCCGGCGAACGTCACGGTGAAGGTGGCCACGTCCTCGTTCTGCACCGGCTCCCGCTCCTCCCCCACCGCGACCCCGGCCGCGTGACCGACCGCGACGCCGAGGGGCACCGGCCGGTCCTTCACCGCGGTGAGGAACGTGGTGCCGGCCACCGACGCCACCGGCCCGCAGAAGAACTCGCCCAGGTCGACCAGGTGGCTGCCGATGTCCGCGAGCGCACCGGAGCCGGCGCCACCGCGGTAGCGCCAGCTCATCGGCGCGTCCGGGTCGGCGCCGTAGTCGCACCAGTAGCGGCCGGTGAAGTGCTGCACCGGGCCGAGCACGCCGCCGCGGACCTCCTCCCGGATCGCGTTGATCGCCGGCGACCGGCGGAAGGTGAGCCCGATCGCGCTGACCCGGTCGGACGCCTCCGCCGCCGCCACCATCGCCTCGCCGTCCGCGACGGTCGGCGCCAGCGGCTTCTCGCAGAGCACGTGCTTGCCGGCCGCGAGCAGCCCCTCGACCACCTCGCGGTGCAGCGCGTTGGCGACCGCGACGCTGACCACGTCGACGTCGTCGGCCGCGGCCACCGCCTGCCAGCTCGGCTCGACCCGCCGGTAGCCGAACCGGCGCGCGGTCTCGGCGGCGAACGGCTCGTAGGTGTCCGCGATCGCCACCTGCCGGACGTCCGGCAGCCCCGGGCCGTACACGGTGCCGGCCTGCCGGTAGGCGTTGGCGTGCGCGCGGCCGACCATCCCGGCTCCGATCACGGCCACGCCGAGTGAGGGGTTCGCCATGACGGCGACCTCCGATTCTTCTCGAAGAACCACCCCCGCGGCCGAGTCAGCCGCGAGATGGGGTGGCGGGGAGTAGGGGGCTCAGACCCAGGACTTGACCGCCTGCTCGATCCGCTCCCGGTTGACGCGGGCGGACTCGTGCGCCCGTTCCTCCCAGGCGAACACGCAGACCGTCATGATCGTCTCGTCCCGGCCGCCGAAGCCGAGCTCGCCGAGCGTGCCGAAGAACTCGTCCCAGTCGACCTCACCCTGGCCGATGTCGAGGTGCTGGTGGATGCGCGCGGGCGAACCCGGCGGGTTGACGATGTAGCGCAGCCCGCTGGAGGCGCGGAAGTCGAACGAGTCGGCCACGTGCACCTGGGTGAGCACGTCGCCCGCATACCGCATGATCCCGGCGATGTCGCCGCCGGACCGCGCGGTCTGGTGGAACGTGTGCGGTGCGCAGTAGAGGAACGAGACGAGGTCGGAGTCGACCCCGCGGACCATGTCGACCGCGACCCGGCCGTCCTCGACGAAGTCGTCCGGGTGCGGCTCCAGCCGCAGCCGCACGCCCTCCCGCTCGAAGACCGGCAGCAGCTCCTCCATCGACCGCCAGAACTGTGCTTCGGACCGGGACGCCTGCTCCGGTCGGCCGTTGAACTCCGAGTTCATCACCCGGCAGTCGAGGTCGACGGTGAGCTGGATGGCCCGCTTCCAGTACCGCACCGCCGCCTGCCGCTCGTCCTCGTCCGGCCCGGACCAGCGGTAGAGCGGCAGGTGCGAGGCGATCCGCACGCCGGCCGCGTCGAGCTCGGCCTTGAACCGCCGGACGGTGTCCCGGTTCGCCCGCGGGTGCAGGAAGAACGGGGTGAAGTCCTCCCGCGGGGACAGCTCGATCCACTCGTAGCCGAGGTCGGCGACCACGCCGGGCAGGTCGGTCAGCGGCGTCGTCCGCAGCATGTACGGGTCGAGCGCGAGCTTCATGCCGGCCTCCTCACTTCTCGTACAGGGCCGGGCGGTCGCCCAGCGGGACCGGCACCCGCTCGCCGGTGCGCAGCGCGGCCAGGCCGGCGTCGGACACCGCCGTCGCGGCGTACCCGTCCCAGGAGCTGGGACCGAGCTCGCCGTCGCCGGCCACAGCGTCGACCCACTCCTGCAGCTCGACGTCGTACGCGCGGACGAACCGTTCCCGCCAGTCGGCCGGCACCGGCGCGGCGACCGTGCCGGCCCGGCGGACCCGCACCAGCGACGGCTCGCCGAGCTCGGCGGTGCCCTCCTCGCCGACGACCTCGCCGCGGATGTCGTACCCGTACCGGATGTTCACCGAGATCTCGACGTCGACGAGGATCCCGGACTCCGTCTCCAGCAGCAGCACGAGCGGGTCACGCAGCTCCCCGCCGTTGCGGTTGCGCCGCGGTGTGAGCACCTGCGCGGCGACGATCTCCTCGCCGAACATCCAGCGCACCATGTCGATCTCGTGCACCGCGGTGTCACTGATCATCATCTCGGCCACGTAGTGGCCGGGCACGCTCGGGTTGCGGTGGGTGCAGTGCATGAGCAGCGGCAGCCCGATCGACCCGCCCCGCACCACCGCCCGCAGCGCCCGGTACGCGGAGTCGTACCGGCGCATGTAGCCGACCTGGACCAGCCGCCGGCCGGCCGCGGTCTCGGCGGCGAGGATCCGCCGGCAGGCGTCCTGCGTGGTCGCCAGCGGCTTCTCGCAGAACACCGGCTTGCCGGCGGCGATCGCTGCCAGCACGTACTGCTCGTGCGTCTCGCCCCACGAGCAGACCACGACCGCGTCCACCCGGTCGTCGGCCACCAGCTGCTCGCCGGTGGCGTGCACCGCGGCATCCCGCAACCCGTCCGCGGTCACCCGGGCCCGCTCGACGTCCACATCGGACACCGCGACGACGTCCACCCCGGACAGCACGCCGGTCAACCGGCGGATGTGGTCCTGCCCGATCATCCCGACCCCGACCACACCGACATGCACCGTCATGCCCAGCCTCCCGTCAGCTGCCGACGCCGACGGCGCGCAGGTAGTCCCTGGTCCGGGCCGCGACCGGGGCCGGCACGTCGAAGTCGACCGGATACATGTCCTGCTCCACCACGACGAACACGTCGGCGTCCAGTTCGGACAGTGCGGCCACCACGGAGGGCACGTCGGGCAGACCCTTCGGCGGCTCGCAGGACGCGCCGAGCGCCACCGCCTGGCCAAAGGCCAGGTCCTCCTGCTCGGCCCGCTCGACCACCGTCGGGTCCATCTGCTTGATGTGCACGTAGCCGATCCGCTCCGGGTAGCGGCGGATCAGCTCGACACTGTCGGCCCGCCGGTACGCCAGGTGCCCGGTGTCCAGGCAAAGGTTGACGTACCGGGGGTCGGTGTCGGCCAGGAACCGCTCGGTCTGCTCCTGGGTCTCGACGTGGCTGTCGGCGTGCGGGTGGAACTGCAGTGCCACGCCGTGGTCCTCGGCGACGATCCGGCCGAGCTCGTCGGCCGCCCGCACCATGGTGGTCCACTCCTCGCCGGTCAGCTCGGCCGGCTCGAGGTAGGCACCGGTGGTGTCGTCGCGGTAGCCGGGCACCGGCACGAACACCACGTGCCGGCCGCCGACCGCCGCGGTCAGCTCGGCGACCTTGCGGGTCCTGGCCTCGATCGCCGGCCAGTCGCCCGAACGGTGCAGCCCGCTCTCGCCGTGCATCGTGCCGCCGGCGACGGTGAGCCCGCGCCGGTCCAGCTCGTCGGAGAGCCGGGCCGGGTCCGTCGGCAGATAGCCGTACGGGCCCAGCTCCAGCCATTCGTAGCCGACACCGGCCAGCTCGTCGAGGAACCGCTGCCAGGGCGGCTGGCGGGGGTCGTCAGCGAACCAGACGCCCCAGGAGTCGGGGCAGCTGCCCAGGGCCAGCCGGCGGGTGTCGACCGTCATGCCGTGGCCCCTGGGCTCCCGCCGATGCCGAGCTCCTTGAGCTCCTCCTCCATGGTGTGCGCGGCCTCGGTGGCGGCGGTGCCGCCGACGCCCTCCAGCTCGTGGGTGAGTTCCTCGAGTTCGGCGCCGCCGGCCATCAGCGCGGTCAGCTCGTCGCGGCTGATCTCGTCCTTGCCGTAGTAGCCGAGCGTCCGGCCGCGCTTGAGCAGCAGGAACCGGTCGCCCACCGGGTAGGCGTGGTGCGGGTTGTGGGTGATGAAGATGACTCCGAGGCCGCGCTCGCGGGCCTGCAGGATGTACTTCAGCACAACGCCGGACTGTTTGACGCCCAGGGCCGCGGTGGGCTCGTCGAGGATGAGCACCTTCGCCCCGAAGTAGACGGCCCGGGCGATGGCGACGCACTGCCGCTCACCGCCGGACAGGGTGCCGATGGGCTGCTCGACGTCGCGCAGGTCGATGCCCATGTCGGACAGTTCCTTCTTCGTGGTCCGGCGCATGAACGCGAGGTCCATCTTGGACACCGGTCCGATGCCCTTGCGGACCTCGTTTCCGAGGAAGAAGTTGCGCCACACCGGCATCAGCGGGACGACCGCGAGGTCCTGGTAGACCGTGGCGATCCCGTGGTCGAGGGCCTCCCGGGGCGAGCCGAACTGGACCGGCACGCCCTCGACCTCGTAGGTGCCCTCGCTGTGCTGGTGCAGCCCGGCGATGATCTTGATGAGAGTGGACTTGCCGGCGCCGTTGTCGCCCAGCACGCAGGTCACCTCCCCCGCGCTGACCTCGAGGTCGACGCCGTGCAGGGCGATGATGTTGCCGTAGCGCTTGCCCGCGCCGGACAGCTTGACCAGCGGTGTCGCCGTGGTCGGCTCGACCCCGGTGTCGGGGCCGGCGGTGGTCGTGGTCATCGCATTGCCTCCGCTCGCGTGCGGACCCAGCTGTTGAGCAGGATGGCGCCGAGCAGCAAGGCACCGAGGAAGAAGTAGAACCAGTCGGGGTTCCAGCCGGCGTAGACGATGCCCTGGTTGGTCATCCCGAAGATGAACGCCCCGATCGCCGCGCCGATCACCGAGCCGTAGCCGCCGGTGAGCAGGCATCCGCCGACCACCGCGGCGACGATGTAGATGAACTCGTTGCCGATGCCGATGCCGGACTGCACGGTGTTGAACGCGAACAGGATGTGCATGCCGGTGAACCAGGCCATGACCCCGACGAACATGAACAGGCCGATCTTGACCTTCTTCACCGGGACACCCACGGCCCGCGAGCTCGGCGCCGAGCCGCCGGTGGCGAAGATCCAGTTGCCGAGGTGGGTCCGCAGCAGCACCCAGGTCGCGATCGCCACGAACACGATCCACCACACCACGGTGATCCGGATGTCGACGCCGCCGATGCTGAACGAGGACGCGAACACCTTCCGGGCCGAGTCGAAGCCCTGGATGTCCTGCACGTCGTTGGTGCCGACGTTACCGGTGATCAGCTTGGTGATGGCCAGGTTGAGCCCGCGCAGCATGAAGAACGTGCCCAGCGTGACCAGGAAGCTCGGTATCCCGGTCTTCACCACGAGATACCCGTTGATGAACCCGACCACCAGCGCGAAGACCAGGGCGAGCGCCACGCCGACCCACATGTTGGTGGTGAACTCGAAGGCGAACATCGACGCGAACA
>DATBFW010000201.1:0-6116 GCA_036558285.1 Mycobacteriales bacterium | reverse complement strand
CGCGAGCGACGCCCGCACCGCGGCGAGGAAGTCCCGCGGCACCGCGCAGACGAACCGCGGCCAGGTGTAGCGGGCGTTCCAGTCCCGATGGATCTCGGTGACCCACTTGTTCGGCGGCGAGTAGTCCGTGCCGACCGGGATCAGCACGTTGCGGGTCGCCGCCACCGGCTTGAGCGAGCGGAACAGGTCGTGCACGGCCGCCTCGGCCTCGGCCAGCGTCGCGGCCGAGTCCATCCACCAGCCGGCCGAGTAGTGCGCCGGCATGTACGCGGTGAGCAGCCCGGTGCCGCTAGGCGCGACCCACTCGAACTCGCTGGGGAACTGCATCACCCGCGCGTCGCCGTACCCGCCGTGGGTCTGGATCGGCCCCCACTGGTGGAACGGGCCGCGGGCCCAGGACGAGGCGGTCAGCCCGGCGCCGGCGCACAGCCCGGGGAACTGCGGGTCGTGCCCGAACGCGTCGAGCTGCCAGGCCGTCTGCGGGTCGCCGCCGAGCACGTCCCGCTGTAGCGCGATCCCGTACGCCAGGTTGCGGATCGTCGACTCGACCACGGTGAGGTTGGTGTTCGGCTCGTTGTAGGTGCCGCCGACCAGCTCGCACCGGCCCTCGGCGAGCAGCCGGCGCAGGAACGCCCGCTCCGCCGGCACCGTGTCCCACCACGGCTTGAGGTAGTCCGTCTCGGCCAGCACGAACCGGTAGTCCGGGTCGTGCCTCGCCGTCTCCAGGTGAGCCCGGACCAGATCGAAGCCGGCCAGCTGGAACGCCTGCCGGACCGAGTCGGGACCTGTCTTCTCGTCCCAGGCCTCGGTGTACGCGGCCTGCGTGGTCCACCAGACCGGGTCGTAGTGGAAGTGCGGCACCAGGTAGGCGGTCCAGCCCGGCTCGGCGACCGGGATGGTCACGTCGACCCTGGCCTCGCCGGCCGGTCCGCGGACGGTCACCACCGCGGGCACCTCGGTGCCGACCGCGCGGTCCGCCAGCGGCACGGGCACCTCGACGGTCAGCTCGGGCCCGGACAGCTGCGCGGTCAGCTCGGTGCCGGGCGAGACGCCGACGGTCAGCGGCCCGGGATCGCCGGCGACGGTGACCCGGACCAGCTGTTCCGGCGCGGCGGCCGGACCGACGAAAAGCTCGGGGTGCTCGACCCGCACGATCGACACGGCCATGGGCCCATCCTCACGCGGACCCCCGGATCAGGGCGAGCTGGCACACCGGTCCGGCGGCGCCGGGCCGGCCGCGGTGAACTCCAGGCGGAGCGAGTCGGTGCGCGGCAGCACCAGCGCCGCGCCGTCGGCGGTCGTCCAGCCGGCGGGCAGGAAGAAGTACTGGCCGCCGGACTGCAGCACCAGCTTGAGCCCGTCGTACCGGTAGCGGTACGCGCTGGCCTGGCCGGCGCAGGCGGTCTCGGTGATCCCCGGGCCCTGCAGGGCGAGGTCGTGCTCGCTGTAGAGCACCGTGTCCGGCCAGGCCGGCAGCGCGGCGGCCATCTCCTCCGCCCGGCCGGTGCCGATCCCGGTCGCGTAGCTGCCGACGGCCCAGAACAGGCCGACGCTGGCCAGCACGAACGCGGCCGTCCACTCGGCCACGGCCACCTCGGCCCGCAGCGGGGCCGGCACGTCGCCGGCGCGGCGCCGGTCGAGCAGCCGCGGTACCGACACCGTGACCGCGATGACGCCCGCGGTCAGGCTGAGCCCGCCCAGCTCGGGGGCGGTGTCGCCGACCGTGCCGCCGACCGCCAGGGCGGCCGCGGCCAGCACGATCAGCGCGGCGCCGACCGCGGCGACGATCGGCAGGCCGGCACGCAGGACCCGCTCCCGGGTCGGCTCGTCGAGCAGCTGGAACACCGCCCGGACCAGCCACAGCACGACCAGGGCGAGCGCGGCCGCGAGCACCAGCGGCAGGAAGATCCCTTCGACGCTGCGGGTCAGGTAGTCCCGGACGCTGAGGTCGAGCGTGGTGAAGTTGACTCCGAAGTAGCGGCAGTAGCCGGCCACGTACATCTGTCCGAAGTAGAACAGCAGGCCGGTCAGCAGGGTCGTCGGCGCGACGACCGTGCCGAGCAGCCGCAGCACCCGCGGCATCATGGGGATGCCGTCGGACTGTCCGAAGTGGACATCTCGTCGTCCTCCGGCGCCGGCGACATCGTGTCCTCCGCCGCGGGCGACGTGGTCTCATCGGGATCCGGGCAGGTGACGATCGTCGCACTGATGTGGCTGCCGCGCTGGACGGTGGACACGCCGCCCTCGTCCGTCGGGACCGCCGGCGGATCGGACGACCAGGTGAGTCCGCAGGCGCGGTCCGGATCGGTGATGATCTCGTACCTCACCGTCAGGCAGCCGGGCGCGCCGTCCTTGCTGCCGCAGGCGGTGGCGATGCTGTTCTCGAAGTCCTGCGGGCTGATCTCGGTGATCCGGATCGACTCGGGCAGGCCCACGTTCCGGCCATGCTTGACGGAGCCGGATCCTCCGCCGCCGCCCGAGCCGCCCTGGTCGGAGCCGTCCGACCCACCATCGCCCGAGCCGCCCTGGTCGGAGCCGTCCGACCCACTGCCGCCCGAGTCCATTCCGCCGGAACCGCCCTGGTCGGAGCCGGAATCGGAGGCCGCCGGGCCGGCCGGAAGCTGCTGGCGGGCGACCGGGTCGCCGCCGTTGGCTCCGCAGGCGACCACCGCCGCCGCGAGCATCGCGACCGACGCGAACCTGATCCATCTGGACATGCCCACCACCCCCCGGCTGGTGCATCTCCTGCGGGTATGAACCGGGGTGCGGTCGTCCTGATACAGCTCAGCGGCGGGTGACCGTGCGAACCAGGAGCGGCGTGCCCTGCTGGCAATAGCTCGCGATGCCCGTGATCACGTCGCCCTGCACCCGGATCGGGACGGCCACCGGGACGTTCTCCGCCTCCTCCCCGCCGTCGGAGCGCAGCAGCAGGTAGCTCTTCGACCCGGTCCGCAGCACCAGGCACCCGGGCTCGACGCCGTGCTCGACGACACCATCGACCGTGATCGACCCGGACTCGACGGGTGCGGATGGCGTGGGCGCCGCGGTGCTGCTGACGGGGGTCGGCGGGGCGGCGGAGCTGCCGGTAGGAGCGCCGGCCCCGGCGCCCGCGCTGCCCGACCCGGCGTCCGCGCACCCGGTGGCGACGAGGCCGAGGAGGACGAACAGGACGGCGGCGGCGGGACGGCGCATGCCACTCGGACGCGGCACACCCCGGGCGCGGTTCCGCCGGCGCCCCGGACGAACCGGGACGCCGGCGGAGCGGCGCGGACGGATCAGGAGACCGTCAGCGCCGCGTCGTCGACCACGAAGCTCGTCTGCAGCGAGGTGTCCTCGGTGCCGCTGAACGAGAGCGTGACGGTGCTGCCGGCGGCGCCGGACAGCGCGAACGACCGCTGGGTGAAGCCGGTCGCCTTGTTCAGGTTGGAGAACGTTGCGAGCGTCGTCGCGCCGGCCTTGACGGTCAGCCGGTCGAACGCCGTCGTGGTCGTGGTCTCCGCGCTGTCGATGTGCAGGAAGAAGGAGAACACGACGCTGGTGCACCCGCTCGGCACGGTCACGGTCTGGGACAGCGTGTCGGTGTGGGTGGTCCCGTAGCCGTCCAGCCATGCCTTCCAGGTGCCGGTGTGGGCGGCCTCACCCGGGTCGTTGGTCACCACGGCTGGGGTCGCCGCCCACGGGGTAGCCACGCCCGACTCGAAGCCGGGGTTGCCGAGCAGCTGTCCGGCCGTGCAGCCGGGCGGCGGTGGGGTGGTGCCGCCGGCGCCGCTGAAGGCCGCGGCCCCGTTCGGGGTGCCGAGCCCGGTCGGGCCGTCCCAGCCGGCACCGGCGCGGCAGAGCACGGTCGGCGAGCAGGTGCCGTTGCTGCCGCTGACCACGTCGAACAGGTTGCCCGTGTGCGACCACGGGAACGACGCCGGAGACGAGCCGACCGCCGGCGCGCCGGCCAGCGCGTACACCGACGCGATGATCGGCGAGGAGGCGCTGGTGCCGCCGAAGACGGTGAAGCCGGTCCCGCCGAAGGTCACGTTGACGGCCACGCCGGTGCGCGGGTCGGCGACCGCCGACACGTCCGCGTTGGCCTTGCGCGCGCACTGGGTCGCCGCGGTCTGCCAGGCCGGCTTGGCGTTCACGGTCGAGCAGCCGCTGCCGGCACCGCTCCACGCCGTCTCGTTCCAGCCGCGGGCGCTGGCGTCGCGGGTCAGCGAGGTGCCGCCGACCGCCGTCACGTGCGAGTCGGACGCCGGGTATTCCACGCCGAAGCCGTCGTCACCGGTGCTCGCGGTGACCGCGACACCCGGGTGGTTGTACGCGGAGCTCGGCGCGCTGTCGCCGCCGCCGTAGGAGTTGGAGACGTACTTGGCGCCCATCGTGACCGCGCGGTTCACCGCGGTGCCCAGGTTGGCCAGGCTGGCGGAGCTCGCCTCGACCAGCAGGATGTGGCAGTTCGGGCAGATCGCCGAGACCATGTCGACGTCGAGGGAGATCTCGCCGGCCCAGCCGGCGTCCGCGGTCGGCAGCGGTGAGGCCGCGCCGTTCTGGTTCACCTTGCGGAAGCAGCCGTTCGCCGTCGTGCACGCCGGCAGCCCGTACGTCGAGCGGTACGTGGCCAGGTCCGACTCGGCGTTCGGGTCGTCCTGGGCGTCGACGATCGCCACCGTCTGGCCGGCGCCGGCGGTCGAGCTCGGCAGCCTGTACGCGCTCTGCAGGTCGGCCGGGCCGAAACCGGCGGGCAGCGCGTTGGGCTGGACGGCCTTGGCGCCGCGGTCCGTACGGACGAGCGCGTCGCAGTGGGCGAACCCCTTGGGGACGGCGGTCGAGCAGGCGTGCGAGTAGGTCGCGGTGGTGGTCTTGGCGGCTGGCTTCGCGGGAACAGTGACGGTGGCACCGGTAGGTGCGGCGACACTGCTGGTCGGGGCGGCTGTGGCCGCGCCCGCGGCACCGGTCCAGGCGATCACCGCTGCCGCGCAGGCAACGAGGACGGCCGGCACTGTCGGACGGCGCATGCGTTCCTCCTGTGAGGAGATCGGGACACACGCACGGTGACAGATGGACTACCGGAATTTCGCCCATCCGATCGGTTCAACTTGTCAAAGGGACAACCACGTGACCGGTTCAGAATCACCCGAACGGCGGCACGAGAAGGCCCCCTCCAGCCCGAGACCAGAGGGGGCCTAACGGCTGAGCGCTAGCGGGCGTGGCGTTCGACGACGTCGCCGAGGCGGGGCAGCGCCTCGATGACGTTCTGCTCGCCCTTCGGGCGCAGCTTGCCGTAGACGCTGGTGACCGCGGCCCGGCTGGACCGCTCGGCCCGCCGGTCGCTGACCGCGAGCAGCGACTGCGCGACCTCGTGCGGGCGGCCGGCCAGGAAGGCGCCGAAGCCGGGCACCGGCTGGGACCGGTACGCCGCCCAGTGCGGCTCGAGCGCGTTGACGAACTCGTCCAGCATGCTGTCGATCGCGCTCCGGATGATGCCGGGCTTGACCCTCTTCACCGCCGCGTACCCGGTCTTGATGACCCCGCCGGACAGGCCGCCCTTGCTGGCGACCTCCCGGTCGACGAAGTCCTGCAGGTCCGCCACGACCGCGCCCCGGCGGTCGCTGTCGAGAAGGCTTGCCTTGAGCGTGTCGGCCACGTGCGTCAGTCCTTTTCCGTTCGGGTGCGGGGACACCGCACCGTACACGGACCGGTCAGGCCGGCAGCTTGAGGTTGTAGACCCTGGCCGCGTTGCCGGCCAGCACCAGCCCGGCGACCTCGTCGGACGGGCAGGCCTCGGCGACCGCCCGGGCGTTCCGGGCGATTCCCGGCACCCCGGGCCAGTCCGTACCGAAGATCATCTTCCGGGTCAGCCGGGACCAGCTCTGCCGGGCGTAGTAGTCGCGCAGCCGGGACGGCGGCAGCCCGGACAGCTCGATCCAGACCCGCTCGTGCGACAGCGCGAGGAACGCGGCCGCGTCGTACCACCAGCCGCGGCCGCCGTGCGCGAGCACCACGTCCAGGGACCGGAAGTCGCGCAGCACGTCGTCGAGCAGGATCGGGTCCGCGTACGCGTTCATCGAGCCGGGGAACGTCGAGGTGCCGCAGTGCACTACCAGCGGGACGCCGGCCTGCTGGCA
>DATBFW010000200.1:0-23278 GCA_036558285.1 Mycobacteriales bacterium | reverse complement strand
CCTGTTCACCGCGCCGGACCTGCCCCGCAACCGCAGCCTTCTGGTGTTCGCCGTGCTGTATTTCGGGTTCACCGTACTGGTCGGGCAGACGCCGGGGATGCGGTTGCTCAAGCTTCGCGTGGTCCGGGTGGACCGGAAGGCGCCGGTCGGCCTCTGGCGGGCGGCGGTACGCACGCTCGGCGTGATCCTGCTCATCCCGGCGCTGATCCGCGACCGGGAAGGCCGCAGCCTGCACGACCGGCTGACCCAGACCGCGGTCGTGCGCGCCTAGCGGGTGGTCAGCGGCGGCGGAGCGTGCGCTCCATGCCGGACAGCCGGGCCCTGGTCGGCATCGGGCCCTTGGGCAGCGGCGCCGCCTTCGTCCCGCCGAGCGCCGCCAGCCGCTTCTCCAGCGCGTTGACCTGCGCCTGGCTGAGGTTGCGGGGCAGCTTCACCAGGTGGTTGTTGAGCTTGCGGATCGACACCTCGCCCTCGTCGTCACCGAGGATGACGTCGTAGATCGGGGTGTCGCCGACGACCCGGGCGACCCGCTTCTTCTCCTGCGCCATCAGCGACCGCACCCGGTGCGGGGCGCCCTCGCCGACGAGGACCACGCCCGGCCGGCCGAGCACCCGGTGCACGGCGTCGAGCTGTGCTGTCACCTGAACGCCCTGGGTGACCCGCCAGTCGCCGCGCATGTTGCCCAGCACCCAGCCGGCCGCCCCGGGCTGGCCCTCGACCTGGTTGAACGCGGCCCGCTGGGCCCGCCGACCGAAGATGAACGTGGCCGCGAGCACGCCGAAGACCACCGCGAGCGGGATGGCGATGAACAGCACGATCCCGGCCAGCAGGCTGATCAGGAAGATCACCGCGGCCGCGCCGACGAACGCGAGCCCCATCCACAGCGGCAGCTGCCGATCCCGCGCGTACGTCATCTTGTACGCCTGGATGAGCTGCCTGATCCGCTCGCCTCTGGGCGCCTTCACCTTCGCGGCCTTGCCGGCACGACCGGCCTTGGGATCGGCCTTGCCGCGGGGCGTCGTCGCCCGGTCCTTCGCCATGCTGTGAGGATACCGGGATCAGGCGACCGTCTGCCGCGCCGCGACGGCCTGCTGGTAGAGCCGACCGGCCCGGTACGACGAGCGCACCAGCGGGCCGGACATGACCCCGGCGAAGCCGATCTGCTCGGCCTCGGCCTTGAGCTCGACGAACTCCTCCGGCCTCACCCAGCGCTCCACCGGGTGGTGCCGCGGCGTCGGCCGCAGGTATTGGGTGATCGTGACCAGGTCGCAGCCGGCCGCGTGCAGGTCGCGCAGCGCCTCGCCGACCTCGGCCCTGGTCTCGCCCAGGCCGAGGATCAGGTTGGACTTGGTCACCAGCCCGTACGCCCTGGCCTGGCGCAGCACGTCGAGCGAGCGCTCGTACCGGAACGCCGGGCGGATCCGCTTGAAGATCCGCGGCACCGTCTCCAGGTTGTGCGCGAGCACCTGCGGCCGGGAGTCGAAGACCTGGGTGAGCAGCTCGGGGTCGCCGGAGAAGTCGGGGATGAGGTTCTCCACGCCCGTGCCGGGGTTGACCGCGTGGATCTGCCGGACCGTCTCCGCGTACAGCCAGGCACCCTGGTCGGGCAGGTCGTCGCGGGCGACGCCGGTGATCGTCGCGTACCGCAGGCCCATCGCCTGCACCGACTCGGCCACCCGGCGCGGCTCGTCGCGGTCGAGCTCGGCCGGCTTGCCGGTGTCGATCTGGCAGAAGTCGCAGCGCCGCGTGCACTGCTCGCCGCCGATGAGGAAGGTGGCCTCCCGGTCCTCCCAGCACTCGTAGATGTTCGGGCAGCTGGCCTCCTCGCAGACCGTGTGCAGCCCCTCGCGGCGGACCAGGTTCTTCAGCTCGGTGTATTCCGGGCCCATCTTCGCCCGGGTCTTGATCCAGGACGGCTTGCGCTCGATCGGGGTCTGGGAGTTGCGCACCTCGAGCCGGAGCATCCGGCGTCCCTCGGGCTGAACCGTCGTCACGCGGTCGAGCCTACGCTCGGCCCGGGTGGGTAGCCTGCGGCCGTGGACCTGCGCATCTTCATCGAACCCCAGCAAGGGGCGAGCTACGACCAGCAGCTTCGGCTGGCCCGCGCGACCGAGGACGCCGGCTACGACGCGTTCTTCCGCAGCGACCACTACCTGGCCATGAGCGGTGACGGGCGGCCCGGTCCGACCGACGCCTGGGTCACGCTGGCCGGGCTGGCCCGGGAGACCGCCCGCCTCCGGCTCGGCACGATGGTCACCGCCGCGACGTTCCGGCTGCCCGGGCCGCTGGCGATCTCGGTCGCGCAGGTCGACGCGATGAGCGGCGGCCGGGTGGAGCTCGGGCTCGGCGCGGGCTGGTTCGAGGGCGAGCACACTGCGTACGGGATCCCGTTCCCGCCGGTCGGCGAGCGTTTCGACCGGCTGGAGGAGCAGCTGGCGATCGTGACCGGGCTGTGGTCGGCGACCGGGCCGTTCTCGTACCAGGGGCGGCACTACCGGCTGGTCGACTCGCCGGCGCTGCCCAAGCCGGTGCAGTCGCCGCTGCCGGTGATCGTCGGCGGGGCCGGGCGGAAGCGGACACCGGCGCTGGCGGCCCGGTACGCGGCCGAGTTCAACGTGCCGTTCCGCCCCTCGACCGAGGCGCGCGAGCTCTACGGCCTGGTCCGGGAGGCGTCCACGGCGGCCGGGCGGACCGGGCCGATGGTCTTCTCCGCCGCGCAGACGGTCTGCTGCGGCAAGGACGAGGCCGAATACCGGCGCCGGGCGGCGGCGATCTCCCGCGACCCGGACCAGCTGCGCGCCCGCGGGGTGGCCGGGACGGTGGCCGAGGTCGTCGACGCGATCGGCGCGTACCAGGCGGCCGGGGCGACCCGGATGTACCTGCAGACGCTGGACATCGATGATCTCGACCACGTCGAGCTGATCGCGGCCGAGGTCGCGCCGCAGCTGTAGCGGGCCGGCGCCGGCCGGGCGCTAGCCGGTCAGGCCGTCCTTGCGGAGGGCGGTCTCGACCGGGTCGATCACCTCGTCGACCGGCACCGGGCGGCCGAGCTCGAGCGCCAGCGAGGTCGCCCCGACGCCCTGGATCCCGCACGCGGTGATCAGCTGGTACGCGGACATGTCCGGGTCGCAGTTGAGCGCGAATCCGTGCATGGTGACCCCGCGGGAGACGCGGATGCCGATCGCGGCGATCTTCCGCTCCGGCCGCTGCCGGTCGGCCGGCAGCCAGGCACCGGAGCGGCCCTCGACCTGCACCGCGCCGACGCCGAAGCCGGCGCACACGTCGATGAGCACCTGCTCCAGCCGGCGCACGTACGCGACCACGTCGACCGGCTCGGCCAGCTTGACGATCGGGTAGCCGACCAGCTGCCCCGGCCCGTGCCAGGTGATCCGGCCGCCGCGGTCGGCGTCGACGACCGGAGTGCCGTCGGTCGGCCGCTCCCAGTCCTCGGTGCGCTTGCCGGCGGTGTAGACCGACGGGTGCTCCAGCAGCAGGACGGTGTCCGGTCGCTGATCGGCGACGCGCTCCTCGTGCAGCGTCCGCTGCCGCGCCAGCGCCTGCTCGTACGAGACCAGGCCGGCCCGGATCACGTCCACGCGGCCAGCCTACGCCGGGACGACGCCGGCACCGGACGGCCGCGACCTGCGCGGAAGTCCGGGTCTGGCCGGCGTCGGTCGCCGGGGCGAGCCCGACCCGGGGGAGGTCCCGGCCGAGGTCCGGGTCTAGCCGGCGTCGGTCGCCGGCAGCAGGCGGGGCTCGATGACCTGCTCGATCGCCCTGCCGTCACGGCCGCGCTCCACCCGGTAGGCCTTCGCGCCGGGCCGGTCGGCGACCGCCTCGACCAGCTCGGTGCCGCGGTAGTGCAGCCCGACGCCGTCGTCGGTGGCGAACCCGGCCGGCAGCACCTCGTCGGCGATCAGCTGCTGGTAGAGCGGGCGGCGCTGGTCCTCGGAGTCGTAGTGCACTCCGTTGGAGTACGGCAGCAGGGCGAGGCCGTTGGTGACCGGCCGGAGCTCGGGGCCGAACGAGTCGGTCGTGCCGCCGATGTGCCAGCACAGGGAGCCGGCCGACACCCCGCCGAGCACGACGCCGGCCTCCCACACCTCGCGGAAGATCTCGTCCCAGCCGTGCAGCCGCCAGATCGCCAGCAGGCCGGCCACGCTGCCGCCGCCGACCCAGACCACGTCCTGCGCGAGCAGGTGGGCGCGGACGTCGGCGACGGACGGCATCGGGAACGCGGCGAGGTTCGACACCACGACGTCGCGCCCGATGAACGCGTCCTGCGTGGCGTTCGCGAACAGCGGGTTGTCGCCGAGCGCGGTGCCGACGTAGCAGAACTTCGGCCGCTCCGGCTTGCCGGCCAGCTCGAAGGCGTACTCGATGATCGGCCCGACCGTCAGCCAGGTCCGCCGGTCCGGCCGGAAGCCACCCGAGGTCGCCAGGATGTTCATTCCGCCTCCGTCGGGTCCCGCGTGTCGGTCGGCCTGCACGCTACCGATCGCCTACGGCGCGCTGCCGGTGGCCCAGCGCAGCGCCTGTTCCACCGTCTCGTGCCGGAACCGGTAGCCGGTCTGCTCCAGGACGCGCGGCAGCACGCGCTGGCCGGCGACGATGCCGACGTCGGCGAACTCGCCGATCGCCAGCCGCAGCGCGACCCGCGGCACCGGCGGGAGCACCACCGGCCGGTGCAGCACCCGGCCGAGCGCCTTGGTGAACTCGCGGTTGGTCACCGGCGCCGGCCCGGTCAGGTTGACCGGACCGGCGATCCCGTCCGTGCCGAGCACGTGCCGGATCGCGCCGACCTCGTCGGCGAGCGAGATCCAGGACCACCACTGCCGGCCGGAGCCGAGCGGGGCGGCCAGCCCGAGCCGGGCCAGCGGCCGCAGCCGGCCGAGCAGCCCACCCCGGCCGCAGACCAGCCCGCTGCGCAGGTGCGCCACCCGTACCCCGGCCTCCTCGGCGGTGCGCGTCGCCGCCTCCCAGCGGAGGCAGACGTGGGCCAGGAAGTCGTGCCCGGCCGGGTCGGACTCGTCCACCACGGTGTCGCCGGTGTCGCCGTACCAGCCGATCGCGGAGGCGGACAGCAGCGCCCGCGGCCGGGGCTCGGCGGCGGCGACGGCGGCGCTCAGCGTCTCGGTGGCGTCGACCCGGCTGGCCAGCACGGCCTGCTTGCGCGCCGCGGTCCAGCGCCGGTCGCCGATGCCGACCCCGGCGAGGTTGACCACCGCGTCGACGCCGGCGAGTGCGGCCGGGTCGAGCGTGCGGCCGGCCGGGTCCCAGCGCAGCTCGTCCGAGCGCGCCGGCGGGCGGCGCACCAGCCGCAGCACGGTGTGGCCGTCGTCGCGCAGGGCCGGCAGTAGGGCCGAGCCGATCAGCCCGGAGGATCCGGTGACCGCGATCTTCACGGACCCGATCCTGCCCGGACCCGACGGCGCCCGCGACCGGAGACGGTCGCGGGCGCCGGGTGCGACCGGATCAGCCGAGCCCGAGCTCGGACTCGAACGCGCCGGCCTCCAGCCGTTCCTTCACGGTGACCAGGAAGCGGGCCGCGTCCGCGCCGTCCACCAGCCGGTGGTCGTACGTCAGGGCCAGGTAGACCACCGACCGGACCGCGATGACCTCGCCGAGGTTCGGGTCGTCGACGACGACCGCGCGCTTCACGACCGCGCCGGTGCCGAGGATGCCGACCTGCGGCTGGTTGATGATCGGCGTGTCGAACAGGGCACCGCGGCTGCCGGTGTTGGTCAGCGTGAACGTGCCGCCGCCGAGCTCGTCCGGGCTGACCTTGTTGATCCGGGTCCGCTCGGCGAGGTCGGCGATCTTGCGGGCCATGCCGCCGAGGTTGAGGTCGCCGGCGTCGTGGATCACCGGGACCAGCAGCCCGCGCTCGGTGTCCACCGCGATGCCGAGGTGCTCGGCGTCGTGGTAGGTGATCGTCCCCGCGTCGGTGTCGATGGACGCGTTGACGTTCGGGTGCTGCTTGAGCGCCTCGACCGTGGCGACCGCGAAGAACGGCAGGAACGACAGCTTCACGCCCTCGCGCCGCTCGAAGTCGGCCTTGGCCTGCTGCCGCAGCCGGGCGATCCGGGTGACGTCCACCTCGACGACCGTGGTCAGCTGCGCGCTGGTCTGCAGCGACTCGGTCATCCGCTTGGCGATGACACCGCGCAGCCGGGACATCTTCTCCGTACGCCCGCGCAGCGGGGACGGCTCGACCCGCGGCGGCGCCTCGGCCGGAGCGGCGGTCGCGACGGTCCGGCCGTTGCTGGTGGCGGGCTCCGGCTGGGCCTGCGGCTGGGTCGCCTGCCGCGACCGGGCCGCCTCGAGCACGTCCTGCTTGCGGATCCGGCCGCCGACTCCGGTGCCCTGGATGCCGGCCAGGTCGACGTCGTGCTCGGCGGCGAGCTTGCGCACCAGCGGCGTCACGTACGCGCCGCCGGTGGCCTCGCCGTCCGGGCCCTGGTCGGCCTGCTGCGGCGGCGCGGGCGGCGCCGCCTGGGCGGCGGCCGGCTGCTGCGGGGAGGGCGGCGCGGTCTGCTGCGGCGGCGCCGGCGGCGCGGCCTGCTGCGCGACCGGGGCCTGCTGCGGCGGGGCCTGCTGCGGCGGGGCCTGCTGCGCGACCGGGGTCTGCTGCGGCGGGGTCTGCTGCGGCGGGGTCTGCTGCGGCGGGGTCTGCTGCTGCGGGGCTTGCTGCTCCTCCTGCGCGGCCGGCTGCTGCGGCTCGGGCTCCGGCTCGGGAGCCTGCTCCGGCTCCGGCTGGGCCTGCTCCTCCGGCTGGGCCTGCTGCTGCGCCTCCGGCGCGGCCGCGTCGGGCGCCTGCTCCGGCTCGGGCTCACCCTGGGCGGGCGCCTCCGGTGCCGGCGCGGCACCCGAGCCGCCCTCGTCGATCACCGCGAGCTCGACGCCGACCTCGACGGTCTCGTCCTCGCCGACACGGATGGAGGACAGCGTGCCGGACGCGGGCGCCGGGATCTCGGTGTCGACCTTGTCGGTGGACACCTCGAGCAGCGGCTCGTCAGCCTCGACCCGCTCGCCCTCCTTCTTGAGCCAGCGGGTGACGGTGCCCTCGGTGACGCTCTCGCCGAGACGGGGCATCGTGACGGAGACCGACATTGGTCAACGACTCCTTCGGTGTGACAGGGGCAGGGCCGGTGGACCGGGTCAGCCGTGCGCGTGCAGCGGCTTGCCGGCCAGCGCGAGGTGGGCCTCGCCCACTGCCTCGGACTGCGTCGGGTGGGCGTGGATGAGCTGCGCGACCTCGCTGGGCAGCGCCTCCCAGTTGTAGATCAGCTGGGCCTCGGCCAGCAGCTCCCCGACCCGGCTGCCGACCATGTGCACGCCGACCACGGGCCCGTCCTTCTCCTGGATCACCTTGACCGCGCCGGCGGTCTTCAGGATCTGGCTCTTGCCGTTGGCGGCGAGGTCGTAGGTGACAGTCTTGAGCTGCTCCGCGCCGTACTTCTCGGCGGCCTGTGCCTCGGTCAGGCCGACCGAGGCGACCTCGGGCTCGGAGTAGGTCACCCGCGGGACGCCCGCGTAGTCGATCGGCACCACCGGCAGGCCGGCGAGCCGCTCGGCGACGAGGATGCCCTCGCCGAAGCCGACGTGCGCGAGCTGCGGGGTGGCGATCAGGTCGCCGACCGCGGAGATCGTGGGGATGTTGGTCTGGCAGTAGGCGTCGACCTTGACGAAGCCGCGGTCGACGGCGACGCCGACGTCCTCGTAGCCGAGGTCGGCCGAGACCGGCCCGCGGCCGACGGCGACCAGCAGCAGCTCGGCCTCCAGCGTCTCGCCGCCCTCCAGCGACACCAGGACGCCCTGGTCGGTGTGCTCGACGCCGGCGAAGCGCGCGCCGAGCTTGAACGTGATGCCACGGCGGCGGAAGGCCCGCTCCAGCAGCTTGGAACTGGCCTCGTCCTCCAGCGGGACGAGGTGCGGCAGCGCCTCGACGATCGTCACGTCGGCGCCGAAGGACTTCCAGATGCTGGCGAACTCGACCCCGATGACGCCGCCGCCGAGGACGATCACCGACGCCGGCACCCGGTCGAGCTTGAGCGCGTGGTCGCTGAACAGCACCCGGGCGCCGTCCACCTCGAGGCCGGGCAGCGTCTTGGCCGCCGACCCGGTTGCCAGCACGACGTGCTTGCCCGTGTACGTCGTGTCGCCGACCCGGACGGCGGTGGCGGAGACCAGCCGTCCCTCGCCGGTGACGAACTGGATGCCGCGGCCCTTCACCAGGCCCTGCAGGCCCTTGTAGAGCCGGGCGACGACGCCCTCCTGATACTTGCGGACGCCGGCCGCGTCGACGCCCTCGAGCGAGGCGTGCACGCCGAACTGCTCGCTCTCCCGGGCGAGATCGGCGACCTCGCCGGCGTGCAGCAGCGCCTTGGTGGGGATGCAGCCGCGGTGCAGGCATGTGCCGCCCAGCTCCGCCCTGTCGATCAGCACGACGCTCATGCCGAGCTCTGCCGCACGCAGCGCGCACGCGTATCCACCGCTGCCGCCGCCCAGGATGACGAGGTCGACGTCGGTCTCAGCCACCGGGGTTCTCCTAGCTGTTCTCGCCGGACCGGAGGCGGTCGCCTCGCGATCTCTGCTTGAACCCATCTTGGCACTCGCGCAATGCCCGCCGCGAACCGGTCAGCCGGCGCCGGCGATGTCCTCCAGCGTCGCAAGAATGGCGCGCAGCGGGACTGCGGTTGCACCCTTGGGCGTGTACCCCCACGGCCGGCCGTTGTTGTACGCGGGGCCGGCCACGTCGATGTGTACCCACTCAACGCCGTCGGCAACGAACTCGCGCAGGAACACCCCGGCCACCAGCATCCCGGCGCTGCGGTCGCCGGCGACGTTGGCGATGTCGGCCACCTTGGAGTCCAGACCGGGGCGCAGGTAGCCGGGCAGTGGCATCGGCCACATGTCGTCGCCGACCCGCTCGCCGGCGGCGACCACCCGGGCCCGCAGCGCGTCGGTGCCCATCACCCCGGCCGTACGGTCGCCGAGCGCGACCCGCTGGGCGCCGGTGAGCGTCGAGGTCTCGATGAGGTAGGCGGGGGAGTCCTCGCAGGCCCGCACGATCGCGTCGGCGAGGATCAGCCGGCCCTCGGCGTCGGTGTTGAGCACCTCGACCCGCTTGCCGCCGTACATGGTCAGTACGTCGGCCGGCCGGTACGCCGAGCCGCTGGGCAGGTTCTCCGCCATCGGGACGGTGGCGGTGACCTCGACCGGCAGGTCGAGGCCGGCGACCGCGGTCATGACCGCGACGATCGCGGCGGCGCCGGCCATGTCGGCCTTCATCTGGTCCATGCCCGCGGACGGCTTGATGGAGATGCCGCCGGAGTCGAACGTGATCCCCTTGCCGACCAGGGCTATCCGCGGGCCGGTGCCGGCGTGCCTGATCCGGACCAGCCGCGGCGGGCGCTGCGAGCCGCCGCCGACGCCGAGCACGCCGCCGAAGCCGGCCGCGGCGAGCGCGTCCTCGTCGAGCACCTCGACCTCGAGCCCGGCGGCCAGCCCGGCCTCCTCGGCGCGCCGGGCGAACTCGGCCGGCGGCAGGTCGTTCGGCGGGGTGTTGACCAGGTCGCGGGCGAGCGCGGCGGCGGCGGCGACCACCCCGGCCCGGCGCCCGGCCGCGGCCAGCTCCTCGTCCTTGGGGTCGGGCACCAGCAGCGTGACCAGCCCGGGCGGGGCGGTCTTGGCGCCGTCGCCGCTGCGGTACGCGCCGAACGTGTACGCGCCGAGCAGCGCGCCCTCGGCCGCCGCGGCGGCGAGCTCGGCGACCGCGCCGTCGCCGCCGGCGAGCCCGAGCGTGCAGGCGACCCTGGCCCTGCCGCCGAGCGCCCGCACCGCCGCGCCGGCCGCCCTGGCCACGGCCTGGGGGGTCGGCGCCTGCCCCTCGGCCGGCGCCGTCCCGAGGCCGGCCGCGACCACCAGCGGCACCGGGGACGAGCCACCGGCGGCAAGCTTGACCACGTCGTCCTCGTTGCCGGTCGCGCCGACGGCGGTCAGCGCCGCCAGCAGCCGCCCGTCCAGCGCGGCGTCGGCCGCGTCGGCGCCGGCGGCGAGCCGCACGCCGTCCGGCGTGGAGAACGTGCCGACGATCAGCGCGTCGGCCTCGAGGCCGTCGAGTTCCGGCAAGGCGAAGGTCAGCTCGGCCACGGTGCTCCGTCCCGTCAGAGGTCGGGGTGCGGCGGGGCGCCGCCGAGCGGCGGCAGGGCCTGCACCCTGCGCCGATGCTATGCCGTGCGCTGTCCATCGGAACGGACTGGGGCGGCCCCGGCCGTACGGCCGGGTGCGCCGCTGGGACACTGCCGCCATGACGACCGACCTGCTCCGCTCGCCGCTGTACGACCGGCACGTCGCGCTCGGCGCGAAGCTGGCCGACTTCGGCGGCTGGGAGATGCCGATCGAGTACGGCGCCTCCGGTGGCGGCGTGATCCGGGAGCACACCGCGGTCCGCTCGGCGGTGGGCGTCTTCGACGTCTCGCACCTGGGCAAGGCGCGGGTCCGCGGGGCCGGCGCGGCCGGGTTCGTCAACGCGGCGCTGACCAACGACCTGGGCCGGATCGGCCCGGGCCAGGCGCAGTACACGCTGTGCTGCGACGCGGCCTCCGGCGGCGTGGTCGACGACCTCATCGCGTACCTGTTCGCCGACGACCACGTGTTCCTGGTGCCGAACGCGGCGAACACGGCCGAGGTGGTGCGCCGGCTGTCGGCGGCGGCACCGGGCGGGGTCACGGTCACCGACGAGCACCGGGACTACGGCGTGCTCGCCGTGCAGGGCCCGCACTCGGCCGAGCTGCTGGCCCGGCTCGGGCTGCCGTACGAGCACGACTACATGAGCTACACGGTGTCCGCCTGGAACGGCGACGAGCTGGTGGTCTGCCGGACCGGCTACACCGGCGAGCATGGGTACGAGCTGCTGCCGCCGGCCGGGCAGGCCGGTGCGCTCTGGGACGCGTTGCTGGCCGAGGGCGCGGACCTCGGCGTGCAGCCGTGCGGGCTCGGCGCCCGGGACACACTCCGGACCGAGATGGGCTACCCGCTGCACGGGCAGGACCTGTCCCTGGAGATCACCCCGGTGCAGGCCCGCTCGGGCTGGGCGGTCGGCTGGAAGAAGCCGGCGTTCTGGGGGCGGGACGCGTTGCTGGCCGAGCGGGAGCGCGGCGCGGCGCGGTTGCTGTGGGGGATCGAGGCGCTCGGGCGCGGCATTCCACGCCCGCACCAGTCGGTGCTGGCCGGCGACGCGGTCGTCGGCGAGGTGACCAGCGGGACGTTCTCGCCGACCCTGAAGAAGGGCATCGGCCTCGCCCTGCTCGCCGCCGCGTCCGGGGTCGGCGAGGGTGACGAGGTCGTCGTCGACGTGCGCGGGCGGCCCGCGCCGGTGCGGGTGGTCAAGCCGCCGTTCGTGCCGCCGCACGTGCGCTGACCCGCCGGTCGGCGGCGGTCAACCCCCGACGTGCCGCCGCACGTGCGCTGACCCGCCGGTCGGCGCCGGTCAACCGGACGGGGTGATCCGCGGCAGGTTGGCGTCCTCGGCGGTGGAGGTCTCGGCGCAGGCGCGGACGCCGGCCCGCAGCAGCGGCAGCACGGCCAGCGCGCCGGCTCCCTCGCCGGCATGGATGCCGAGGTCGAGCACCGGCTCCAGGCCGAGGAACCGCAGCGCGATCGTCTGCGCCGGCTCGGCGGTGCGGTGCGCCGCCCGCCACCAGGCGGCGGCGTCCGGCGCGATCGCATGTGCGACGAGCGCCGCGGCCGTGGACAGGACGCCGTCGAGGAGCACCGGCGTGCGCCGTACCGCGGCCTCGATGAGGAAGCCGGTCATCGCGGCGACGTCGGCGCCGCCGCCGACCGCGAGCAGCGCCATCGGGTCGGCCGCGAACGGCCGCGCCCGCCGCCGGCCGTCCCGGATCGCGACCACCTTGCGCATCCAGGCCCGGTCGTCGACGCCGGAGCCGCGGCCGATGACCTTGACCGGCTCGGAGTCGGTGAGCGCGGCGACGAGCACCGCCGCCACCGTGCTGGCGGCGACCCCGAGCTCGCCCGGGATCAGCAGGTCCGCGCCCCCGTCGACCTCCTCGTCGGCGATCGCGATGCCGTTGCGGAAGGCGGTCTCGGCCTCGGCCAGGGTGAGCGCGTCCTCCTGGTCGATCCTCCCGCTGCCGCGCCGCACCTTGTACGTCTGCAGCTCCTGCGGGGTGCCCGCGTCGACCGAGAGGTCGAGCAGCCGGCTGCTGGCGCCGACCGTACGGGCCAGCGAGCTGACCGCCGAACCGCCGGAGTTGGCCAGCTGGAACATCCACGCGGTGGCCTCGGGCGGGTACGCCGAGACGCCCGCGTAGGCGACGCCGTGCTCACCGGCGAACACCACGACGCGGGTGCGGTCGGGGTCCCGGGGCGGTGCCGAGCCCTGCGCGCCGGCCAGCCAGACGGTCAGCTCGTCCAGCCGGCCGAGCGCGTCCGGCGAGCGGGCCAGCGAGTCGAGCCGCTGCCTGGTCGCCGCCGAGGCCTCGGCGTCGAGCGGCTGGACGAGGGCGGCCAGCGCGTCCAGGTCGAGCTCTGCGGTCACGGGGTCCTCCGTCGATGCCGGCCGGCGACGCTACCCGACCATCCTGCGACGCCCGCCAGGGCGGCCGGGGAGCGGGCCAGGATCGGCAGGTAGCCTGCCGGGCGTGACGTGGAGCTGGCGCTACGAGGACGCCGACGGCCGGCCGGTGCCGCCGCCGGACGGTGACGAGACCTTCGGCGCGAAGGGCGACGCCGAGTCCTGGCTGGGGGAGACCTGGCGCGACCTGCTCGACTCCGGCGTCACCCAGGTCGTGCTCGTCGAGGACGACCGCGTCGAATACTCGATGCCCCTCACCCCGGCCGAGGGCTGACCCCCGGCCGGCGCGAGGCACGGCTCAGTCCCCGGTACGGGCGGGGTTCCGCTCGACGATGTCGCCGAGCGCCTGGTCGATGCGGGCCAGCACCGCCGGCTCCAGCCGTACGCCGGAGGCCTTGACGTTCTCGACCACTTGGTCCGGCCGGCTGGCACCGATGATCGCGGCCGAGACGTTCGGGTTCTGCAGCACCCAGGCCACGGCGAGCTGCGCCATCGACAGGCCGCAGTCGTCGGCGATCGGCTTGAGCGCCTGGACCCGGGTGAGCACCTCGTCGGTGAGCATCCGCCGGATGAAGTTGGCGCCGCCCTTCTCGTCGGTCGCGCGCGAGCCGGCCGGCAGCGCCGTACCCGGCTGGTATTTGCCGGTCAGCACGCCCTGCCCGATGGGCGAGAACACCAGCTGGCTCATGCCCTCCCGCTCGCAGGTCGGCACCACCTCGGCCTCGATGACCCGCCAGAGCATCGAATACTGCGCCTGGTTGGAGATCAGCGGCACCCGCAGCTCGCGGGCCAGCTCGGCGGCGGCCGCGATCTGGTCGGCCCGCCACTCGGAGACGCCGACGTAGAGGACCTTGCCCTGCCGGACCAGGTCCGCGTACGCCAGCATCGTCTCCTCCAGCGGCGTGCTCCGGTCGTACCGGTGGGCCTGGTAGAGGTCGACGTAGTCGGTGCCGAGCCGGCGCAGCGAGGCGTGGCAGCTCTCGATCAGGTGCTTGCGGCCGAGCCCGCGGTCGTTCGGCCCCGGCCCGGTCGGCCAGTAGGCCTTGGTGAACAGCTCGTAGCTCTCCCGCCGCACCCCCGACAGCGCCCGGCCGAGGACCGACTCGGCGCGGGTCCTGGCGTATACGTCGGCGGTGTCGAAAGTGGTGATGCCGGAGTCCAGGGCGGCCTGGACACAGGCTTTCGCCGCGTCCTCCTCCACCTGGCTGCCGTGGGTGATCCAGTTGCCGTAGGCGATCTCGGAGACGGTCAGGCCGCTGCGGCCCAGTCGACGGAATTCCACGGACCCGAGCCTAGTGAAGGCCCGGGCGGTTCCTAGATCGCGTCGCCGACCTCGACCGCCGGCTTCGGCATCCGCCAACGGCGGATCATCGTCGCCCGGGTCGCCCCGTAGAAGATCAGCCGGCCCAGCGGCTCCTTCGAGTCGGGGAAGCGCTGGCGCATGAGCTTGCGGATCCGCAGGCCGATCACCGCCGAGTCCACGATCAGCAGGATCAGCACGGTCAGCCACAGCGCGGTGATCGCGGCCTTGATCTGCACGCTCGGGACGAGCAGGCCGATGAAGTAGACGACGGCGGAGACAAGGAACAGCACGCCCGCATTGCGGCGCGAGTCGACGATGTCGCGGACCATCCGGCGCTCCGGACCCTGGTCGCGGGGCGGCAGGTAGCGCTCGTCGCCCGCCCGCAGGCCCTCGCGTGCCTCGGCCCGCCGGTCGTTGCCCAGCTCGCGCTGGCGGCGGACCGCCTCGCGCCGGGTCCTCGGCGGCGGCGCGACCGGACCGGTGCGGCGCTTCTGCGCCTCCCGCCGGCGCGGCGTGGGCTTGCCCTTGCCACTCGGCCGGCCCGGGGCGGCGGCGTCCGCGGCGACCTGCTGGTCCGGGTCGACCTCGGCCGGAGTCTCGCTCCGGCGCCGCAGCAGCCTCACGCCGACGAGCCTAGTGCAGCGGGGCAACCTGCCCGGGCGGGGAAGCCGGCCGGTTCAGGGCAGCGCGAGCATCTGATCGAGGGCGGCGCGGGCGTGGCCGGCGGTCTCCGGATCGACCGTGATGCGGTTGACCACCTGGCCGGCCGCGAGCGACTCCAGCGAGCGGACCAGGTGCGGCAGGTCGATCCGGTTCATCGTGGAGCAGTAGCAGACCGTCTTCTCCAGGAACACCACGGTCTTGTCCGGGTGCCGCTTCGCCAGCCGCTGCACCAGGTTGAGCTCGGTGCCGACGGCGAACGCCGAGCCGGCCGGGGCCGCGTCGATCGTGCGGATGATGTATTCCGTCGAGCCGACCAGGTCGGCCGCGGTGACCACGTCGTGCCGGCACTCGGGGTGCACGATCACCTGCACGCCGGGGATGCGCGCCCGCACGTCGTCGACCGCCTCCCGGCGGAACCGGCCGTGCACCGAGCAGTGCCCGCGCCAGAGGATCATCCGGGCCGCCCGCAGCGCGTCCGCGGACACCCCGCCGCCCGGCTTGTGCGGGTCGAAGACCACACAGTCGTCCAGCGCCATGCCCATCTCCAGCACGGCGGTGTTCCGGCCGAGGTGCTGGTCGGGCAGGAACAGCACCTTCTGCGCGCCGCGCTCGCCGAAGGCCCAGTCCAGCGCCCGATGCGCGTTCGACGACGTGCAGACGGTGCCGCCGTGCCGGCCGGTGAAGCCCTTGATCGCCGCCGACGAGTTCATGTACGTGACCGGCACGGTGGCGTCCGCCACGCCGGCGTCCTGGAGGATCTCCCAGGCGTCCTCGACCTGGTCGAACGTCGCCATGTCGGCCATCGAGCAGCCGGCGGCGAGGTCGGGCAGCACGACCTGCTGCGCGTCCGAGGTGAGGATGTCGGCGCTCTCGGCCATGAAGTGCACGCCGCAGAACACGACGTACTCGGCGTCCGGGCGGGCCGCCGCCTGCTGCGCGAGCTTGAACGAGTCGCCGGTCACGTCGGCGAACCGGATGACCTCCTCGCGCTGGTAGTGGTGGCCGAGCACGAAGGCCCGCTCACCCAGCGCGGCCCTGGCCGCCGCGGCCCGCTCGACCAGCTCGGGGTCGGAGGCGTCCGGCAGCGCGCCGGGACAGTCGACGCCGCGCTCGGAGTCCGGGTCGGAACCGCGGCCGAGCAGCAGCAGCGCGAGCGGCGTCGGCGTCACGCCGGCCGGCAGGTCGAGGTCCGTGGTCATCTGGCCATCCTCTCCTTCACCCCCTTCAACGTGCGCGCCATTTCGCGATTCCTCAAAGAGACCTTTGACACTCTGGAACGTCAAAGATAGCTTTGGCATCGTGCGGATCACCGACCCCATGACCGTCCGGGCGCTGGCCCACCCGCTGCGGCTCGATCTCCTGGAGGCGCTGGTCACGCTGGGCCCGTCGACGGCGGCCCGGTGCGGGCGGCACCTCGGGGTGAGCCAGGCGAGCTGCTCGTTCCACCTCCGGCAGCTGGCCAAGTACGGGTTCGTCGAGGAGGCGACGGCCGGCCCCGACCGCCGCGAGCGGGTGTGGCAGCTCACCGACGTCGAGCAGAGCTGGCAGAGCGGCCCGGTGACCGACCAGCTCGACCGGGTCTTCGCCCAGCGGGAGGCCGACCGGGTGCTCGGCTGGACCGCCCGCCGGGCCGCCGAGCCGGCGCACTGGCAGGACGCGGCGTTCCTGGGCGGCGCGAGCCTGCCGGTCACCGCCGACGAGCTGGTCGAGATCCGGCAGCAGCTGCGGGCCGTGCTCGAGCCGTACGTGGCCCGCGTGACCGAAGGCGCCTCGCGGCCGGAGGGCGCCCGATTCGTCCGGCTGTTGCTGGCCGGCACCCCGATCGGAGGCACCGATGCTGAGGACTGAGTGGACGACCGTGGGGGAGCTGCGGGCGCTGGTGCACGTGCCGGACGAGCCGGTCGCCGCGCTGGTGCTGGTCGACGGCTCCGGCGAGGGCTGCTGCGACGACTGGGGCGGCTGGGCCGAGCGGATCGCCGAGCTGGGCGCGGTCGTCCTCACCCACGACCGGGCCGGCTGCGGCGGCTCCCCGGGCAACTGGCTGACGCAGACGCTCGACGACCGGGCAGCCGAGGAGCGGGAGGCGCTGGCCGTGCTGCGCAAGCACCCCGCCGTCGCCGGCCCGGTCGGGCTGTTCGGGTTCAGCCAGGGCGGCTGGGTCGGCATGCTCGCCGCCGCCGACGCCGACTTCCTCGTCTCGCTGTCCGGGCCCGGCGTCGGCCCGGCCGCGCAGGAGCGGCACCGGATCGAGGTCGACGTCCGCGCCGCCGGCCTGACCGACGGGCAGGTCGCCGCGGCGCTGGCCTGGATCTACGAGCGGACCCGGCGGCTGCGGGCCGGCGAGGACCCGGCCGGCGTGGTCGAGCTCCAGCGGCGGCACGCCGACCAGCCCTGGTACGAGCCGGCCACCCGTTACTTCGACACCGCCGACATGCTCGCGTACGTCGCCCGGCTGATCGACTTCGAGCCGTCGACCGTGCTGCCCGACGTGCGCTGCCCGGCGCTGGCCCTGTTCGGCGCGGCCGACGCGCTGGTGCCGGTGCCGGCCGCCGTCGCCGGCTGGGTCGCCGGCGCGCCCCGGCTGGCGGGGCTGGCCGTGTTCCCCGGCGCCGACCACGGGCTGTTCGTCGCCGACCCCGAGCCGGGGGTCGACCGGACCAGCCAGCTGGCGCCGGGCTTCCTCCCGATGTTGGGGAGTTTCCTGCGCACCGTGGGATGACACACTGCGCGCGTGCGAGTGGTGGTGGCGCCGGATTCGTTCGGCGGGACGCTGACGGCCGTCGAGGCCGCGGAGGCGATCCGGGCGGGCTGGACCCAGGTGGCGCCGGACGACGAGCTCGTCCTGCTGCCCATGTCCGACGGCGGTCCCGGCTTCGTGGACGTGCTGTCCACGGTGCTCGACGGGCAGACGGTGCCGGTGCAGACCACCGACCCGCTTGGCCGGCCGGTGGTGGGCGCCGTGCTGGTCGTCGGCGACACCGCCTACGTCGAGTCGGCCCAGGCCTGCGGGCTGCACCTGCTCACCGCGGCGGAGCGCAACCCGCTGGTGACCAGCACGTTCGGGCTCGGCGCGCTGCTCGCGGCTGCGGTCGAGTGCGGCGCCACGACGCTGGTCGTCGGCCTGGGCGGGTCGGCCACCAACGACGCCGGCATGGGCATGCTCACGGCGCTCGGCATCACCCCGCTCGACGCCGCCGGCGCCGCCCTCCCGTACGGCGGGCTCGCGCTGGCCGAGCTGGCCAAGCTCGACGGTGCGGTGCAGCTGCGCGACGCGACGATCGTCGCCGCCACCGACGTGGACAACCCGCTGTGCGGGCCGCACGGCGCCAGCGCGGTGTTCGGTCCGCAGAAGGGACTCCAGCCGGAGGACCTCGACCGGCTCGACGCGGCGCTCGCCCGGTGGGCCGAGGTGGCCGAGCGGGACATCCCGGGCGCGCCGGCCGGGCTGATCGACCTCCCGGGCGCCGGCGCGGCCGGCGGGCTCGGTGCGGCCGTGCTCGCGCTCGGCGGCACCCGGCGGTCCGGCGGCGAGATGATCTTCGACGCGGTGGACCTGCCCGCGGCCCTGGCCGAGGCCGACCTGGTGCTCACCGGCGAGGGCTCGTTCGACTTCCAGTCCGTACGGGGAAAGGTCGCCGGCGGGGTGGCCAAGGCCGCCACCGCGCACGGCGTGCCCTGCCTGGTGCTGGCCGGCCAGGTGTCACTGGGCCGGCAGCAGGCGGCGGCCGCCGGAGTCGAGGCGGCGTACTCGGTGGCCGAGCAGGCCGGCTCGGTCGAGGCAGCGATGGCGCGCCCGGGCGACCGGCTGGCCGAGCTCGCCGCCCACGTGGCGGGCGAATGGAGCCGCAGGTAGGACCGGTGTGATCGGACCGACACCCCGGCCGGAGCGGTACGCCGGCGGGCCGCGGACGTACGATGGGGAACACCGGAGGGCGGGCGACGTGTTGGTCCCGCCGAAGGCGACCCGAGCGAGTGGGAGTGACCGTGTCCCTGGAGACGACGGAGACGACGACCGAGGCCCAGAAGTCAGTGGTCCTCACCGACGGCGCGGCGGCCAAGGTCAAGGCGCTGTTGGACCAGGAAGGCCGTGACGACCTGCGGCTTCGCATCGCCGTGCAGCCCGGCGGGTGCTCCGGCCTGCGCTACTCGCTGTTCTTCGACGAGCGGTCCATCGACGGCGACCAGGTCACCGACTTCAACGGGGTCGAGGTCGTGGTGGACCGGATGAGCGTGCCCTACCTGACCGGCGCGACGATCGACTTCGTCGACACCATCGAGCGGCAGGGCTTCACCATCGACAACCCCAACGCGACGAGCTCCTGCGCCTGCGGCGACTCGTTCAGCTAGGCGGGCGGCGTTCCGCGAGCCGCGCCCGGACTGCTCCGGGCGCGGCTCGCGGCGTTTCCCGGGTGGGTCGGCGTCCCGGCCGCACCCGCGTGCTCGGTAGTCTGGCTCCGGCCGCTTCGGTGTGGCCCGATAGCTCCCTTCCCACCCCCGAGGACCGCCGTGCCCATCGCCGTCACCGGCTCGATCGCCGCCGACCACCTCATGCACTTCGCCGGCAAGTTCTCCGAGCAGCTGCTGCCGGAGCACCTGCACAAGGTGTCGCTGTCGTTCCTGGTGGACGACCTCGTGATCCGCCGCGGCGGCATCGGCGCCAACATCGCGTACGGGCTGGGTCAGCTCGGGCTGCGGCCGGTGCTCGTCGGCGCGGCCGGGCAGGACTTCGCCGACTACCGGTCCTGGCTGGAGCGGCACAACGTCGACTGCGACTCGGTGCTGATCAGCGAGACCGCGCACACCGCCCGGTTCGTGTGCACGACCGACGACGAGCAGTGCCAGATCGCGTCGTTCTACCCGGGTGCGATGTCCGAGGCCCGGCTGATCGAGCTGGCCCCGGTCGCCGCGCGCATCGGCGGGTTCGATGTGGTCTGCATCGCGCCGGACGACCCGCAGGCGATGCTGCGGCACACCGACGAGTGCCGGGAGCGCGGCTACCCGTTCGCGGCCGACCCGTCCCAGCAGATGGCGCTGATGGGTGGCGAGGACATCAAGACGCTGGTCGACGGCGCGACGTACCTGTTCACCAATGACTACGAGAAGGCACTGCTGGAGCAGAAGACCGGCTGGAGCGACGCCGAGGTGCTCAAGCGGGTCCGCACCAGGGTCACCACGTACGGGGCGGACGGCATCCGGATCGAGTCCCAGGGTGCGGCGCCGCTGGAGATCCCGGTCGTGCCGCCGCGGGAGGTCGTCGACCCGACCGGCGTCGGCGACGGGTTCCGCTCCGGGTTCCTCGGCGCGACCTCGTGGGGGCTGAGCCCGCAGCGGTCGGCGCAGGTCGGGGCGACGCTGGCGACGCTGGTGCTGGAGGCCGACGGGCCGCAGGAGTATGCGGTGGTGCCGGCCGAGTTCACCGCCAGGCTCGGCGAGGTATACGGCGCCGACGCCGCCGCCGAGATCGGAGCCCACCTCCCGGACTGACCCCGCCACCGCGGCGCCGGGCCGCCCCGGATCCCCGGCGGTCAGAGGGCGACGGGATAGACGGTGGCGGGGATCTCCGGGGTGATCCGGCGCTCCACGAAGATCCCGTGCCAGATCATGAACACCAGCAGCGTCCACAGCTTGCGGCTGTAGTCGTGCGGCCCGGCGCGGTGGTCGTCGAGCATCCGCAGCACCGCCGCCCGGTCGAGCAGGTATTCGGTGCCGCTGGCCTCGATCACGTCCCGGGCCCAGTCGTACATCTCGTCCTTGAGCCAGTGCCGGATCGGCACCGGGAAGCCGAGCTTGCGCCGCTCCAGCACGTGCGGCGGAACCACCTCGGCCAGCGCCCGGCGCAGCGCCACCTTGGTCTGCTCCCGCGTCACCCGCGCCTCGACGGGAAGCGTCGAGGCGACCCGGAACACCTCCGGGTCGAGGAACGGCACCCGCAGCTCCAGCGAGTTGGCCATCGTCATCTTGTCGGCCTTGACCAGGATGTCGCCGCGCAGCCAGGTGAACAGGTCGACGTACTGCATGCGGGTCACGTCGTCGGCGCCGGCGATCCGCGCGTACAGCGGGTCGGTGACGTCCCGGAACGACACGCTCGGGTCGCGGGTGCGCAGGAAGCCGAGCTCGTCGTCGCGGAAGATGCGGGCGTTGCCGTAGTAGCGCTCCTCCAGCGGGATCGAGCCGCGGCGGAGCAGGTCCTTGCCGCGCACCCCCTCCGGCATCCGCCGGCCGACCGCGCCGAGCGCGTGCCGCACGCCGCCGGGCAGCGAGGTCAGCGCCCGCAGCGACAGCGGTTCCCGGTAGATGTTGTAGCCGCCGAACAGCTCGTCCGCGCCCTCCCCGGACAGCACCACCTTGACGTGCTTGCGCGCCTCGCGGGCGACGAAGTAGAGCGGGACCAGCGCGGGGTCGGCCACCGGGTCGTCCAGATACCAGACGATCAACGGCAGCGTGTCCATCATCTCCTGCGGGGACACGGTCTTCACCACGTGCCGGACGCCGATCGCCGCCGCCGACTCGGCCGCGACGTCGACCTCCGAGTAGCCGGCCCGCTGGAACCCGGTGGTGAACGTGATCAGGTCGGGGTTGTGCCGCTTGGCCAGCGCCGCGATCGCGGTCGAGTCGATGCCGCCGGACAGGAACGAGCCGACCGTGACGTCGGCGCGCATGTGCTTGGCGACCGAGTCCTCCATCACCTCGCGGACCTGGCGGTAGAGCCGCTCGGCGTCGTCCACCTGGGCGATCGGGAAGGTGGGCTCGAAGTAGCGCCAGCTCTCGACCGGGCCGCCCGGCCGCTGCCGGAACGCGGTGCCGCTCTCGATCCGGGTGATGCCGGCGTGCATGCTGGCCGGCTCCGGGACGTACTGCAGGGTCAGGTAGTGCTGCAGCGACCTGGTGTCCAGCTCCGCGCCGTTGCCCCCGGGACCCTGGGCCAGCGCCAGCAGTGACTTCTTCTCCGACCCGAAGAACGTGCCGCGCGAGTCGGTCATCGTGAACAGCGGCTTGATCCCGAACCAGTCCCGGGCGCCGAACAGCACCCGCTCCTGGCTGTCCCAGATCAGGAACGCGAACATACCGCGCAGCCGCGACACGCACTGCTCACCCCACTGCTTGTACGCGGCCAGGATCACCTCGCCGTCCCCGTCGGTGGCGAATCCCGCCCCGTGCTCGCGGATCAGCTGCCCGCGCAGCTCCAGGTAGTTGTAGATCTCGCCGTTGAACAGCAGCCAGTAACGCCCGTCGTCGTACGGCAGCGGCTGGTGACTCTTGTCCAGGTCGATGATCGACAGCCGGCGGAAGCCGAGCACCGTGTCGTCGTCGTTGAGGGTGCCGCCCTCGTCCGGGCCGCGGTGCCGGCACAGGTCGAGCGCGGCCGCGAGATCGTCCCGGACCTCTTTCGCGGTGCCGTCGTTGCTGAGGAAGCCGAGCAAGCCGCACACGGGGTGGCTCTCCGATCGTCGGGGTGCCGAGCCATTCGGTAGCGGCTCAGTATTCCAGCAGCCACTCATCCCAGTCGCCGACCGGCCGGAAGCCGATCCGCAGGTACACGCCCGTGGACGTCAGGTTGGCGTTGTCGGCGAACAGGACGACCCGGCCGCGCGCGGCCAGCCCGGCGGCGACCGCGGCGGTGGTGGCGGCCGCGTACCCGTGCCGGCGATGTTCCGGCGGCGTCCACACCGGCCCGATCCGGCTCACCCCTGCGACGGTCGGCGTGTGCCCCACCAGGCAGACCGGCGTGCCGTCGACGTCCCACAACCAGACCCGGCGCTGCGCGATGACCCGCCGCGACGTCTCGACATCGGGCTGCGCGGTGAAGCCGGTGTCGGCGTCGAAGTCGGCCAGCCACCTGGTGCAGAGCTCAGCATCAGCGTCCTCGGCCAGCCGGGGTCGGCCGGCCGGTCGCGGCGGCTCGGCCGGCTCGGTCAGCTCGTACAGGCGGTCGCGGCGGTTCAGCCGGGCGGTGGCGCCGGTCCGGTGCGCGTACGCGGTGCCGAACTCGCCGACCTGCTCGGCCGGACCCACCGCCTCGGGCAGGTCGGGCGGGGCGACGTCGGCCAGGCCGCGGACGGCGGCGGCGGGGAACTTCGACAGCAGCAGGCCGCGCGGCGGGGTGCGCAGCGCGACGGCGGCGACGGCGCCGGACGCGTCCGGCAGCCACGCCAGCCACGGGTCGTCGCCGCGGACCGTTCCGTCCCGGCGGGTGATGAGGACGGTGGCCGCCACCGAGTTCCACGCGGGGTTGGCGGCCAGCCACGGCAGCACCCGGTCGGCGTACGCGTCGATGTCCTTCTCGACCACCCATCCCATGCGTCAAGCGTGAGCGGGGGGGCCAAGTGGTTTATCGACGGCGCCGTACGAGGTAGAGCGGAACGCCGTCGGCCGCGGTGTCCTCGCCGGCGTACTCGTGGCCGCGCATCCGACACCATGCCTGGACATCCAGGCGGGCGGCCGGGTCGTCGGCGGCCAGCGCGATCAGTTCGTCGACCGGCACGTCGCCGATGTGCCGGGCCAGCTCGATGATCGGCAGCGGGCAGCGGCGGCCGCGCTGGTCGAGGGTGATCACAGGCCCTCGAGTCCCGTCCGGAGGTCCGCCACGATCCCGGGCAGTACGGCGAGGAACCGGTCGACGTCGGCCTCGGTGGTGTCGCGGTGCAGCGAGACGCGCACGTTTCCGTGCGAGAGCACGCCCATCGCCTCCAGCACGTGCGACGGGGTGAGTG
>DATBFW010000199.1:0-27765 GCA_036558285.1 Mycobacteriales bacterium | reverse complement strand
GAGGGTCGCGGCGCCGGTGCCGAACTCGGCGTCGAGTCCGACACAGTAGTCGGCGGCGGCACCGGCGAGGCGTAGCGGAGGTCGGGGTCGGTCGCCGCCGGCAGCTGCAGGTTCTTCGCCGCCCGCACGGTGAACTGGATTCCGTACAGCCCGGTGTACGACTGGAACCGCCGCGCCGCCTCGCTGTCGGCGAACCGCGGCAGGAGCGTGGCCGGATCCCCGACCGCCGCGAGCGTGTACGGGCTCTGCACCGGCCGCAGGTCGACCAGGATCGCCTCGCCGGCCGCGCGGATCGTCGTGGTCGGCGCGAGCCGCTGCCCGCCCACCGACACCGCCTCCGCGCCGGCCGCCCAGAACGCGTTCACCAGGCTCTGCAGGTCCCGGTCCTGGATCCGGCCGTTGTCGTCGGCGGGCACCGGCACCCGCTGGCCGGTGTTCGGGTCCACCTGCTCGGTGCCGGACGCGTCGCCGACCACGACCGCCACCCCGGGCCCGTGCACCGGCCGCTGCGCCGCCGCCTCCTCCAGCCTGCGCACCTCGGCGGCGGCCCGATCGCCGGCCCGGCTCGCGGTCAGCGCCGCGTCCCGTTCCCGGGACAGCTGCCCGGACAGCTGCTGGGCCCGCCGTTGCAGGGAGTCGGACAGCGCCGACCCGTCCTGCACGTCCTGAACGAGCGCCTGCCGGGCCCGCTCGGAGTCCGGCGCCTGCCGCTGCGTCGCCCGGTACGCGGTGGCGAGCACGAGGCCGAGCAGCAGCAGCCCGACGGCGAGGATCGCAGTGGTCCGCTTCCGTCCCTTCGGCGACTCGTCCTTTTGTCGACGAGCCGCCGCGGCGTACCCGCTGTCGAGGTGATCCGTAAACAACTCGATGAGCAGCGAAGTCGACATGTTGCCGATCCGCGGGCGGTGGCTGGTGTGCTCGTCGCTGCGCAACTCGAGGGCCCGGCGGACCATCGGGTCCGGCGCACCCTCGGCGTGCTCGCCCTTGCCCTTGATCACCCGGCAGCCGCCCCGCCGTCGGTCCCGCCGGCCCGGTCGGCCCTGAGCACCTGCACCACCTGCGTGCCGTACAGCACGCCGGAGAGCAAGTAGAACGTCGTCCCCCACCAGACGAACGCCCATGCGATCGGCCGGGCCACGTCGGACACCGCCCAGTCGTGCGCGCCGATGAGCAGCAGCGGGAACGCGTAGAGCAGGCAGAAGGTGGCCGACTTGCCGAGGTAGTTCACGTTGAGCGGGGCGATCCCCCGCCGGCGAAGCAGCCAGACGCCGGGCAACAGCACCAGGTCGCGGCCGACGATGATCGCCGCCAGCCACCACGGGATGATGTCCCGCAGCACGAACGCGACCAGCGTGGCCAGGATGTAGAGCCGGTCCGCCGCCGGGTCGAGGACGACGCCTAGCTTGCTGGTCTGGCCGAGGGCCCGGGCGATCTTGCCGTCGAGATAGTCGCTGATGCCGGCGAAGGCGAGCACCAGCAGCGCGGCGAGATCGGCGTGCGGGCCGAGCAGCAACCAGAGGAAGACCGGTACGCCAGCCAGCCGCAAGACGGACAGGACGTTGGGGATCGTGAAGACCCGATCCGTGGGGGCTGGGCCCCGGGCGGCCGTCATCGGCTCCCCGCTCCTCGGCGGCACCCCCGCCCTCCTCGGCGCTCGCGTTCCCTGTCGGGACGACAGGATTTGAACCTGCGACCCCCTGACCCCCAGTCAGGTGCGCTACCAAACTGCGCCACGTCCCGATTCGCACCCTCCCGAGTGCGGCCTTGAGCCTACCGCAGCGCCGGTCCGAGCCTCAGCGCATGGCGGGCGGCGACTCCGTCTGCACCTGCACTGGAGGATGGGACTTTCGCCAAGGTTTCACGTGGATCCAACGTGGATCTTTTCGGCGCGCCTACTTGCGCCGCTCCCGCACCCGCACCGCGACCTCGACCGGCGACCCCGGAAAGCCGAAGTCCTCGCGCAGCCGCCGCTCCACGAACCGCCGGTACGCCGGCTCCAGGAAACCGGTCGTGAACAGCACGAACCGCGGCGGCCTCGTGCCGGCCTGGGTCGCGAACAGGACCCGCGGCTGCTTGCCACCCCGCACCGGCGGCGGGGTCGCCGCGATCAGCTCACCCAGCCAGCTGTTGAGCCGCCCGGTCGGCACCCGCCGCTCCCAGGACTCGAGCGCGGTGCGCAGTGCGGGTGCGAGCTTCTCGACACCACGACCCGTCGACGCGGAGACGTTCACGCGGGGAGCCCAGCGGACCCGCAGCAGGTCGCGGTCGATCTCCTTGTCCAACCGTTGCCGGCGGTCGGCGTCGACCAGGTCCCACTTGTTGAACGCGATCACAAGCGCCCGGCCGGCCTCGATCACCGCGCCGATGACCCGTTGGTCCTGCTCGCTGATCGGCTCGCTCGCGTCCAGCAGAACGACGGCGACCTCCGCGGCCTCGATCGCGGCCGCGGTCCGCAGCGAGGCGTAGTACTCGGCGCCGCTGGCATGCGCTACCCGCCGCCGCAATCCCGCCGTATCGACAAACCGCCAGGTCTCTTCGCCGATCTCAACCAGCGAGTCGACCGGGTCGATCGTCGTGCCGGCGACCGGGTCGACGACCGCCCGGTCCTCGCCGGTCAGCCGGTTGAGCAGGCTCGACTTGCCCACGTTCGGCCGGCCGACCAGCGCGACGCGGCGCGGACCGCCCTCCCCGTCGTCGCGGTCCGCCGGCGCCTCGGGCAGCGCCCCGAGGATCGCGTCGAGCAGGTCGCCGGAGCCCCGCCCGTGCAGGGCACTGACCGCGTACGGCTCCCCCAGTCCGAGCGACCACAGCAAGGCCGCCTCCGGCTCGGTCCGCTCGTCGTCCACCTTGTTCGCGGCCAGCACGACCGGCTTGCCGCCGCGGCGCAGCACCCTGGCGACGGCCTCGTCGGTCGCGGTGGCGCCGACGCTGGCGTCGACGACCAGCAGGACAGCGTCGGCGGTGCGCATGGCCTGCTCGGCCTGCGCCGCCACCCGGGCCTGGAAACCCTTGGCGTCCGGCTCCCAGCCGCCGGTGTCGACCACGGTGAACCGCCGGCCCGACCACTGCGCGTCGTACGCGACGCGGTCCCGGGTCACCCCCGGCACGTCCTGCACGACGGCCTCGCGGCGGCCGAGGATCCGGTTGACCAGGGTCGACTTGCCGACATTGGGCCGGCCGACGACAGCGAGCACGGGCAGGTCGAGGACGTCCTCGGTGTCCTCGGCGACGGTCATGGCAGGTCTCTCTCCGGTTCGGCGGGCGCCGGGCGCGTGGCGGCGACGTGGGCCGCGAGCGCGCGGTGGATCTCGTCGGCGGCAGCGGCAACGGTACGCCGTGCGGCGGGGCCGGCGTACCAGCCGCCGATCGACGACCCGCCCGACCGCCGCGGTCCCACATCCGCCCTGCATTCCGGGTTGCCGCCACGGCGTCTCCACGCCCGCGCTCGTCACCTCGGTTCCTTCATCCCATCGGGGCGGGAGCACGGACCACCGGCCTACAGCCCGACCGTTCGATCAGCTACCGCGCCGGGCATCGGCAGGAACGATCTGTCGCTCCACCGCCAAGTCGACAAGATGCTGGATTACCTCATCGACATCCATCGCCGTCGTGTCGACATGCACGGCGTCCTCGGCCGCCCGGAGCGGACTGTGCGCGCGGCCGCTGTCATATGCGTCCCGCCGATCGAGGTCCGCCGCCGTGCCACTCCGGTCGGTGCCGTCCTGCCGCGACCGCCGCGTGGCCCGCGCGTCCTGCGATGCCGTGAGGAAGATCTTCAGCGGCGCATCCGGTGCGACGACGGTGCCGATGTCCCGTCCCTCGACGACCACCGACTCCGTGCCGATGAGCTCGCGCTGCTGCGCGACAAGGAGGACACGCACCTCGGGGACGGCGGAAACCGGGCTGACCGCCGTGGTGACCGCCTGGGACCGGATCTCCCTGTCGACCCGGCGCCCGTCGACGGTCACATGCTGGTCGTCCGGATCGGTGGTCACAGCGACACGCGTCCGTGCAGCGAGGTCGGTGACCGCGCTCGCGTCGTCCGGGTCGATGCCGTCCCGCAGCACCGCCCAGGTCACGGCCCGGTACATCGCGCCGGTGTCGAGGTACCGGAACCGCAGCCGGCGCGCCAACCCGCGGGCGACGGTCGACTTGCCGGTGCCCGACGGTCCGTCGAGGGCGATCACATCCCGCACGACGCCTGACCCCTGCTCCGACCACACGGCCGACATTGTGCCCACACGCCCGCCCCGGTCACCCACCGACCAGTCCGCTCACTCCTCCTTCACGCGCTTAGACATATCCGTGTAGAACGTCCATTCCTCAGCTTCAGATCCGGCCTATCCATCCAGGAACGCCCGCGAGCCGGCGCCAACCACGACTCTGCACCGCCGACGCCACATGATCATTCTCGGCCAGCCTGCGACGCGCCGTCCCGGACCTGCCACGGCATCCACTCAAGAAGCTCGCCAGCCCGTCCCCGGTCCAGCCACCCGGTCCGCCGGCGCGACCCGATCTCTCGCCGGCGCCCGCACACGCTCCAGATCCCTGATTCCCGCCAGGCAACCCGGCCTGACGAGCCCGACGGACGGCCATCCGATGTCCGCTCGGAGCAGGCATCGGAGATGCGTGAGCTCGTACGACCCGCCTGACCCGCAACACGCCGTGCTCAACCGACATCAGGGCCAAGGGGCACCACCTGTGGGCCACCCGCAGCCGATCCATGCCCTGAGCCCCCCACCTCGAGGCCGCCCCACCTCGAGCCCGCCCCACCGCGAGCCCGCCCCACCTCGAGGCCACGACGCATCGAGGCAGCGACGTTTCACAGCCCACGCGATCTCACACCTCGGCGACCCATGTCATCTCACAGCCCATGACGACCGCAGCCCAGCGCCGAAGCCAGGCCCGCCCAACCGGGAGCATGTCAGCAGCTCGGCCAGCTCTCGGGGCGGAATCTCACAAGCCAGGTCCGGGCTCGGCGCCAGATGACCTCAGCGAGCCGGCAGGGCATATCACCGGCGCGAGTCGGTCGAACGGGTAGGCCGCACCGCGCCCAATCGCGTCCGCCTCACGCCGCACCCCGAGTCGAGCCCGCTGCCGACCCGGGACCTTCGTGACCGGTGGGTGGAACCAATTGCCCGCGCGGGTCCGCCATCTACCCGCCGGAACTCCACACCGACCGCCCCAACGAACATCCTGAAGCGGCCCGCTCGCAGCGGAATACGACAGAGTCGTATGGAAGATCAACAGATGTAGCCGTAGGAGTTTCTATTGGTGTAGTGCTCAAAGGCTATGTCGACAAGCCGTTAGGGACTCCCGACGATTCAGAACCACCCTTCTCTCTGGGGCCCTGGAACTTGGTTCTTAGTCGACATTACCCAGCACGCCCCGATTGAACTCCTGTTCACGATTCGAAGTCGACTTAGTCATTTGCTGCAGCGTGCTCGTCGGCGATCAAGTCCATGAGCCGAAACACGTCTGCGCCCTGCCATCGAAGTCGGCCGCTCCGTCTCCCGACCCCATGTCGACACAGCGACCAACCTGTCAGACCACGAGAGTCGACAAAGGGGCTCATCGATGAAGCGGTCTAGCGATGGATCGTTGGGGATCTATCCAGCTACGCCGGCTTGGAGACCAGGTTATGGAGGTCGCCGATCTCGCGCTGGGTGAGCTTGCGGACGGTGCCCTGGCGCTGGTGGCCGAGCTGCACCGGACCGATCGCGGTCCGGACGAGCCGCGACACAGGATGGTCGACCGCTTCGAGCAGCCGGCGCACGAGATGGTTGCGCCCCTCGTGCAGGACGAGCTCGACGACCGCCCGGCCCGCCGCCACGTCGACGACCGCGAACGAGTCGACCTTGATCAGCCCGTCCTCGAGCTCGAGTCCCTCTCGCAGCCGGCGCCCCAACGCCCGCGGGATCGGCCCGGGCACCTCGGCGAGGTAGGTCTTCGGCACCTCGAACGAGGGATGGGTCAGCCGGTGCGCCAGGTCGCCGTCATTGGTGAGGAGCAGCAGGCCTTCCGTCTCGGCGTCGAGGCGACCGACGTGGAATAGCCGTTGCGATCGCTCGGCGACGTAATCCCCCACCGTCGGCCGGCCCTCGGGGTCGCTCATCGTCGACAGGACACCACGAGGCTTGTTCAGCGCGAGATAGACGAGATCCTCGCGCACGTTGATGCGCGCACCGTCGACGCTGACGACCGCGGTGCGCGGATCCACGCGCATTCCCTGACCGCGTACGACCTTGCCGTCGACGGAAACGCGACCGGCCGCGATCAGTTCCTCGCACGCGCGCCGAGAACCGAGCCCGGCCGCGGCCAACACTTTTTGCAGACGTATACCTTCAGTCTGCTTCTCAGGTAGAGAGTTCGACATCGTCCAGCTGTGAGGTATCGGGTAGGAGTGGAGCGAGAGACGGAAGTTCGTCCAATGACCGGAGACCCATCTTCTCCAAGAAGAGCGATGTTGTCCGGTAAAGGCCACCACCGGTGTCCGGGTCTGCGCCGCACTCCTCCACGAGACCCCTGGTGAGCAGGGTACGCATGACCGCGTCGACGCTCACCCCCCGGATCCCCGAGATGCGCGAGCGGGTCACGGGCTGGCGGTAGGCGATAACCGCGAGGGTCTCGAGCGCGGCCTGCGTGAGCCGGGCGCGCTGGCCGTCGAGGACGAACTGCTCCACGTACGCGGCGAACTCGTCGCGGCTGTACAGGCGCCAGCCGTCGGCGACCTCCCGAAGATCGAAGCCGCGGCCGCCGGCGTCGTAATCGTCCCGCAGCGATCGGAGGGCCCGCTCCACATCTGGCACCGACCGCCCGAGGACCTGAGCGAGCATCTGGGTACTAGTCGGCGTGTCGACAACGAGTAATACCGCTTCAACGGCAGAGCGGAGCCGGTCCGGGTCGGCAAGCTCATCCAGCTCGGCCTGCACGGGCCGGTCGCTCCCCTCCCCCACAGCGCCAGCCGAGACCCCGTCCTGTTCGCCGGACGCTCCGACCCCGCCGAGGGATCGTGCCTCCCGGGACAAGGCGGGAGCAGGCTCAGGAGCGTCGCCATCCCCGAGCCCCGGGCCACCGCCAGACGCGCCGCTGCGAACGCTCCGCCCGTCGCCCGCCCCCTCGGCCGAACCTGCCGCCTCAGTCGAGTCCGTGTCGCCCACGCTGGGATCCGCTGCCGACGCCGTGTTGGAGGCCCGGTCCGCGCCCTCACCCACGCCTGACTCGACAGGGCCGCCGGCCGCGGCCTCCACGTCGGCCTCCATGTCCGACCCGACCGGTTCGCTTCCAGCCGCCGCAGCTGATGCGGCGACCGCGTCCGTTCCGTGGGCCGGCTCGGTTCGGGCGGCCTGGGCCGATCCCGCCGCCAGGTCGGTTCCCGCAGAGTCGTTCCCGGCCGCAGAGTCGTCCCTGGCCGCCATGTCATCCCTGGCCGCCATGTCATCACCGACCACAGGATCCGATCGATGGGTCGCGTCGGCGCCAAGCGTCGACTCTGGTCCGGGGGTCCGGCCGGTTGCGGAAGTGCCCGGCTCGAGCGCGGCCGTTACATCGGTAGATTGGTTCGTGGTCGTATCGGTGGAACGGTATGTCGATAGGTCGGCCTGGTGCTCGGTGCCAGAGTTGCCCGGGGGACTTGACGGGACCGGCGCGTTCGATCCCGTCGACTGCGGGGCGAATTGGGCTCGGACGGCTCGGAGAGCTGCGGCCACGTCGGATGGCTCGGCGGCCCGCCCACTCGGGCGGCCGGCGTGAGTCGAGGTCGAGGTCGGCAGCTTGGGCCGGTCGCTGGACTCGGGGGCAGCCATGGGGCTGTGCTCGGCCTCGGCGGTGCCTGGCGCCTCGGCGGTGCCCGGTCCCTCGGCGGTGCCCGGTCCCTCCGTGCTGCCCGGTCCCTCCGTGCTGCCCGGTCCCTCCGCGCTGCCCGGTCCCTCCGCGCTGCCCGGTCCCTCCGCGCTGGCCGGTCCCCCAACGCTGGCCGGTCCCCCAACGCTGGCCGGTCCCCCAACGCTGGCCGGTCCCCCAACGGTGCCTGATCCCCCAACGGTGCCTGATCCCCCAGCGGTGGCCGGTCCCCCAGCGGCTGGCGAGGCAACCCGAGGACCTGGGCGCCGCGCGACGTCGTCCGCGGTCGGGGCAGCGGCCGACTCAGGGGACGACGAGCCCTCCGACGCCGTGGCGGCATGTGTCGACTCGTCTGCTTGGCGGTTGGCCGGTATCGGGTTGTCGGGTGTCGACTCGTCGGTCTGTGGGTTCTCGGCGGGTGAGTCATCCGAGAGCCCTTCCGGCGACCGCGACGCGGCCGCGTCGGCTGGTTCGTGCGCCTGCGACGGGTGGAGGGGCGTGAGGTCACTCCCCTCCCGGCCGGCCTGCGACGCGGGGGCGGCGGACGACTCACGCTCCTGCGAGTGGTCGAGGGGCGGCGTGGGGTTGGTCTCCTGCTGGCCGGCCGCAGTGTTGGACCCGTCGAGCAGATGCTCGTGGGGCATGGCCGGCGCATCGGCGGTGGAGCTGGAGGGCTGTGTTGGGGCGCCCTCGCTGTTGGCGGTCGACGGCCGGTCCTCCCGGTGTGCGGACCGAGCGGGGTCCGGTGCGGTAGTCGAGGTCGTGGACATCGGCTCAGACCGAGTCTCTTGCTCGGGTCGAGAAGTGGACGAGTCGTCGGGATTCGTCTCGACTTCTGGGTTGAGGGGGTCGCTCACCCGTACTCCTCGTCCATGTTCTCGTCCTCGACCGGCTCCTCGGGGCCGACCGCGCCGGTCCACCGGACCCACAGCTCCCCCAGTGGCGCGACCTGGTCGAAGGCGACCGCGCCCTCGCGGTAGAGCTCGAGCAGGGCCAGGAAGCGAGCGACCATCTCGACGGTGTGCTCGCAGTCGTGGGTGAGCGCGCGGAACGTCGACCGACCGGTGCGCGCAAGCCGCTCGCGCAGGATCATCGCGTGCTCCCGGACACTCACCCGCGGCGCGTGGACGTGTGCGATCGAGACGACCGGCGGCGGCTTCGGGCGCAGCGCCTCGGCGGCGATGCGAGCCAGCTGCTCGGGGCTGATCGTGAGCAGCAGTTCCGGCATGAGCTCGGCGAAGCGCGGCTCGAGTGCGACCGCCCGCGGGAAACGCCGGGACTGGTCGCGCTCACGGTCCCGGAGGTGGGCAGCCGCCTGCTTGTACGCCCGGTATTGGAGGAGGCGGGCGAACAGCAGGTCGCGCGCCTCGAGCAGGGCGAGGTCCTCCTCGTCCTCCACCTCCGCCGACGGAAGCAGCCGGGCCGCCTTCAGATCGAGCAGCGTGGCCGCGACAACGAGGAACTCCGTCGCCTGGCCGAGATCCCAGGACGAGCCGAGGGCGCGGATGTACCCGATGAACTCGTCGGTCACCCGGGACAGGGCGACCTCGGTGACGTCGAGTTGGTGTTTCGAGATCAGCGTGAGCAGGAGATCGAACGGGCCCTCGAAGTTCGACAGGCGCACCTCGAAGGCCCCCGGCCGACCCTCCCCCGGCTCATCCTCGACAGCCGGGTCTGAAGGTACGTCGGAGGGCGATGAACCCGACGCAACCTCCGCCGGTCGATCGGACCGTGCGTCCGAGGGGATCGAACCCCTCGGCGCAACCTCGGCCGGCGGACCGGACCATGCACGAGGCAGCGACGAACCCCGCCCCGGCTCAGCCTCCACCCGAGGGACGGACGGTGCGTCGGGCGGCACCGGCTCTGGGTTTTCGGACGCAGCGTCGGCCACGGCGGTCGGGGCGGACGGTGCAGGAGAGTGCCGAGCCCACGGTCCCTCGGGTGCTACCGGCCCGGCGGGGCCGGCGGCAGACGTGGGGCGCAGTGGTGTCGACATACGTGCAAGAGCCTAAGCAGCTACGTCGAGAATGGAACCCACGACCGTGTCGACGATGTTGATCAGCAGCGGCGTCGGCCCGCCGATCGGCAGGATCAGCAGCACGAGCAGCGCGAGCACGCCGAGGTTGCGCTCGACCAGATACTCGCGCGCCCGCTGCCACCCGACCGACCCGGTCGAGGCCAGTTCGAGCAACCGCCAGCCGGGCAGCGGCGGCAGCGGCACGAGTGCCAGCACCGCCATGCCGAGCAGCTCCATCGCCAACCCGAGGAAGAACAGCTGTGCGGCCGGCCCGTCCACCCCGCTGAGCACCGTCCCGGGACCCTTCCCGGGCAGGAACTCGGCCGGCCCGCCGACGAGCACGAAGCCGAACACCGCGAGGATGCCGAGCACGAACACCGCGACCGGACCGGCCAGCAGCGCCAGCGCCAGCCGCCCGCGCGAGCGCAGCTGCATGTCCGGCGTCACGCCCCAGCCGAGCCCGCCGAGCGCGGCCGCGACCGCCCCGAATGGGTCGAGCACCCGGCGCAGGTCGCCGATCCGCCGCCGGGTCAGCCGGTCGCCGAACGCCCGACGGAACACCGGCCGGTCCCCGAACGCCCGCGCGCACGACACCTGGACGTACGCCTGGACGGGCACGGCGACGAGGAAGCCGACGAGCATGCCGAGGAACGCGATCGGGTGGCTGAGCGCGCGCAGCATCTCAGCGCGCCCCGCGGGCCGGCGCCCCGGTACGGGTCCGCACCGGGGTTGGGAGCGGACCCACTACGACTCGCGCAGCCGGCGGACGAGGATCGAGCTCTCGCCCTTGGCATCCAGGTCGGCGAGCACGACGGCCACCGCCTCGCGGACGATCCGGCCGCGGTCGACGACCATCCCGTGGTCGCCGCGCAGCGCCAGCCGCGCCCGCTCCAGCAGGAACAGCTCCTCGGCCGAGCAGTAGACGGTGATCTTCTCGTCGTGCTTCTCCCGACCGCTGGGCCGGCGGTCCGCTCCCCCGCGGAGCGGCTGCCGGCGGGTCTGCCGGATCCGGGCGGGCGCCCGCGGCGACGGCAGCGTCTCGGCGAAGTCGTCCTCTGTGGACGGTCGGAGCCCGCGTACCGGCTCGGCCGAGAGCGCCCGCAGCGGGGCGGCGGTCTCGAACTCGTCGGCCGGTGCGGCGGCAGGCACGGCCGGTGCGGCGGCCGTTTCCTCCTCGCGTGGCGCGCCGAGCCGGGCCAGCCGGTCGGCGGCCCGCTCCGGACTGCGACGTGGCTCCGCGGGCTCGGGCGTGTCAGGTGCGCCGCCGGGACCGCCCGTGGAGCGGAACAGCTCGGCGGCGCCGGGCAGACTCGGACGCCGACTCATCGGGCGAGCACCTCCTTGGCCAGGGCACGGTACTGCTGGGCGCCTGACGAGCTCGGTGCCCACGTGGTGATCGGTTCCCCGGCGACCGTCGTCTCGGGGAACCGGACGGTACGGGTGATCACCGTGTCGAAAACGGTGTCCCCGAACGCATCGACCACGCGGGCGAAGACCTCGCGGCCGTGCACGGTGCGCGAGTCGTACATGGTCGCGAGGATGCCGGCGATGTGCAGCCGCGGGTTGAGCCGCTCGCGCACCTTCTCGATGGTGTCGATGAGCAGCGCCACCCCGCGCAGGCTGAAGAACTCGCACTCGAGCGGGATGACCACCTCGTCGGCGGCGGTGAGCGCGTTGACCGTGAGCAGGCCGAGCGATGGCTGGCAGTCGATGAGCACGAGGTCGTAGTCGGGCAGCGCCGGCGCGAGCGCGCGGGCCAGCGTCTGCTCCCTGGCGACCTCGTTGACCAGCTGGACCTCGGCAGCGGACAGGTCGATGTTGCTGGGGACCAGGTCCATGCCGGGGATGTTCGTCTTCAGCAGCACGTCGTCGAGGCTGACCGAGGACTCCATCAGCACGTCGTAGACGGTCCGGTCGAGCTGGTGCGGCTGCACGCCGAGCCCGACCGACAGCGCGCCCTGCGGGTCGAAGTCGAGCAGCAGCACCCGCCGGCCGTACTCGGTCAGCGCCGCACCGAGGTTGATCGTCGAGGTGGTCTTGCCCACCCCGCCCTTCTGGTTGCAGAGAGCGACGACGCGGGCGGGTCCATGGCTCTTCAGCGGCTCGGGCTCGGGGATCGAACGGGTCCGGCGCTGGGCGGCGGGGTCGGCGGAGCGGGCCGCGCGGGGCTCCTCGCCGTCGTCGCGCGCGTGCCGGGTCTCCTCGCGGACGCGCCGGGCGGCGGCGCGCATGTCGTCGGTGGCAAGCAGAGTGCTGTCCTCCGCGCCACCGTTTATCGACATGCCCATCAGTCCGTTGGCCTCTCTAGCGCCTAGCCATCACGCCGACGGCGAGCCGACTGTAGGGCTGCTCCGGACGGGGGACAAGCTGCCTCACCGAAGCTGGGGACAACTCGGCGCGCCGCTGTGGACGACAGGTGGAGAACCTGGGGATCGAGCTGTGGACAAACGATGCCCCACTTTTCAGCGCGCGCGGGGATGCGCGGTCGCGTACACCTCGCGCAGCCGGTCGACCGTGACGAGCGTGTAGACCTGCGTCGTGCTCACCGACGCGTGCCCGAGCAGCTCCTGCACGACCCGCACGTCCGCGCCGCCGTCGAGCAGGTGCGTGGCATAGGAGTGACGGAGCGTGTGCGGGGAGATCTCGGTCGCCAGGCCGGCGCGCTCGGCCGCGACCCGCAAGATGGTCCACGCGCTCTGCCGGGACAGCGCGCCGCCCCGCGCGTTGAGGAACAGCCGGGGCGTCCCTCGCCCGCCGGCCGCCAACGCGGGACGGGCGCGGACGAGGTAGTCGTCGACCGCCTTGCTCGCGTACGAGCCGACCGGGACCACCCGCTCCTTCCCGCCCTTGCCGCGCAGCACGACCGCGTCCCGGTCGAGCAGGTCGTCGACGTCGAGGCCGACCGCCTCGGAGATCCGGGCGCCGGTGCCGTAGAGCACCTCGAGCAGGGCCCGGTCGCGCAGCGCCAGCGGTGTGCCGTCGAACCCGGCCGCCTCCAGCAGCCGCTCCACGTCGTCCACCGAGATCGCCTTGGGCAGGCGTCGAGGCGGTGCCGGCGGCCGGACCGCGCGGGCCACGTCGTCGGCGACGATGCCGTCCCGGGCGGCGAACCGGTGCAGCCCGCGGACCGCGACCACCGCCCGCGCGGCCGAAGACGCCGACAGCGGCGGATGGTCGGCGTCGCCCTCCCGCAGCGCGGCGAGGAAGCCGGCGACCTGCGCCTCGGACACGTCGGCGAGCCCGTCGACTGCGCCGAGATGCTGCAGGTAGCGCCTTAGGTCCCGACCGTACGCGGCGAGCGTGTTGGCCGCGACGCCGCGCTCGACCGCGAGGTGCGCCAGGTAGTCCTCGACCACCACCCGGAGCGCATCCCGACGGTCCACTGCGGACTGTCTCAAAGCGACAGCGCCAGCTCCGCGCTCACCCAAGGCAGCTCGTGCGCCTCGGCGACCGGTTCGCTGGTGACCTGACCGTTGACGACGTTGACCCCGGGCAGCAGCGCCGGCGACTCCCGCACGGCGTCGCGCAGTCCGCGGTTGGCCAGCGCCAGCGCGTACGGCATGGTCACGTTGGTCAGCGCGTACGTCGAGGTGTGCGGCACCGCGCCCGGCATGTTGGCCACGCAGTAGAACACCGAGTTCGCCACCTGGTACGTCGGGTCGGAGTGCGTGGTCGGCCGGGACGACTCGAAGCAGCCGCCCTGATCGACGGCGATGTCGACCAGCACCGAGCCCGGCTTCATCCGCCGCACCAGGTCGTCCGACACCAGCATCGGCGCCTTGGCCCCGGGCACCAGCACCGCGCCGATGACGAGGTCGGCGTCGAGGCAGGCCCGCTCGACCTCGTACGCGTTGGACGCGATCGTCTGCAGGTGGCCCTGGTAGATGCGGTCGGCCGAGCGCAGCTTGTCGATGTTGAGGTCGAGCAGCAGCACCTCGGCCTGCATGCCGAGCGCGATCGCCGCCGCGTTCATGCCGGACACGCCGGCGCCGAGCACGACGACCTTGGCCGCGTACACGCCGGAGACGCCGCCCATGAGCACGCCGCGACCGCCCTGCGCCCGCTCCAGCGTGTGCGCCCCGACCTGCGGCGCCATCCGGCCGGCGACCTCCGACATGGGGGCCAGCAGCGGCAGCGCGCCGTCGGCGGTCTGCACGGTCTCGTATGCGACCGCGTCGATGCCCGAGTCCAGCAGCGCCTGGGTGCACTCGCGGGACGCCGCCAGGTGCAGGTAGGTGAACAGGGTGCGCCCGGCGCGCATCCGGTGGTATTCCTCGGCGACCGGTTCCTTCACCTTGAGCACCAGGTCGACGTCCCAGACGTCGTCCGGGTCGGCCAGGATCGTCGCTCCGGCCGCGACGAAGTCGTCGTCCGGCAGCGAGGAGCCGAGCCCGGCGTCCTTCTCGACGAAGACCTGGTGACCGCTCCGGGTCAGCTCGTGCACTCCGGCAGGAGTGATCGCCACCCGGTATTCGTGGTCCTTGACCTCGCGCGGGATCCCGACTCTCACGACCCGTCCCCTCCTCGCATGGACCGACGCGGCGCCGTTGCCGCGACTCGCCACGACCGCCGCAGTGTAGGACGTGCCGAAGGCTCCCGGGTGGATGCGGACGGCGTCGGCGCCGTGAGCATCTGGACTGCGATATACGCAACCGTCGGGTTGCGCGTCGGGCCGAGATGCGCAACCATTGGGTTGCAGGAGGATGACGCGGAGGAGCAGTCGGATGAACGACGTGATCGAGCAGGAAGTCCGCATCGAGGCCCCGATCGAGCGGGTCTGGCAGGTCATCACCGACCCGGCGTACGTGGCGCGGTGGTTCGGCAACTCGGCCGAGATCGACCTTCGCCCGGGTGGCCCACTGCGGTTCGGCTGGGACGGGCACGGACCGTTCCACGGTGTGGTCGAACGGGTCGACCCGCCGCGCGAGTTCGCCTACCGCTGGGTGCACGCCGCCGGCGTGCCGGTCGGCGGCCAGTCGGTCGAGACCCAGGTGTCGTTCAGCCTGTCCGAGGTGGACGGTGGGACGCTCGTCCGGCTGGTCGAGTCCGGTCTCGCCGACGAGCAGCACTACAAGGGGAACACCGAAGGCTGGACCGCCGAGCTGGCGGAGCTGGTGGCGTTCGCGTCGGCGCAGTGATGTCCACAGTGGACGGCGCGGTGTTCGCCGCGCTGGCCGACCCGACGCGGCGGGCGCTGTTCGAGTCGCTCGTGCACGGCGGGGAAGGAACCGCGACCGGGCTGGCCGCGCGGCTGCCGGTGACACGGCAGGCGGTGGGCAAGCACCTCGCGGTGCTGGAGCGGGCCGGGCTGGTGCAGGCGCGGCGGGTCGGCCGCGAGGCCCGGTACGAGCCGCGGACCGCGGAGCTGACCGCGGCCGCGGACTGGCTCACCGTGCTCGCGGCCGAGTGGGACCAGCGGCTGGCCCGCATCAAGTCCCTCGCCGAGAACCCCGACGCCTAGCCATCCGGCCCCGCCGGCCGGATGGGATACCGGCAACCCGACGCCAGGTCAGGGATCACACGCTGGCCGGAGGCCCTCAGCCGGAGACGCACGGTCGGGACACGCCACCTGCAGACCCCTGCCGGAGCCTCCACGGCCGGAGACCCTACCGGAGACCGCGCGGCCGGAGATCCCTACCGGAGACCCCAACCAGAAACCACACGGCCGGAGACCCAGCCGGAGACCCAGCCGGAAACCCAGCCGGAAACCCAGCCGGAGACCCAGCCGGAGACCCAGCCGGAAACCCAGCCGGAAACCCAGCCGGAGACCCAGCCGGAGTCGGCGGCGGGTCAGTGGTTGGGGCGGGCGGGCCAGGGGGTGTCACTGGGGCGGAGGGTCGACCAGCCGTGGTCACGGGCGTGGGCGACGGCGAGCAGGCCGGAGACCGCGAGGGCGTTCTGGATCTCGCCGGTGAACACGGCCCGGACCGCCTCGTCCAGCGGCCGGCGGTGCACCCCGAGGTCGGTCTCCTCGTCGACCCCGACGTGGCGGTCGGCCTCAGGCACCGGAGCGAGGTCCCGGGCCAGGTAGATCCGAACCGCCTCGGTCGACAGGCCCGGGGAGTTGCGCAGGTCGACCAGCACGTCCCACCGCCCGGCGGTGAGCGCGACCTCCTCGGCCAGCTCCCGGGCCGCGGTCGCATACGCCTTCTCCCCCGGCTGGTCGAGCAACCCGGCCGGCAGCTCGATCAGCCAGTCGCCGACCGGGTGCCGGTACTGCCGGATGACCACCACCCGGTCCTGCTCGTCGAGCGCGACGATGCCGACAGCGCCCGGCTGCTCGACGACCTCGCGGACCTTCACCTCACCGCCGGGCATCCGTACCTCGTCCACCCGCAGCGCCAGCACGTGTCCGGTGTAGACGGTCCGGGAGGACACGGTGTCGAAGTCGGTCACGCCGAGACGCCCGCGACCGACCGTCCATTGTGGTCGGACGCGTGCTGGCCGGCGGACTCGCCGATGTCGACCGGCAGCCGCTCGGCCGCCTCGTACTCCAGCGCGGCGGCGACGAACGCCCGGAACAGCGGCTGCGGCCGGGTCGGCCGGCTGGTGAACTCGGGGTGCGCCTGGGTGCCGACGAAGAACGGGTGCAGGTCCCGGGACAGCTCGACGTACTCGACCAGCCGGCCGTCCGGGGACGTGCCGGACACCAGCAGGCCGGCGTCCTGCAGCCGAGCCCGGTAGTCGTTGTTCACCTCGTACCGGTGCCGGTGCCGGGCGGACACCTCGACCCGCCCGTACGCCTCGGCGACGACCGAGCCGGGCACGAGCTTCTCCGGGTAGGCGCCGAGTCGCATGGTGCCGCCCATGTCCCGCTCGCCGGCGATGACGTCGACCTGGTCGGCCATCGTGGAGATCACCGGGTGCGGCGTCGCCGGGTCGAACTCGGTGGAGTTCGCGTCCTCCAGCGCGGCCAGGTGCCGGGCGGTCTCGATCACCATGCACTGCAGGCCGAGGCAGAGGCCGAGGGCCGGGATGCCGCGCTCCCGCGCGTGCCGGATCGCGCCGACCTTACCCTCGATGCCGCGGACCCCGAACCCGCCCGGGATCAGCACGCCGTCCACACCGGACAGTGCGGCCGCGGCGCCGGCCGGGGTGGCGCAGTCGTCGGACGGCACCCAGCGGATCTCGACCCTGGTCCGGTGCGCGAACCCGCCGGCCCGCAGCGCCTCGGTCACCGACAGGTACGCGTCCGGCAGGTCGACGTACTTGCCGACCAGCGCGACGGTGACCGTCCGGCTCGGCCGGTGCACCCGGTCGAGCAGGTCGCCCCAGACCGTCCAGTCCACGTCCCGGAACGGCAGTCCCAGCCGGCGCACCACGTACGCGTCGAGGCCCTCGGTGTGCAGCACCTTCGGGATGTCGTAGATGGACGGGGCGTCCACCGCGGACACCACGCCGTCGGTGTCCACGTCGCACATCAGCGAGATCTTGCGCTTCAGCCCGGGCGGCAGCTCCCGGTCGGACCGGCAGACCACCGCGTCCGGCTGGATGCCGATCGAGCGCAGCGCGGCGACCGAGTGCTGGGTCGGCTTGGTCTTCAGCTCCCCGCTCGGCGCCAGGTAGGGCACCAGCGAGACGTGCAGGAAGAAGCAGTTGTCCCGGCCCACGTCGTGGCGCAGCTGGCGGGCCGCCTCCAGGAACGGCAGCGACTCGATGTCGCCGACGGTGCCGCCGATCTCGGTGATCACCACGTCCGGCGGGTCCTCCGAGCGGGCAGCCGCCTGCATCCGGTCCTTGATCTCGTTGGTGATGTGCGGGATCACCTGCACGGTGTCGCCGAGGTATTCACCACGGCGCTCCTTGGCGATCACCGACGAGTAGACCTGGCCGGTGGTGACGTTGGCCGAGGCCCGCAGGTCGGTGTCGAGGAACCGCTCGTAGTGCCCGACGTCGAGGTCGGTCTCGGCGCCGTCCTCGGTGACGTAGACCTCGCCGTGCTGGAACGGGTTCATCGTTCCCGGGTCGACGTTGAGGTACGGGTCGAGCTTCTGCATCGTCACCCGCAGCCCGCGGCCCTTGAGCAGGCTGCCCAGGCTGCTGGCCGTGAGGCCCTTGCCGAGTGAGGAGGCGACGCCCCCGGTGACGAAGACGTGCTTGGTCTGGCGGCTGGACTGCGCCAAGGGGATCTCCCGCGGTGTCGGTGCGGGCCGTCCGACTGCTTCGCGCCCGCGATCCACGGGAGTTCACGGTAACACGAACGGGTTGCCCGGCCGTCCGCCGCGCCGTCCGAGCCGGTGCGGAAATGCGACGGTCAGGACGCCGACAGCGGCGGGAACGGACCCTCGCTGCCGGCCGCCGTGCCGTACTGGCCGCCGCGCCCGGCCGACTCCTGGGCCAGCGCGAACACGGCCGCGACCTGCCCGACCGGCCGGTCGGCGTCATCCACGGACGACACCGCCGAGGCCAGCCCCTGGTCCGCGCGCACCGCACCGATGAGCCCGCTCGCGCCCGCGGCCGCCGACCCGCCGACGACCACGACCCCGCGGCCGGCGTTGTCCAGCGAGGAGACCAGCGAGGTCAGTGTGGCCAGCCGCGGCTCCGGCTCGGCCCCGGTGACCGCGCCGGAGCTGACCACCACGGCCAGGTCACCGGCGGCGACCGCGTCGCTGTCCACCCGCAGCATCTTCAGCGTGCTGAACCCGGACAGCACCTCGCTGGTGGTGGCCGGCGTCGGGTCGCCCTTCTTGTCGCCGAGCAGCGCGTACGACAGCAGCGAGCCGGACAGCACGCCGGCGTCGTCGGACTCGGGCAGCTGGAAGCCGGCCGGCTGGCTGCCGCCGGTGACGAACGACTTGGCGTCCTCGGCCCGGCGCGGGTCGGAGTAGCCGTCGGTGAGCTGCACCCGGCCGGTCACGGTGGCGCCGGCCTGCTGCAGCGCCTTGGTCACCCCGTCCGTAGCCGTGTCGGTGGCCTGCGGGGTGGCGACCACGACGACCTTCGCGCCTTTCAGCGCGCCGGCGACGAGTTTGGGCGCCAGCTGGGTGGTTACCGCGTCGTCCGAGCGGGTCAACGCGGTGGCCGACTTCAGCTGCGCCTGCAGGTCGCCGTTGTCCTTGGCCAGGCTGCGGATCTGCGCCTTCTGGTCGTCGCCGATCGCGCCGGACAGCTGGGTTGTACCGAGCAGCACGCCGAGCGCGACGGCGAGCAGCACCGCTGCCAGCGACACGATGTGGTAGCGGAAGCCGATCACTGCCCGAGTCCCCTCGCCCAGGCGTACACCTGGTCCCACCAGCCGGCGATCATCGCCGTCCAGGCCCGGCCGTCCGCGGCCAGGGCGAAGATGACGCCGACCGCGACCAGCGTGACGAACACCAGCAGCAGCAGCGCGCCGGCCGAGATGCGGGTGCGGTGGAGCCGGCTGGCCGCCTTCGCGTCGACGAGCTTGCCGCCGAGCTTGAGCCGGACCAGGAACGTCGAGGCGGTGCCGGCCCGGTCGCGGTCGAGGAACTCGAGCAGCGTGGCGTGCGTGCCGACGGTGACGACGAGCTCGGCCCCGTGCGCGTCGGCGAGCAGCAGCGCGACGTCCTCGCTGGTGCCCGAGGTCGGGAACGCGATCACGTCGACCCCGATGTCCTGCACCCGTTCCAGCGCCGCCGCACGACCGTCCTGGTCGGCCCGGACGACGACCTCGGCCCCGCCGCGCAGGATCTCGTCCGAGACCGCGTGCAGGTCGCCGACGATGAGGTCGGGGTGGTAGCCGGCCTCCACCAGCGCCTCGGCGCCGCCGTCGATGCCGATCAGCACCGGCTGGAACTCCTTGATGTAGTGCCGCAGCCCGACCAGGTCGTCCCGGTAGTCGTAGCCGCGGGCGACGACGAGCACGTGCCGGCCCGCCATCCGGGTCCGCACCGCAGGCACGCCGACGCCGTCGAGCAGCAGCGTCCGCTCCTGCTTCATGTACTCCATCGTGGCGGCGGCGAACGCCTCGAGCTGGGTGGACAGGCCCTCCTTGGCCTCCATCAGCTGGGCCGCCACGGTCTCCACGGTCTGCAGCCGGCCCCCGGCAAGCGGGTCCTCGGACTCGGCCGGGTAGAGCAGCTGCTCGTGTAGCCGCACCCTGGTGCCGTCCTTGACCTGGCGGAAGACGTCGGTGCCGACCGCGTCGACGATCGGCACGCCGGCGTTGACCAGGATCTCCGGCCCGAGCGTCGGGTAGCGGCCGGAGATGCAGGGGCTGGCGTTGACGACGCCGGCGACCTCGGCGGCGACCAGCGCGTCGGCGGTGGCCCGGTCGAGGTCGACCTGGTCGAGCACCGCGATGTCGCCACGGCGCAGCCGGGGCAGCAGGGCCTCGGCGCGGCGGTCCACCCTGGCCACGCCGATCACGCCCGGCAGCGCGGTCTCCGGGCGACGTCGCAGAGCGAGCCTCATGCGCGCCAGCGTGCCACCCGACTACGCGCTGGAAGTGGAGCGAAACACCCAGATCGATAAATCAGTGTTGACGATCCGCAGCGGCCGTGGCGAGCAGCTCCTCCGCGTGCGCCCGGCCCAGCTCGGAGTCGGCCAGGCCGGCCAGCATCCGGGCCAGCTCCCGCACCCGACCGGCGGCGTCGAGCAGCCGCACGTCGCTGCGGGTGACCAGGGTGCCGTCGGAGTCGGCCTTGTCCACGACGACGTGGGCGTCCGCGTACGCCGCGACCTGCGGCAGGTGGGTCACGACGAGCACCTGGTGGTCGGCGGCGAGCCGGGCCAGCCGGCGGCCGACCTCCACCGCGGCCCGCCCGCCGACGCCGGCGTCGACCTCGTCGAACACCATCGTCGGGACCGGGTCGGAGCCGGCGAAGACCACCTCGATCGCGAGCATCACCCGGGACAGCTCGCCACCGGACGCGCCGCGCTGCACCGGCAGCGGCGGCGCGCCGTGGTGCGGCCGGAGCAGCAGCTCCACCTCGTCCACGCCGTCCGGCCCGACCGCGACCCGCTCGCCGGCCAGCTCGATCGACGGCCCCTCCCCCGCCGGCTTCGCCCGCACGTCGATCGAGACGACCGCATGCGGCATCGCCAGACCGACGAGCTCCTCGGTCACGGCCGCGCCGAACCGTTCGGCCGCCTCGTGCCGGGCGCGGGACAGCTTCGCGGCCGACGAGGTGGTCGCCGCCTCGGCCGCGTCCCGCTCGCCGGCCAGCGCTGCCAGCGCGTCCTCGGACACGTCGAGCGTGGCCAGCCGCTCGGCCGCGGTCGCCGACCACGCCAGCACCTCGTCGACCGTGCCCTCGACGTCGCCGTACTTGCGGACCAGCGCCTTGAGCGCAGCCCGCCGGTCCTCCACCGCGGCCAGCCGGGCCGGGTCGGCGTCCAGCCGCTCCCCGTAGCTGGCCAGCTCTGTGCCCACGTCGGCGACCAGGTAGGCCATCTCGTCCAGCCGCTTCTCCAGCGCGGCCAGCTCCGGGTCGGCGGCCGACTCGTGCGCCAGCGCCCGGCGGGCCGCGCCGAGCAGCGCCGTCACGTCGGCACCGTCCGCGGCCGGGTCGTCGGGGTCGCCGGCCAGCGCGACGTGCGCGGTCTGCGCGGCCAGCCGGAGCGCGTCGGCGTGCGAGAGCTTCTCCGCCTCGGTGGCCAGCGCGCCGTCCTCGCCCGGCTGCGGCTCGACCGCGGCGATCTCCTCCAGCCCGGCTCGCAGGCCATCCGCCTCGCGGGCCAGCTCGCGCGCCCGCGCCGTACGGTCGGCAAGGTCGTCGGCCAGCCGGCGCCAGGTCGAGAACGCCTCCCGGTGCCGGTCGACCAGCTCGCCCAGCGCCCCGTACCGGTCAAGGGCGGCGCGCTGCTCGGCCGGCTTGAGCAGCCGCAGCTGGTCGGACTGCCCGTGCACGGCCAGCACGCCCTCGGCCAGCTCGCCGAGCAGCCCGGCCGGCACCGCGCTGCCGCCGAGGTAGGCCCGGGACCGGCCCTCGACCGCGATGGCCCGGGAGACCAGCAGCTCGCCGTCGTCGTCCACCTCGGCGCCGGCGTCGACCGCGCGGGCCAGCACCGGCGAGTCGGCCGGCAACCGCAGCCGCCCGTCGACCACCGCCCGGCCGGAGCCGGACCTGACCCTGGCCGGGTCGGCGCGGCCGCCGAAGAGCAGGTGCAGCCCGGTCACGACCATCGTCTTGCCGGCGCCGGTCTCACCGGTCACCACCGTCAGGCCGGGGCCGAGCTCCAGCGTGACGTCCTCGATGACGCCGAGGCCGCGGATCCGGATCTCGGACAGCACGCCGGAAGCGTAACCACTGCGGGCGTCCGGACGCGGGAACCGTCCACAGGCGCGGTCAGTCGTGCCGTTCCCGGCCCGCCCGGAACCCGCTGACCGGCAAGCCGAACTTGGCCACCAGCCGCTCGGTGAACGGCAGCGCGTGCGTACGGGCGATGAGTACGGGCTTCTCGCCGCGCCGGACTGTCACCCGCGCACCGGCCGGCACGTGCCAGGTCCGCCGTCCGTCGCAGCCGAGCACCCCGTCGTGGCCGGCGTCGGCGACGGTGATCGCCACCGTCGACTCCGGCGAGATCACCAGCGGCCTGGCGAACAGCGCGTGCGCCGCGTTCGGCACCACCAGCAGCGCCTGCACCTCCGGCCAGACGACCGGCCCGCCGGAGGAGAACGCGTACGCCGTCGAGCCGGTCGGCGACGCGCACACCACCCCGTCGCAGCCGAAGCTGGTCAGCGGGCGGCCGTCGATCTCGACGGCCACTTCGAGCATCCGCTCCCGCTTCGTCTTCTCCACCGACGCCTCGTTGAGCGCCCAGTCCCGGGCCACCACCCGGTCGTCGACGGCGACGTCGACGTCCAGGGTGAGCCGCTCCTCCACCCGGTAGCTGCGCTCGACGATGTGCCGGACCGTGTCCCGCAGCGCCTCCGGCTCGGTCTCGGTGAGGAACCCGACCCGGCCCAGGTTGACCCCCAGCAGCGCCGCCCGCGCCGGCCGGGCCAGCTCCGCCGCCCGCAGGAACGTGCCGTCGCCGCCGAGGACCAGCACGACCTCGCAGCCGGCCGCAGCCGACTCGTCCGGCGGCATCGCCTTGACGTCGGTCACGCCCAGGTCGGCGGCCTCCTCCTCGAGCATCCGGACCTGGAACCCGGCGGACAGCAGCAGCTCGCTGACCTCCCGGGCCCGGTCGACCATGTCCCACCGGCCGGTGTGGGTTACCAGCAGCGCGTCCCGGCTCATCTCCCGCTCCCCGAGCGGACCAGGCCTCGTCCGTCGCCCGGCTCAGCCCTCGTCGCTCCCCGCTTGCGCTGCGAGCATTCGCGCTCGCTCATCTCCCGCTCACTGCCCTACCACCCTCGCGATCTCGGCCGCGTCCACCGGCGGCGCGTCCCGGCGCAGCCAGAGGAAGAACTCGACGTTGCCGGCCGGACCCGGCAGCGCGCTGCGGGTCATACCCCGGGTGCCGAGACCCAGCTCGTACGCCCGGTCGGCGACGGTGCGGATCGCCTCCGCCCGCAGATGCGGGTCGCGGACGACGCCCTTTGCGCCGACCCGCTCCCGGCCGACCTCGAACTGCGGCTTCACCATCGGCAGCAGGTCCTCGGTGGTGCACGCGGCCAGCGCCGGCAGCACCAGGGTGAGCGGGATGAACGACAGGTCGGCGACGGTGAGCTCGACCGGGCCACCGATCTGCTCCGGGGTCAGCTCGCGGACGTTGGTGCGGTCGTGCACGCTCACCCTCGGGTCGGTACGCAGCTGCCAGGCCAGCTGGCCGTAGCCGACGTCGACGGCGACGACCTCGCGGGCGCCGCGGCGCAGCAGCACGTCGGTGAACCCGCCGGTGGACGCGCCGGCGTCGAGCACCCGCCGGCCCTCGACCGGCACCGGCAGCGCGTCCAGGGCGCCGGCCAGCTTGTGCCCGCCGCGGGATGCGTACCCGGGGTCGTCCGAGTCGGCCTCGATCAACACCGGCGTTCCGGGCTCGACCGCGGTGGCCGGCTTCGTGGCGGTGGTGCCGGCGACTCTGACCCGGCCGGCGTGCACCAGCTCGGCCGCCTGCTCCCGGGACCGGGCGAGCCCCCGGCGGACCAGCTCGGCGTCGAGTCGCGCGCGACGGACCACCGCCCTACACGCCGTCGATGGCGGCAAGGGCCTCGGACAGCGTGCCGTGCAGGGCGTCGTACCGGGCGACGTGGTCGGCCACCGGGATGTCGTCGAGCTGGTCGAGGTCCGCCACCGACCCCTGTACGGCGGCAACCGTGCTCGCCGCGACGTCACCGATCGGGCCGGCGGCCGGCAGGTCCGGGCGGTGCGGCGGCGGCGCCGGCCGCGGGATGGGCGCACTCACGACGACCACGCTACGGCATCGGCCCGGTGGGGTACGGTCCGCCGCAGGCAGGCACACCGAGGAGGGAGTCGGGGGTGGCGACGGTCGAGGAGTGCGAGGCCGCCATGCACAAGCTGGCGGAGCGGCTGAAGTCACCGGACGGCGCCCAGGCGCGGGACAAGCTGATCGACCGCTCGATCAGCTGCCACCTTCGCGACCTCGACGTCACGTTCGGCGGCCGGCTGCGCGGCGGCGAGATCATCGACATCCACCGCGCGGCCAAGCCGGACGGCCAGCTCAAGCTCACCACCACCAGCGACGATCTGGTCGCCCTGGTCGACGGGCAGCTCAACTTCGCCAAGGCCTGGGCGTCCGGGCGGCTGAAGATCGACGCGAGCGTATTCGACCTGATCAAGCTGCGCAGCCTGCTCTAGACGCGCAGCCCCTTCACCGCGGCCGCCGCGGCCCGCCGGTCCACGCCGCCGGCCGCCCAGGCCGCCGCGCACAGCGCCCGCAGCGCGTCCAGGTCGTCGCCGTCCCCGCTCAGCGCCAGGTCGGCGCCTGCGCGCCAGCCGCCGCAGACCCAGCCGTCGCCCTCCCGGCGCGGCACCGGCTGCGGATCGAGCAGGCCCCGTACGGACGCGGCCACGTAGGTCGGGCGCTGCCGCGGCCCCGCGCCGAGCAGGTCGGCCGGCGTGGTGACACCGGTGAGCACGAGCATGCTGTCGCAGCCGGCCCGGCCGGCGCCCTCGATGTCGGTGTCCAGCCGGTCGCCGACAACGATCGGATGGGTGGCGCCGCTGCGCTGCACGGACTCGCGGTGCATGGCCGGGTCCGGCTTGCCGACCGCGGTGGGGGTGACGCCGGTGGTCTGCGCGACCACGCCGACCAGGGCGCCGTTGCCGGGCAGCGGGCCGCGGTTCGACGGCACGGTCGCGTCCAGGTTGGTGGCGACGAACCAGGCGCCGCGGCGGACCGCGACCGTCGCCTCGGCCAGCTGCTGCCAGCCCACGTTCGGCCCGTACCCCTGCACGACCGCGGCGGGGTCGTCGTCAGCGGACCCGACCAGCGTGAAGCCGCGCTCGCGGGCCGCCTCGATCAGCCCGGTGGTGCCCACCACCAGCACCTTCGCGCCGGGCGGCAGCTTCTCGGCGAGCACGTGGCAGGCGGCCTGGGCGGAGTTGACCACCTCGTCCGCGGTCGCCTGCACGCCCATCCCGGTCAGCATCTCGGCGACGGCCGCCGGCGTGCGGGACGCGTTGTTGGTGACGAACGCCAGCCGCATCCCGGCCTTGCGCACCTCGGCCAGCGCCTCCGGCACCTCCGGGATCGCGGTCGAGCCGAGGTAGACGACGCCGTCCAGGTCGAGCAAGGCCACGTCGTAACGGTGCGCCGGAGGCTCCTCGGCCGCCGGGTCGCTCCCGCTCGTCACTGGGTCGTGCCCGCGGGTCACCGCGTCGTGGCCGCGCGTCACCGCGTCGTGCCCGCGCGTCACCGGTTGGCGGCGAGAGCCGCGCGCGCGCCCCGCAGCGCGGTCGAGTAGTGGGTGATGTCCGGGCGCATCGCGGCGGCCAGGGCAAGGTGCTCGACGGCGGCGTTGAGGTCGCCGACCTTCGCCGCGGCCAGACCGAGCCCGAACTGCGCGTAGTCGTCGGCCGGGTTGATCGAGATGATCCAGCTGAAGCTCTCGACGGCCTCGTCGTACAGGCCGGAATCGAACTGGGCCCGCGCCAGCGCCTCGCGCACGCTGCGGGACTCCGGCTCGGAGTTGGCGGCGTGGGTCAGCAGCGTGACCGCGGCGGCCGCGTTGCCGGACTCGAGCAGGTCGAGACCGCGGACGTACCAGTCGTAGACCTCGCCCTGGGGCAGCACGTCGGGCGGCGGTGGAGGCGCGTCGGCGAACGGTGGCGGCGGTGGTGCATCGTCATCCCAGTCGTCCCGGCTCGGCACGAAGGGTCCTCCTCGCTGCTCTGGCGCGCTGGTGGCCGCGCGCGAACGGTCCGGCACCCACTCCTACGATGCGGACCATGACGTCTGCCGCGTCGCCGCCGCCCGCCTCCTCCCCGGGTCCCGAGGGACTCCGCCTGGTGCCGTTCCGTGCCCTGCGGTTCGCCGCCCCCGACTTGGCGCCGCTGATCTCCCCGCCGTACGACGTCATCGACGAGGACGAGCGGCGCGAGCTGGAGGCGTCCGACCCGCACAACGTCGTCCGTCTCATCCTCCCACGTGACCTCGATGATCAACCCCGCAGCGCCTACGGTGCGGCAGCATCGCTGCTCGCTGCGTGGCGTTCGTCCGGTGTGCTGGTCCCGGACCCGACGCCGTCGCTCTACGTGTACGAGATGGAGGAGGGCGAGTCGCGCACCCGCGGGCTGGTCGGCGCGGTCGGGCTGACGCCGCCGGAGGCCGGGGTCGTGCTGCCGCACGAGAACACGATGGCCGGCCCGGTGGCCGACCGGCTGGCGCTCACTGAGGCGACGCAGGCCAACCTTGAGCCCATCTACCTGGTGTATTCGGGCGGCGGTGCGGCGTCACAGGCCGTCGCCGCGGTGACCGGGCCGCCACTGGCCTCGGCGGTCGTCGACGGCGTGACGCACCGCATCTGGGCGCTCACGGATCCGCCGACGCTGGCGGAGATCGCGGCCGACCTGCTCCCGCGGCGGACGGTCATCGCGGACGGTCACCACCGCTACGCGACGTACCTGCGACACCAGGCGGACCGGCATGCGGCCGGGGCCGGGGCCGGACCGTGGGACCGGGGGCTGGCGCTGCTGGTCGACGCCAGCACGTACGGGCCGCAGGTGCACGCGATCCACCGGTACGTGCCGGGGCTCTCGCTGGACGACGCGGTGTCCCGGGCGGCAGCCGGGTTCACCGTGCAGGACGTGCCGGCCTCGTCCGCGCTGGCCGCGCTGGCGGCGGCGGACAAGGCGACGGCGTTCGCGGTCACCGACGGGGACCGGTGGGTGCTGCTCACCGACGCGTCGCCGGACCTGGTCGCCTCCACGCTGCCGGCCGAGCGGTCAGCGGCCTGGCGGTCGCTGGACGTGACGATCGCGCACCGGGTGCTCATCGACCGGCTGTGGCAGCTGCAGGACACCGAGGACGTGGTCGGCTTCGAGCACGACGTGCCGGCCGCGGTCGCGGCGGCCCGGCGTACCGGCGGGGTGGCGTTGCTGCTCAACCCGACGCCGGTCGAGGCGGTCGCCGCGGTGGCCGAGGCCGGCGAACGGATGCCGCGCAAGTCGACGCTGTTCACGCCGAAGCCGCGGACCGGCCTGCTGATCCGCGCCTACGCGGACGAGCCCGACTGGTCCGCCTGATCGCTGAACACCACCGGCACGTCCGCCGGCACGTCCGCCGGCGCCGCCGCGGTCGGCGGCGCCTCGTCCGCGTCCTCGCCCGGGGTGACCGCCTCTTTGAACACAAGCGTCTCCTCATCAACGTCACCCACCCCGTCAACGACGACCCCTTCATCGACGGCGTCTGCCGCGCTGGCCTCATCGAGTGGGCTGGCCTCATCGAGTGGGCTGGCCTCCTCGATGCCGGCCTCCTCGATGCCGGCCTCCTCAATGCCGGCCTCCTCAATGCCGGCCTCCTCAATGCCGGCCTCCTCAATGCCGGCCTCCTCAATGCCGGCCTCCTCAATGCCGGCCTCCTCGAGCGCGCCC
>DATBFW010000198.1:0-17733 GCA_036558285.1 Mycobacteriales bacterium | reverse complement strand
GTAGGCGGTCGACTGGCCGGCGCCGAGCTGCCCGCCGCCGCCGAAACAACCACAGGCGATCTGCAGCCCCCGGGCCGCGGCCGCGACGATCCCGACCAGGAACACCACCAGCAGCACCGCGGACAACACCGCCGCCAGCCGCGTCGCCAACCCCACGATCAGCAGGATCGCCAGCCCCACCTCCAGGAACGGCAACCCGTAGCCGACGCCCTTGGCCAGCCACTCCGGCAACAGCTCATACGCCCGCACCGCCCGCACCGACCCGGCCGGATCACCCACCTTCGCCACCGCCGCCCACGCCCAGACCACCGCCAACAGCACCCGAGCGCCGGTACCCAACCACGGCAGCAGCCCCCGTCCCGGCGCCCCGGTCGACGGCGGCGGCGCGGCGGTGGCGGTCACAGTGGGCACGACAGAGCTCCCCGGCAGGTGTTGTCATCTGGTACTACGTGCGGGAGCCCGCCGGCTGTGCCCGATCCCAGCTGTGAGCTCCATGTGAAGCCGGTTGCCAATCTCTACTGCGGTTGGCCCGGACAGCCCATGGCGGCTGCCGCAGGCCAGCCACGATGTCGTGCTGGTCGTCCTCTGCAGCGAGGGCTACGCCTCCAGCCACGCCGCCGACACGCTGCGCCGGCTCGGCGCGGCCGGGGCGACCGACCTGGCGGGCGGCTTCCACGCCTGGGCGGCCGCCGGACTGCCCACGGTGCCCGGCGGCTCGGCCGCGGTGCCCTAGGAACGCCGGCCGGCCGGGCGGTCCGGGGATCCGCCCGGGCCGGCACTCCCCCGAGCGGGGGGTGGCGCGGTCGCGACCGTGCACTAGCGTCGGCCTTCACGACGCTGGAAGGGGTGCACATGGCGGTGCTGGGCGAGCTGGCGGAGGCGCTGCGCAGCGGCTCGGTCGAGGTGATCGACCTGACCGCCCCACTGGTCGAGACGACGCCGATCCTGTTGCTGCCGGAGCCGTTCGCGAACACGAGTCGGTTCCGCCTCGAGGAGCTCAGCCGGTACGACGAGCGCGGACCGGGCTGGTACTGGAACGACATCCACACCGGCGAGCACACCGGCACCCACCTCGACGCGCCGGTGCACTGGATCACCGGCCGGGACAAGGGCGACGTGGCCCAGATCGCACCGGCCCGGCTGGTCGCGCCGGCAGCGGTGCTGGACAAGGCCGGGGCCGACCCCGACTACCTGCTCCAGATCGACGACGTGAAGGCGTGGGAGGCCGAGCACGGCCCGCTGCCGGACGGCGGCTGGCTGCTCTACCGCACCGGCTGGGACGCCCGCGCCGGCGACCAGGACGACTTCCTCAACGCCGACGAGACGGGCCCGCACACGCCGGGCGTCTCGGTCCAGTGCGCCCGCTGGCTGGCCGAGGAGGCGCAGATCATCGGCCTCGGCGTGGAGACCGTCGGCACCGACGCCGGCGCCGCCCACTCGTTCGACCCGCCGTTCCCGTGCCACTCGTTCCTGCTCGGCGCCGGCAAGTACGGACTGACCCAGCTGCGCAACCTGCAGCTGCTGCCGCCGACCGGGACGCTGCTGGTCACCGCGCCGCTGCCGATCGTCGGCGGCTCCGGAAGCCCGACCCGGGTGCTCGCCCTGGTCGAGCGCTGACGGGAGCCGGGGCCGTGCTCGTCGGCGAGGCGGTCGGCCGGGCGCTCGTCGCGCTCGGCGCCGACACCGTGTTCGGGGTGGTCGGCAGCGGCAACTTCCACGCCACCAACGCGATGGTCGACGCCGGCGCGCGTTACGTCGCCGCCCGGCACGAGGGCGGCGCGGTGATGATGGCCGACGGCTACGCGCGGGTGAGCGGCCGGCTCGGCGTGCTGTCGGTGCACCAGGGACCCGGCCTGACCAACGCGATGACCGGCATCACCGAGGCGGCCAAGAGCCGCACGCCGCTGGTCGTGCTCGCCGCCGACACCGGCGCGGCCGCGGTCCGGTCGAACTTCCGGATCGACCAGGGCGGCCTGGCCACCGCGGTGGGGGCGGTGGCCGAGCGGGTGCACTCGCCCGGCTCGGCGATCGCCGACACGGTCCGGGCGGTCCGGACCGCGGTCGAGCAGCGCCGCACGGTGGTGCTCAATCTGCCGCTGGACGTACAGGCCCAGCCGGTGCCGGAGCTACCGGCGCTGGCGCCGGTGGTCCCGCTGCCGGCGCCGCGGCCGGCAGCCGCCGCGGTGGCCGAGCTGGCCGCGATCCTGGACCGGGCCGAGCGGCCGGTGTTCCTGGCCGGTCGGGGCGCCCGGCACGCCGGCGCAGCCGTCGCCGCGCTGGCCGAGCGGTGCGGTGCGCTGCTGGCCACCTCGGCGGTGGCCAAGGGGCTGTTCGCCGCCGACCCCTGGTCGCTGGACGTGTCCGGCGGGTTCGCCTCGCCGCTGGCCGCCGAGCTGATCGGCGCCGCCGACGTGGTGGTGGCCTTGGGCTGCTCGCTGTCGATGTGGACCACCAGGCACGGCAAGCTCATCGGTCCACAGACGACGGTCGTGCAGGTCGACCTCGACCCGGACGCGATCGGCGCGAACCGGCCGATCGACCTCGGCGTGCTCGGGGACGTCGCCGCCACCGCAACGGATGCCGCCGAGGCGGTCAAGCCGAAGGCGGGCTACCGGGACGACGCCCTGCGCGACCGGATCGCCGGCGAGGTCCGCTGGCGGGACGTGTCCTATGTGGACAGCGGTACGGCCGGGACGACAGTCGACCCGCGCACGCTGTCGATCGCACTGGACGACCTGCTGCCGGCCGACCGGGTGGTCGCGGTCGACTCGGGCAACTTCATGGGCTACCCGAGCATGTACCTGTCGGTCCCTGACGAGCAGGGTTTCTGCTTCACCCAGGCGTTCCAGTCGATCGGGCTCGGGCTCGGCACCGCGATCGGGGCCGCGCTGGCCCGACCGGACCGGCTGCCGGTGGCCGCGCTCGGCGACGGCGGCGCGCTGATGGGGATCAGCGAGTTGGACACCGCGGTGCGGCTGGGGCTCCCCCTCGTCGTGGTCGTGTACGACGACCTCGGCTACGGCGCCGAGGTGCACCACTTCGGCCCGGACGGGTTCGAGCTCGGGACGGTCCGGTTCCCGGACACCGACATCGCCGCGATCGGTCGCGGCTTCGGCTGCACCGGGGTGACCGTGCGCGCGGCGGACGACCTCGCGCCGGTGGTCGACTGGCTGGCCGGTCCGCGGGACGCGCCGATCGTCATCGACGCCAAGGTCGCCGCCGACACGGGCTCCTGGTGGTTGGAGGAAGCCTTCCGCGGCCACTGACTGCCGCCACTGACGGCGGCCACTGACCGCGGCCACCGACCGCACCCCTGACGGCGGCGGAGCTCAGGCCGGGACCGGGACGGGTTCCTCCTTGGTCGGGGCGGCCAGGGTGGAGGCGCCGGCCGCGGCGCGCAGCCAGACGGTCGTGCCGGTATCGATCCGCAGGCTCTCGGCCTGGCCGCGGGTCAGCTGCACCCACGGCCGGCTTCCGCCGGCGTCGAGCTCGGCCCGCACCTCGAAGCCGATCCGCTGCAGCCGGACCACCGTGCTGCGCACCGCACCGTCGGCCGGCTCGGTGAAGATGTCGATGTCGTGCGGCCGCACCAGCCGACCGTCCAGCCGGGTGACCGGGCCGAGGAAGCCCATCACGAAGTCGTTCGCCGGCTTGTCGTACAGCTCGGTGGGCGAGCCGACCTGCTCGATCCGGCCCGAGTTGATGACCACCAGCCGGTCGGAGACCTCCAGCGCCTCCTCCCTGTCGTGGGTGACGAACAGCGTGGTCACGTGCATCTCGTCGTGCAGCCGGCGCAGCCAGTCCCGCAGCTCCTTGCGCACCTGGGCGTCGAGCGCCCCGAACGGCTCGTCCAGCAGCAGCACCCGCGGCTCGGTCGCCAGCGCCCGGGCCAGCGCCATCCGCTGCCGCTGGCCGCCGGACAGCTGCGAGGGCAGCCGGTCGGCGAACTGCTCCAGGTGCACCAGCTCGAGCAGCTCGCCCACCTTGCGGCGGATCTCGTCCTTGGGCCGCCGGCGGATCTCCAGCCCGAACGCGACGTTGCGGAACACCGTGAGGTGCTTGAACGCCGCGTAGTGCTGGAACACGAAGCCCACATTGCGCCGCTGCGCCGGCACCCGGGTGGCGTCCACCCCGTCGATCTCGATCGAGCCGACGTCCGGGTCCTCGAGCCCGCCGATGATCCGCAACAGCGTCGACTTGCCGCCGCCGCTCGGTCCGAGCAGCGCGGTCAGCTCGCCCGAGGGCACCGAGAGGTCCACACCGGACAGTGCGGTGAAGTCGCCGAACCGCTTGGTGACGGCGCGCGCCTCGATCCCCATCAGCTCTTCTTCTCCTTGGGCCGGAGCAGCGAGATGCCGACGATGCATCCGATGGCGAACAGCACCAGCACCAGCGAGATCTGGTAGGCGCCCGGCTCGCCCTGCTCGGCCAGGTCGCCGACCCGCAGTGTGGCCGTCTGGGTCTGCCCGATCACGTCGCCGGAGACGACCCGGACCGCGCCGTATTCGCCGATGGCACGGGCCAGGCTCAGCACCACCCCGTATGCGAGCGCCCAGCGGATCGTCGGCAGCGTGATCCGGCCGAACCGCTGCCACGAGTTGGCGCCGAGCGAGCGGGCCGCGACCTCCTGGTCGAGCCCTTCCTCCTGCAGCACCGGCACGATCTCGCGCACCACCAGCGGCAGGGTCACGAAGCAGGTGGCGAGCACCATGCCGGGCAGAGCGAAGATGACCTGGATCCCGGCGTTCGACAGCGACGGACCGAACCAACCCTGGGTCGGCCCGTACACGAGCACGAGGGCGAGGCCGACCACGATCGGCGAGACGGACACCGGGATGTCCAGCAGCACGTTGAGGAACCGTCGCCCGGCGAACCGGTAGCGGGCCAGCAGCAGCCCCATTCCGAGCCCGAAGACCGTGTTGATCGCGACCGCGATGAGCGCGATCTGAGCGGTGATCACGAACGCGTGCACCGCGTCGGGCGCGCTGATCGCGTCCCAGAACGCGTTCGCGCCGTCGGCGATCGTCCGCTGGAACACCAGCGCCAGCGGCACCGCGACGAGAATCCCGATGTAGAGCACGGCGACCGAGCGCAGCAACCACCGCCCCGCCCGGCTCCGGCTCCGGCGCGGGCGGACAGCCGGTGCGTCGACGGCCGGCGGCCCGGGCAGCAGGCTAACCACGGCGAGCCACCCAGCGCTGCAGCAGGTCGAGGCCGCCGATGACGAGCAGCGCCACCACTAGCAGCACGGTCGCGGTCGCAGCGGCGTCGGCCAGGTTGCCGTCCTGGATCTGGTTGTACGCGAAGATCGAGGACGTCTGGGTCCGGTTGAGCTGGCCGCCGATGAGCACGACCGAGCCGTACTCGCCCATCGCCCGGGCGAACGCGAGCGCTGTTCCGGCCGCCACCGCGGGCAGGATCGTCGGCAGCACGATCCGCCGGAACACGGTCAGCGGGCCGGCGCCGAGCGAGGTCGCGGCCTCCTCGACGTCCCGCTCCATCGACATCAGCACCGGCTGCACGGTCCGCACCACGAACGGCAGCGTGACGAACATCAGCGCGACGACGACGCCGGCGCGCTGGCCGTAGAGCACCACGCCGATCGGGGACTCCGTGCCGTACAGGGTGTTCATGACCAGGCCGGCAACGATCGTCGGCAGCGCGAACGGCACGTCGATGATGAGCTCGACCAGCCGCTTGCCCGGGAAGGTGTCCCGGACCAGCACGAACGCCACCAGCGTGCCCATCACCGCGTTGACGGCGCAGACCAGCAGCGAGCTTCCGATGGTGAACCGGAGCGCGGACGACGCCCCCGGCCCGGTGATCGACTCCCAGAACCCGCCCCACCCGTTCTCGGTGGACGTGACCACCACCGCGGCCAGCGGCAGCAGCACCAGGAGGCTCATCCAGAGCACGGCGGCACCGAGCCCGACGCCGGCCACCGGGCCGAACCGGAACGTCGAGCCGGCCTCGACCGCCCGCCGGTCGCCGCGCCGCCCGCCGCGCCGGCCGGGCGCGACGGGAGCGGCGGACAGCTCGGCCGTACTCACCCGGCGTTGCCCGCGATCTCGGTGACGATGCCGGTGTTCTTGTCGAAGTACTTCTTGTTGACCTCGCTCCAGCCGCCGAGCTCCGCGATCGTCGCCAGCTTGGCCACGGTCGGGTACGGGTGCGCCGGGTCGTTGGCGCCCTCGACCGTGCCAGGGTCGACGCCCTGCACGGCGGGCCGGAAACCCTTGCCGGCGAAGATCTTCTGGCCCGCATCGCTCTCCGCGTAGGCCAGGAAGTCCTTCGCCGCCTGGGACGCGTTCGTCGTCACCGCGGCCGGGGTCTCGATGAGCATCGACTCGGCCGGCACGACGTAGTCGAACCTGTCCCCCTTCTGCCGGCCGCCGATCGCCTCGGACTCGTACGAGATCAGCACGTCACCGGTGCCGTTGAGGAACGTCGCGGTCGCCTGCGCGCCGCTGGACGGCTTGGCCACGATGTTCTTGTAGTAGGCGCTGAGGTAGGCCTTGGCCTGGTCCTCGGTGCCGCCGTTCTTGAGCACGTGGGCGTACGCGGCGAGGATGTTCCACTTCGCCGAGCCGGACGAGGCCGGGTCAGGGGTGACGATCTGGACGCCCGGCTTGATCAGGTCGTCCCAGCCCGTGATGCCCTTCGGGTTGCCCGGGCGCACCACGATCACGACGACCGAGTCGGAGATGATCCCCTTGGTGGCGCCGCCGTCCCAGCCCTCGGCGACCTTCGACGGCACCAGCTTGGACATGTCCGAGCCGACCGAGAAGTTGACGAAGTCCGCCTTCTGGCCGTTGGTGACCGCGGTCGCCTGGGTGCCGCTCGCCCCGTACGAGGCGGTGATCTTGACCCCGTTGCCCTGACTGGTCCGGCCGAAGGCGGTGGCCAGCGCGTCGTATGCCGGCTTGGGCACCGAGTAGGCGACCAGGTTGACCGTCTTCGGGTCGCCGGCGCCGGACGATCCGGACCCGCAGGCGCTCAGGCCGGCCGCGGTCGCGACGGCGAGCGCGAGCGCGGCGACCGGCCGCCCTCGACGGAGACGTGAAGTGATCATGCTGCTCGCCCTCCGGCTACCTAATGCTCGGCATAGTCGATCGGATCACTAGACATTACGACGGGGTCGGAGCGACGTCCACTCGATCCGCCGGACGGGTGACGGCTATCTTCCGGAGCGATGGCGGAGACCAGCTGCACCGCCCCTGCGATGCAGACCTACACGCGGCGCGCCGTCGTCGCGCCGTTCCGGTCGTTCCTGCGGACCGAGTCCGGCAGCGCCGGCGTGCTGGTGCTGGCCATCCTCGCCGCGCTGGTCTGGGCGAACGTCGCCCCCGGCTCGTACGAGTCGGTCTGGGGGACGCCGCTGTCGATTCGCCTCGGCGACCACAGCGTGACCCGGGACCTGCGGACCTGGGTCAACAGCGGCCTGATGACGTTCTTCTTCCTCGTCGTCGGGCTGGAGGCGCGGCGCGAGATCGACCTCGGCGACCTGCGGGACCGGCGCCGGCTGGTGCTGCCGTTCGTCGCCGGCACGGTCGGGATGCTGCTGCCGGCGCTGATCTACCTCACGGTCAACGCGGCCGGCGGCGCCTCGCGCGGCTGGGGCGTGGCGATGTCGACCGACACCGCGCTCGCCCTCGGCGGGCTGGCCCTGCTCGGCCGGCGGGTGCCCGACCGGACCCGGATCTTCCTGCTCACCATGTTCGTCGTCGACGACCTGGCCTCGCTGATCGTCATCGCGGTCGCCTACAGCGGGCCGGTGCAGCTGCTGCCGATCCTGCTCGCCGCGCTGGTGCTCGCGGGGATGATCGGGATGCTCGCGCTCGGAGTGAACTGGTCCCCGGCGTACCTGCTGGCCGGCATCGTGATGTGGTCGGCGCTGCTGACCAGCGGGGTGGACCCGGTGGTGGCGGGGCTGGCGATCGGGCTGACCGCGCCGGCGTACACGCCCGGGCGGCAGAGCCTCGAGGAGGCGAGCGGGCTGTTCCGCCGGTTCCGCGAGCAGCCGTCGGCGGACCTGGCCCGGACCGCGGTCACCCGGCTGAACGCGACGCTCTCCCCGAACGAGCGGCTGCAGCGGGTCTACCACCCGTGGACCAGCTACGGCGTCGTGCCGCTGTTCGGGCTCGCCAACGCGGGCATCGCGCTGAGTGGGAGCTTCCTCGCCGGCGCGGTCCGGTCGCCGGTCACCCTCGGCGTCGTCGCCGGGTACGTGCTCGGCAAGCCGATCGCGATCGTCGGCTCGTCCTGGCTGCTGACCATGCTGAGCAAGGGGCGGCTGCGGCCGACGGTCGGCTGGGCCGCGGTGATCGGCAGCGGCACGATCGGCGGGGTCGGCTTCACCGTCTCGTTCCTCATCGCCAACCTCGCGCTCGACGGCACCGAGCTCGACCAGGCGAAGCTCGGCGTACTCGTCGCGGCGGTGCTGGCGACCGGGCTGACCTGGGTGGTGTTCCGGGTGACGGCGACGCTGCCGGAGCAGCGCCGGCAGCGTGCGTTGCTCGGTGACGCGGTCCAGCTGCTCGACCTGGTCGACCCGGTGGACCCGGAGCACGACCACATGCGCGGGCCGGAGGACGCGACGGTGACCGTGGTCGAGTACGGCGACTTCCAGTGCCCGTACTGCGGCCAGGCGGAGCGGGCGATCCTGACCGAGCGGGAGATCGACCCGGACGTCCGCTACGTCTGGCGGCACCTGCCGCTGACCGACGTGCACCCGCAGGCCCAGCTCGCCGCGGAGGCCGCCGAGGCCGCGGCGGCCCAGGACGCGTTCTGGCCGATGCACGACCTGCTGCTGGCCGGCCAGGACAAGCTCACCGGCCCGGACCTGCTGCGCTACGCCCGCGGGCTCGAGCTGGACGAGCGGCGCTTCCGGGAGGACCTGATGCGGCACGCGCACGCCGGCCGGGTCGCCCGGGACGTCGAAAGTGCCGACGCCAGCGGGGTCTCCGGCACGCCGACGTTCTTCGTCAACGGGCAGCGCTACACCGGCCGGTTCAGCGTCGAAGGGCTGGCGGAGGCGGTGCGGGCGGCCCGGACCCGGGCCGAGCTCGGCGCCCGTACCCAGGACCAGGCCGACGTCCGGGTCCGCACCCGCCCCCGCCGCGGATTCCTCTAGGGACGGCCTGGGCTCAGCGCACCGGCCGGCGGGCCAGCTGCCGCCGGGCCCACAGGTACGAGCCGAGCGCGATGACCACGCACCAGGCGACCGCGACGATCCCGTCGGTGCCGATCGCCGTGCCGGACAGCAGCCCGCGCAGGGTCTCGGTCATCGGCGTGAACGGCTGGTGCTGGGCGAACCAGCGCAGTCCGGCCGGCATCGAGTCGGTCGGCACGAACCCGCTGCCGAGGAACGGCAGCAGCAGCAGGAACATCGGGGTGTTGCTGGCCGTCTCCACGCTCCGGCTGACCAGCCCGAGCGCGACGCACAGCCAGGCGAGAGCGAACGCGACCAGCACGACGAACCCGGCCACGGCGAGCCACTCCACCGCGGAGGCGTCCGGTCGGAAGCCGAGCGCCAGCTCGACCGCCAGCACGAACACGACCGCGAGCACGGCCTGGATCACGCTGCCGAGCACGTGCCCGGTGAGCACCGAGGCCCGGGCGATCGGCATCGTCCGGAACCGCGCGATGATCCCCTCGGTCATGTCCATGGCCACCGAGATCGCGGTGCCCTGTGCGGTCGCCGCCATCGTCAGCAGCAGGATCCCGGGCGTCACGTACTCCAGGTACGCCGCGCGGCCCGAGCCGCCGACGGACACCGGCAGCCCGGCGCCGAGCGTCCCGCCGAAGACGTACACGAACAGCAGCAGCAGGACCACCGGCGTACCGACCAGCAGCACGGTCATCGACGGGTAGCGCAGCATGTGCTTCAGCTGGCGGCGCAGCATGGTGATCGAGTCGGCGACTGCCAGCCCGAGCGGGTGCGAGACCCGCACCGCGGACGGACCGGAGCCGGCCGGCTCCAGCGTCGCCAGCTGCTGCGGGCTGTGCGGCGTGCTCATTCCTGGCCGCCCTTCCTGGTTCCGGTGACGGCGAAGAAGACGTCGTCGAGATCGGGGGTGTGGATGGCGAGGTCGTCGACCTCCACCTCGGCCCGGTCGAGCTGGTCGAGCAGGGCCCGCAACGAACGGAGACTGCCGTCCCCGGGCACGGTGAGGCTGAGCGACTCGTCGTCCCGGTCGGCGCCGCGGACGGCCGCGCTGGCCGCGTCGAGAGCCGGCAGGTCGGCGAACCGGAGCCGGACGTGCCCGCCCGGCACCCGCCGCTTGAGCTCCTCCGGCGTGCCGGCGGCGACGATCCGACCGGCGTCGAGCACCGCGACCCGGTCCGCCAGCTCGTCGGCCTCGTTCAGGTATTGCGTGGTCAGCACGACCGTGATCCCGCCGGCCACCAGCTCGCGGACGACCTGCCACATGGTCCGGCGGCTGCGCGGGTCGAGTCCTGCGGTGGGCTCGTCGAGGAAGATCACCCGCGGGCTCGCGACCAGCGTCATGGCCAGGTCGAGCCGCCGCTTCATGCCGCCCGAGTAGGTGGAGGCGGGCCGGCCGGCCGCCTCGGTCAGCTCGAACCGCTCCAGCAGCTGGTCGGCCATGCGCCGGCCGGCGGCCCGGCCCAGGTGCAGCAGATCGGACATCAGCAGCAGGTTCTCCCGGCCGGTGAGGAAGCCGTCGACCGCGGAGAACTGGCCGGTGACGCCGATCGCGGCCCGGACCGCCTCGGGCTCGGTGGCCACGTCGTGGCCGGCGACCAGCACGGTGCCGGCATCCGCCGGGATCAGCGTGCTGAGGATCTCGACCGTGGTGGTCTTGCCGGCGCCGTTCGGCCCAAGCAGCGCGAACACCGAGCCTTCCGGCACGTCCAGGTCGATGCCGTCGAGCACCAGCGTCGGGCCGTACGACTTGCGCAGACCGGTGACCTCGACGGCGCTCATGCCGTGCTCCCGGCGGACCGGCGGATCACGATGTCGCCGTAGCTGCTGCGGGCCCGGAGGTCGATCGTCTCGTCCGTCTCCTGTGGACCCTCGGTGGAGTCGAGCTGGTTGCGGATCCGGCCGAACGAGGTGGACACGTCGAGCTTGGCCGCGGTCCCGGCCGGGATGCCGACCTCGATCTCGCCGAAGCCGGTCTTCAGCGACACGGTGCCGCGGGTGACCGCGCCGATCGTGATGCCGCCGTTGGCGGTGCTCGCGACCGCGCCGTCGCCGGCCCGGTCGACGGTGATGTCGCCGTTGGCGGCGTTGATCCGCAGGTCGCCGCTGACCAGCCCGAGCCAGCTGTCGCCGTTGGAGTTCTTCACGACGGCCGGGCCGTCGACCTCGCGGACCCGCAGGCGGCCGGAGCCGGTGCTGATGTCGGCCCGACCGGCGACCGAGTCCACGTCCACCCGGCCGGCGCCGGTCTCGAGCGTGAGCGGGCCGACCCGGTCGAGCTGCACGTCGCCGACGCCGCACTTGACCCTGGTGTCGGCGAGCGCGCCGACGGCGCGGACGCCACCAGCTCCGACCTCGGCCTGGAACTGGGAGCCGGCCGGCAGGTCGAGCGTCACGTCGACCGAGCCGGGCTTGCCTAACAGGCCGAGACCCCGCTGCTTGGGCGTCTTCACCAGCAGCCGACCGTCCGCGTACTCGACCCGGGTCTGGTCGGCGGCACGGACGTCCGCCTCCGCGGCCGGGTCGCTGGGGCGGACCTCGACGACGGTGTCGGTCCGGTCGGCGGCGGCGACGCGCAGGTCCCCGACGACCAGCTCCACGGTCGCGGTGATCGGTCCGGGGGTGTCGTAGGTAGGCATGACTGATCTCCTCGAATGTCCTCGGTAAGTGGGGTCAGCGGACCCAGCCGGAATAGCGCTGGTGTCCGCGGGCGCCGGTGCCGCGGTCGGTGCCCTCGGCCCGGAGGCTGGACTCCAGCGCGGTCGCGGTGGCCCGCACCAGCCAGGCGTTGACCGAGAGGCCGGCCCGGGCCGCGGCGTCCTCGATCCGGGACTTGAGCGAGTCGGGCAACCGGAAGTTGATCCGCGCGGTCGCGGCGTCCTCGCTGTCGGCCGGCGGCGGTGGCGCGTCGACCGGGGACGGCGCCTGGGCCGGCTCGTCGACCGGCGGCGCGGTGACGACGAACACCGGCTCGCGGTTGCGCAGCAGCACGTCCACCGAACCGGGGGCGAGCTCGCGGGTGATCTCGGCGGCGGCCGCCGACAGCGCGTCGAGCAGGGTGAGTCGCGCCGCGGACTCCAGCGGCGCTGTGAGCCGCTCGGCCAGTGCGCGGGCCTCATCCCCGCCGGCGGCCGCGGCGGTGCCCAGCTCCTGCCGGAGGGTGTCCACGTACGGTCCGAGTTCCATGGCGCCATTGTGGCACCATGATGGCGCCACCGCAAGCCAGACGGCGCCAGCGGTGGTGTCGGCGCCACCGCAAGCCAGACGGCGCCAGCGGTGGCGTCGGGACCTTCAGCCGGCTCGGCGGAGGCGGACCACGCGGATCGCGATGCCGACGGCGAGCACGCCGGCGCCGACCGCGACCGAGGTCCAGGGCAGGTTGACCGCCAGCAGTACGCAGCCGACCAGGCCGACGACCGGAGGCACCCTCCCGGCCGCCCGTCCGGGCAGGGTGAGCGCGCTCGCGTTGGCGATCGCGTAGTAGGTCAGCACCGCGAACGAGGAGAAGCCGATCGCGCCGCGCAGGTCGACGGCGAGCACCAGCACGGCGACGAGCAGGCCGACCGCGACCTCGGCCCGGTGCGGCACGTGCCAGCGCGGGTGCACCGCTGCCAGCGCCGGCGGCAGGTTGTGGTCACGGGCCATCGCGAGCGTGGTCCGGGAGACGCCGAGCAGCAGCGCGAGCAGCGACCCGAGGGTGGCCAGCGCAGCGCCGATCCGTACCACCGGGACGGCCGCGGCCAGGTCGCCGGCAGCGACGACCGCGCGCAGCGGGTCAGGCGCGGCGGCCAGCGCCTCCGGTCCGAGCGCGACCAGGGACGCCACCGCGACCAGCAGGTAGACGGCCAGCGTGATGCCGAGCGCGACCGGGATCGCCCGCGGGATCGTCCGGGCCGGGTCGCGCACCTCCTCCCCCAGCGTGGCGACCCGGGCGTACCCGGCGAACGCGAAGAACAGCAGCCCGGCCGCCTGCAGCACGCCGTGCGGCCCGGTCGGTGCGCCGATGCCGTGGCCGCCCTCGGTGAAGCCGGCGACCACCACGACCGCGAGAGTGCAGAGCGTGGCGGCGACCAGCACCCTGGTCGCGACCAGCGACTTGTGCACGCCGACGTAGTTCAGCGCGGTGAGCGCGAGCACGGCGGCGGCCGCGACCACCCGCTGCTGGCTCGGGGCAACGTACGCGGCGAACGTGAGCGCGATGGCCGCGCAGCTCGCGGTCTTGCCGACCACGAACCCCCAGCCGGCCAGGTAGCCCCAGAACGGCCCGAGCCGCTCCCGGCCGTAGACGTACGTGCCGCCGGAGGCCGGATACCGGGCGGCCAGCCGGGCCGAGGAGGTCGCGTTGCCGTACGCGACCAGCCCGGCGATGGCGAGCGCCGGCAGCAGCCCGCCGCCGGCGGCCTCGGCGGCCGGCGCGAACACCGCGAACACGCCGGCGCCGAGCATCGAGCCGAGGCCGATGGTGACGGCGTCGCCTGCGCCGAGCCGCCGCTCCAGCGCCGCGCCGCTCACGCCGGTGATCCTGCCAGCCTGTTGTCGCGGCCGGCCGGTCAGCCGATCGCGGTCCCGAACAGGTAGCCGATCCCCCAGGTCAGCGCGAGCCCGGCGGCACCGCCGATGACGACCCTGGCCACCGCCTTGGTCACGCTGCTGCCGCCGATCCGGGCGCTGATCGCCCCGGCGATCGACAGCGCGAGCAGCGCTGCCGCGACCGTGACCCAGACCCGCAGCGACACCGGCGGCAGCAGGATCGCGACCAGCGGCAGGATCGCGCCGGCCACGAACGCGACGGCCGAGGCGAGTGCGGCCCGGCCCGGGCTGGCCAGGTCGTCCGGGTGCACCCCGAGCTCCGCCTCGGCGTGCGCGGTGAGCACGTCGTGCTCGGTCAGCTCGATCGCCACCTGCCGGGCGGTCTCCGGCCGCAGCCCCTTGCGCTCGTAGATGCCGGCCAGCTCGGCCAGCTCGAACTCGGGCATGTCCCGCAGCTCGGCCTTCTCCTTGGCCAGCAGCGCCTGCTCGCTGTCGCGCTGGCTGCTGACCGAGACGTACTCGCCCAGCGCCATCGAGACCGCGCCGGCGACCAGCCCGGCCAGGCCGGCGGTGAACACCGGTCCGCGCGCCGGGGTGGCACCGGCGACGCCGACCACGATGCCCGCCACCGAGACGATCCCGTCGTTGGCGCCGAGCACACCGGCGCGCAGCCAGTTCAGCCGGCCGGCGAGGCCGGCCGCGTGCGGCTCGTGGCCGTGCTCCGGCGGCACGCCCGCACCGGACTCCAGTCGCTCGGTCACAGCCTCACTCTGCGCGACCTGAGCCGCGTCCCGCCAGCAAGGCCAGGCTTGCCTGATCCCGCACCGGGCCGGCTCGATGCGGCGGTCCGGGCCGGTCACGCGCCGGGCGCCGCGGCGGCGCGGTCCTCCCGGCGGGTCATCCGGACGGCGACGGCGAGCACGAAGGCCAGGCAGACCAGCTGCGGCGCCGGCAGCGCCGGACCGGCCAGCTTCGCCGTCACGGCCGCCATCGCCGCGCCGAACACCAGCGCGCCGATGATGTTCCAGTGCCGCTCCGAGCCGCGGGCCGTGCGGCGCGACACGAGGTGGATCACGGCGCTGGTGAGCGTGCCGGTGAGGTACGTCGTGGACAGCCCGGACACGCCGAACCGCTGCACCGTGCTGCTCTGGATGCCGAGCGCGACCGCCAGGGCCAGCAGCAGCACGAACTGGACGACCGCGCCGGGCTTGCCGACCGTGACGAACCAGCCGACCGCGGCCGCGGCCAGGATCGCCAGCTCCAGCCCGAGCGCCCGGTTCACCGGCCGGGGCCAGATCGGGTCCTGCTTGGCCGCGACGCCGGCGACCTGGGTGCCCAGGGCGGCCCCGGAGATGAACGCGAGGATCGCGCCGAGCGCCCGGCCGACGCCCTCCCACTCGGCCTGGCCGGCGGACAGCCCGAGCAGCACCATGTTGCCGGTCATCACGCTGGTGAACGCGCCGCCGAGGGCGAGGAAGCCGACCCCGTCGGTGTAGCCGCTGACGAACGCCAGCACGACGACCAGCAGGTCGCGCCGGCGGGTCGTCATGGGGGCGACGGTAACCGCCCACCCCCGCCCCGGTTCCACCCGGTGGGATCAGGTGCCGGCAGCGGCGAGGGCGCGGCGGCCGAGCCGGCGCACGGACTCCTGCAGCTCCGGGCAGCGCACGATCCGGTACGGTCCGGGCGCGGCCGTCAGCTGCTCGGCGTACCACGCCGGGTTGCTGGTGCTGCCGACCAGCCGGCTGGTCGTCGCGTCGACCGCTTCGAGCCGGCCCAGTGTGCGCGGCAGGCACATCGCCGCCTGCTCGAACGGCGCCTCGATGACCACCTCGACCTCGTACTCCCAGCCGACCGCGAGGTGGTCCTCCAGCTCGGCGACCGGGTCGAGGCCGGCCGGCGGAGTGAACCCGACGGTCAGCATCTCCGCGGCGGTCACCCGGTCGATACGGAACGCGCGGCGGGCCCGGGCGGAGTGCGACCAGCACAGCAGATACCACCGGCCGTGCCGGACGATGATCGCCCACGGGTCGAGTTCGGGACTCCACTCCTTGCCGGACTCCGACCGGTAGCCGATGCGGGTCCGGCGGTGCTCCGCGCAGGCCTGCACGAGGGTCGAGGTGATGGCCGGGTCGGGCCGGGCGGCGGCCCGGTCCGGAGCCGGCGCGGTCGCCGCACGGACCGCCTCGGCCTGCCGGGCCACCGGCTCGGGCAGCGCCCGCAGCAGCTTGCCCAGCGCGCTGCCGACCGGGTCCGCGGCGTCGGCGGCCCGGTGGTGGCCGTCGAGCACCGCCATCACCAGCCCGAGCGCCTCGGCCGGGGAGAACATCAGCGGCGGCAGCCGGACGCCGCGGCCGACCCGGTAACCGCCGTACCGGCCGCGGATCGACTCGATCGGGATGCCGGCCTCGCGCAGGATGCCGACGTACCGGCGGGCGGCGCGTTCGGAGACGCCGAGCTTGTCGGCGAGCCGGTCAGCGGTGACGCCCGGGCTGCCCTGGATCAGCTCCAGGGTCAGCAACGCCCGGGCGGTCGGGCTCGTGTCGTCCATGGCGTTCCCCATTTCCGGAACCTGAACGTCCGGAATGGAGCGTAGCGCCGCTCCCGCCGATCCGGCCGCGCGGGTGGGTCGGGCGCGGCAGAATCGGCCCGACCCGGACCCTCCCGTTTGGACACGCCCGATGACCCGAGTGCGGCTGGCCGACGAGCTGCTCGACGCGCAACTGCTCCGGGCGATCGGGGCCGCGCTCTACTGCGGTGCGGACATCGGCGAGTGCCTGGCCGCCGCGGCTCAGGTGAAGGGCACCGACCTCGACTCCTGGTACGCGGCCTGGACCCAGCTGGGCGAGCAGGTCCGGGAGCTCGCCAGGGTCGAGGACGCCGCCGGGCACGGGGTCAGTGCCCGGGCGGCGTACCTGCGGGCGTCGACCTACTACCGCACCGCCGGGACAATGCTCTACGCGGTGCCGCCCGACCCGCGGCAGGCGGCCAGCAACGTCGCGCAGACCGAGATGTTCCGGCACGCCTGCGAGCTGATGGACACCCCGGTCGAGGAGGTGGAGATCCCGTTCGAGGGCAGCTCGCTGCCCGGCTACTTCTTCCGGCCGGCGGATGACTCCCGGCGGCGGGCGACCGTGCTGCTCACCGGCGGATACGACGGCAGCTGCGAGGAGCTGTACTTCTCCAACGGCGCCGCCGCGCTCGCCCGTGGCTACAACGTGCTCGCCTTCGACGGCCCTGGGCAGGGCGCGGCCCGGCTGCAGCGGGGTCTGGTCATGCGGCCGGACTGGGACAGCGTGATCACGCCGGTCGTCGACTACCTGGTCGCGCGGCCGGACGTAGACCCGGACCGGATCGCGCTGATCGGGCTGAGCCTCGGCGCCCATCTCGCGCCGCGCGCGGCCGGCGGCGAACACCGGTTGGCCGCGCTGATCGCCGACTGCGGCGCGTTCGACCTGCAGGCGTCGTTCCTGGACCGGCTCCCCGACCGGCTCGCCGCCCGCTACCGGGCCGGGCACCGCGGCGCCCGGATCCTGCTCGCCGGTCTGCTGCGGGTGATCGCCCGCAAGCCGACCGCGGGCTGGGCGTTGCGCCGGGGTCAGGTCGTGCACGGGGTGCGGGGCCCGGTCGCCTACCTCGACGGGCTCGCCGGCTACACGCTGGCCGGGCACGCCGAGAAGATCGCCTGCCCGACCTGGGTGTGCAACGCGGAGGGCGACGAGATCGGCGCCACCGCCCCGCAGCTGGTCGCTGCGCTGCAGTCGGAGAAGGAGTTCGTCCACTTCACCGCGGCCGAGGGCGCCGCCGACCACTGCGAGCAGGGCGCCCGAGCGCTCTACCACGCCCGCTCGTTCGGCTGGCTCGACGACCACCTCGACCCGGGCCGCTGCTAGGGCGTGTCTCCCACGTCACTGGCGGCACCGGCCGCATCCGCCGCGCACCGGGAGACCCGCCCTAGCGCGGTGCCGTCCACAGTGGACCGCCGGCCGCGCTGTCGAACGCGACCGTGTCGCCGGCGACGAGCGGCAGTCGCGGAT
>DATBFW010000197.1:0-9664 GCA_036558285.1 Mycobacteriales bacterium | reverse complement strand
AACCGCCAGTCGCTGGACCGGGTCGTGCCGACGATGGGGGCGACCCGGCTGCAGGGCATGTTCGGCGCGGCCGGCTGGCAGGTGCTCACGGTCAAGTACGGGCGGCTGCTGGAGGAGCTGTTCGCCCGGCCCGGCGGCGCGGCGCTGCGGGCCCGGATCGACGACATGTCCAACCCCGAGTACCAGCGGCTGCTGCGCCGGGAGCCGGCCGAGCTGCGCACCGCGCTGCCCGGCGACGGTCCCGGTGCGGCCGCCATCGCCGGGCTGATCGCTGACGTCCCGGACGACCGGCTGGCCGCGGCGGTCCGCAACCTCGGCGGGCACGACCTCGGCGCGCTGCGGCAGGCGTACCGGGCGATCGACGACAGCCGGCCGACGGTGATCATCGCGTACACGCTGAAGGGGTACGGGCTGGCCATCGAGGGGCACCCGCAGAACCACTCCGCGCTGCTGACCGCCGGCCAGCTGGCCGAGCTGGCCGACCGCCTCGAGCTCGACCCGGCCGACCCGTGGGCGCGGTTCCCGGCCGGCAGCGCACCGGCCGGCCTGCTCGCCGCGGCCGCCGACCGACTGCGCCGGCCGCCGGTGTCCACAGTGGACAGCGCGGCGGTGCCGGCCGATCTCGGCCGCACCCCGCACGGCAGCGGCACCACCCAGGCCGCGCTGGGCCGGACCCTGCTCGACCTCAACCGGGCCGCGCCGGAGGTCGGCGCCCGGGTGGTCACGGTCAGCCCGGACGTCAGCTCGTCGACCAACCTCGGCGGCTGGGTGAACAAGGTCGGGGTGTGGTCGCACGACGACCGGCGGGACTGGTTCGCCGACGACCCGGAGACGATCCTGCACTGGCGGGAGAAGGCGACCGGCCAGCACGTCGAGCTCGGCATCGCCGAGACCAGCCTGGTCGGGCTGCTCGGCGAGCTCGGCGTGACCTGGAGCCGGTGGGGCCAGCCGCTGCTGCCGATCGGCGTGCTCTACGACCCGTTCGTGGAGCGGGCGCTGGAGCCGTGGTCGTTCGGGATCTACGCGGGCGGACAGTCGATCCTGGTCGGCACGCCATCCGGGGTGACGCTGGCGCCGGAGGGCGGCGCGCACCAGTCGATCACCACGCCGTCGATCGGCCTGGAGCAGCCGGGCTGCACGAGCTGGGAGCCGGCCTTCGCGCTGGACACCGAGTGGTGCCTGCTCGCCGCGCTCGGCCAGCTCGGCCGGCCGGGCGGGTCCTCGGCGTACCTGCGGCTGTCGACCCGGCCGATCGACCAGGCGCTGGCCGCGGTGCCGGACGACCCGGCCGCGCGGGAGCGGCGGCGGCGGCAGGTGGTCGCCGGGGCATACCCGCTGCGGCGGGTGGCGGCGCCGGCCGTCACGCTGGCGGTGCTGGGCGCGCTGGTGCCCGAGGCGCTCGGCGCCGCCGACCGGCTCGGCGAGCTCGGACTGCCGGCCGACGTGGTCTGCGTGACCAGCCCCGACCTGCTGTTCCGGTCGGTGCAGGGCCGCCGCGGGTTGGCTGACGCGCCGGGCTGGGTGCTGGACAGCGTGTTCCCGCCGGAGCGGGCCCGGCCGCTGGTCACCGTGCTGGACGGGCACCCGCACACGCTGGCATTCCTGGCCGGGGTGCGCGGGGTGCCGGCGACCCACCTCGGGGTCACCGCGTTCGGCCAGAGCGGCGACCTGGCCAGCGTCTACCGCTACCACGGCATCGACACCGACGGGATCGTCGGCGCCGCCCTCGACCTGATCGACTAGTGCGTGTCTCCCGACCGTCGGTGGGTGCGGACGCCGGCCCGCGCCACCAGATGGTCGGCAGACATGCACTAGGTTGCCGGCCGTGGCGACGGTGGAGCAGCTCGACTCGGTGCACGCGACCGTGCAGCCCCTGGTGGCCGCGGTCGGCTCGGACCAGTGGTCCGCGCCGACGCCGTGCGCCGACTGGGACGTGCGGGCGCTGGTCACCCACCTGGTCGGCGGCAATCTGGTGTTCGCCGCCGCGGTCCGCGGCGTCCCGCTGGCGGAGGCGCGGCAGGCGCTGGCCGGCGACCCGCTCGGCGACGACGCGCCCGCCGCGTACGCTGCCGCGGCGGCGGAGGTGGCCGCGGCATTCCGCTCGTCCGGCGGGCTGGAGCGGACGGTGACGATCCCGTTCGGGACGGTCCCGGCGACCGTGGCGCTGCACCTGCGGATCGCCGAGGCGCTCGTGCACGGCTGGGACCTGGCCAGGGCCACCGGCCGCACGGTGTCGTTCCCGGACGACGTGGTCGAGCAGGAGATCGCGTTCAGCCGGGAGTTCCTCCCGCGGGTGCCGCCGGACCGGGCGCCGTTCGGGCCGTCCCGGCCGGCGCCGGACGACGCGCCGCCGCTGGACCAGCTCGTCGCCCTGCTCGGCCGCGACCCGCACTAGCCGGGCGGCGCCGCGCTAGCGGTCGTCGGCCGGCCGGCGCAGCTCGACCGAGCCGCCGGTGCGGCGGGCGCCGAGGGAAGCGAGCAGTGCCTGCGACGGCGCGTTGGTCGCATCCGCCTCGGCGCTGACCAGCTCGATCCCGCGCTCGCCGAGCGGGGTGAAGGCGGCATGCAGCAGTGCCCGGGCCAGCCCGTGCCGGCGGTGCCAGCGCAGCACCGCGATCAGCCCGAGCCGCGGCACCCGGTTGCCGCGCCACACCCTGACCAGCCCGGCGTACTCCCCGTCGACCACCGCGACCAGGTAGAGCCGGGGGTCGAAGTGCTCGTCGAACGTGTACGCCCGGAACTCGGCCGGGTCGTTCATCCAGCCGTCCGATCCGGGCACGTCCTGGCGCAGCCGCTCGTCCAGCCGGGCCAGCCGGTCGGACTCCTTCTCGTCCGCCGGCACGATCGTCACGCCGGCCGGCACCGGACCGGCCGTCGCCGCCAGCGCCGGCCCGACCGGAACGACGAACTCGTCCTCCCGGCGCGTCACCCGGTAGCCGGCCGCGGCGAACAGCGCGAGCTGGTCTGCCTCGTCCTCGTCGGCGAGCGTGTACAGCTCGCCCGGGACGTCGGCGGCGACCGCGTCGAGCAGCGCCCTGGTCACCGGCTCGCGCCAGGCGTCGGCGGCGACGAACGCGCGGTCGTCCGGCCGGCGGCGCAGGTGCGCCCGGCCGACCACCTCGTCGTCCTCCAGCGCGTGCCAGCGCCGGTTGGGCACCACCCGCTCGATCACCACCACGCGGCCATCACCATGCCTGCGACCGTACGTCTGCGGTCGATCGCTTTTCCCCAGCTGCCCCTTTTGGACTCGCGATCGCCGGATGGTGCGGGAGACTTCGGGAGGGAGAAGGCCGGCCGCACCGGCCGTCGAGACGGGGGAGCGCCTGCATGACCGAGTCCGGAGCCGTCACGAGCGCGCCGCGGGCGAAGAAGAACCTCGCACTCGCGGCGATGATGTTCGCGGTCGCGATGACGTTCATCGACCAGACGATCGTGGCGATCGCCTCGCCGAACATCCAGTCCGAGCTCGGGCTCAGCCGGGGCGGCACGCAGTGGGTGGTCAACGCCTACCTGCTCGCCCTGGCCGCGACGTTCGCGCTGGGCGGCAGGCTGGCGGACGTGCTCGGCCGGCGCCGGATGGTGCTGATCGGCATCGTCGGGTTCGCCGGGTTCTCGGCCTTATGCGGCGCCACCCCGAAGGGGTCGATCGCCGAGCCGTGGATCATCACGTTCCGGGCGCTGCAGGGCGTCTCCGGCGCGATCATGATCCCGGCGGCGCTGGCGATCGTGGTCGCCGCCTTCCCGATCCAGGAGCGCGGCCGGGCGCTGGCGATCTTCTTCGGCGTCAGCGGTGGGCTGACCGCGATCGGCCCGATCCTGGGCGGCTGGCTGACCCAGTGGACCTGGCGGGCGATCTTCTGGATCAACATCCCGGTGGCGGTCATCGCCCTGGTGCTCACGTTCATGGCAGCCATCCCGGACACCCGCAAGCGGGAGCCGATCGACTGGCTCGGCGCCGTGCTGACGATCGCCGGCATGGGCCTGTCCGTGCTCGGCTTCGAGCAGGCCGCGAGCTGGGGCTGGGACAACCCCGGCACCTGGCTGTGCATCGTCGGCGGCCTCGCCGTGCTCGCCTTCTTCGTCCGGCTCGAGGCCCGCACCGAATACCCGCTGATCCGGATCCAGGTCTTCCGCGACCGCGCGTTCGTCATCGACAACGCGGTGCTGTTCCTGTCGATGATCGCGTTCGTCCCCATCTTCTTCTTCGCCAGCGTCTACTCGCAGGTCTCGCTGGGCTACAACGCCAGCAACGCCGGGCTCTACCTGCTGGTGTTCTTCGCCGGCTTCGCGCCCGCGGCGCAGGTCGGCGGCCGGATGCTGGACGCCGGCGGGGCCAGGCGGCCGGTGGTGCTCGGCTGCGCGGTCGGCACGGCCGGGTTCGCCCTGTGGGCCTGGAAGATCACCGACCTCAGCCTCAGCGCGCAGTGGCCGTACGTGGTCATCGCCGGCGCCGGGCTCGGCCTGCTGCTCGGCCCGGCCAGCACGGACGCGGTCAACCGGGCGATCGGCGCCTCGTACGGTGAGGTCACCGGCATCACCCAGACCGTCCGCAACTACGCCTCCGCGCTCGGCATCGCGGTGCTCGGCACGGCCCTGACGACCGTGCTGACGCACCGGCTGACGACCTCGTTCACCGGGCTCGGGCTGCCCGCCTCGGCCGCCGAGGCGGCCGCCAACGGGTCGGTCGGGCAGTCCTCGGGAGGGGTGCCGGCCTCGGTGCCGGCCCGGCTGCGGGAGGCGATCCAGGACGCGGTGGCCGCCGACTTCGCGGTCGCGACCAGGGCCGTGCTGATCGGCATGGCGATCGCGCTGGGTGCGGCCTTCCTGGTCTCGCTCGCCCACCCCGGCCGGCGCGCGCCGTCGGCGCCCACCGGTCCGGCGGCGGAGCAGGCCGCCGAGGAACCCGCGGCCTGAGCCGTGACCGCGCGACCCGAGGCCTACGACGCGGCCCTGTCCGCGGCGGCGCGGCACGCACGGTCCTGGCTTGCCTCGCTGCCGGACCGGCCGATCCCGCCCCGGCTGACCGCGGACGAGCTGGCCGCCGAGCTGGCCGAGCCGTTGCCGGACGGGCCGACCGACCCGGCGAAGGTCGTCGACGTGCTCGCCGGGCTGGTCGAGCCGGGGCTGATGGCGATGCCGTCCGGACGATTCTTCGGCTGGGTGATCGGCGGCACGCTGCCGGCCGCGCTGGGCGCCGACTGGCTGGTCAGCAGCTGGGACCAGAACACCGCGATCCGCTTCGCCACCCCCGGCACCAGCGTGGTCGAGCAGGCCGCGGCGGGCTGGCTGCTCGACCTGCTCGGGCTGCCGGCGGACGCCGAGGTCGGCTTCGTCACCGGTGCGACGATGGCCAACTTCACCGGCCTGGCCGCCGGCCGCCGCCAGCAGCTCGACGCGGCCGGCTGGGACGTCGACCGGCTCGGGCTGGCCGGCGGACCGCGGGTGCGGGTGCTGGCCGGCGCCGAGCGGCACGAGACGCTCGACGCGGCATTGCGCTACCTCGGCCTCGGCGCGCCGACCGAGATCCGCGTCGACGCCGAGGGCCGGCTGGAGGCCGCGGCGCTGGCCGCGGCGCTGGCCGCCGGCAGCGGGCCGGCGATCGTCTGCCTGCAGGCGGGCAACCTGCACTCGGGCGCCTTCGACCCGCTCGGTCCGGCCGCCGCGGTGGCCCACGAGCACGGCGCCTGGGTGCACGTGGACGGCGCGTTCGGGCTGTGGGCGGCGGCCTCGCCGCGGCTGCGGTCCCTGGTCGCCGGGCACGAGACGGCCGACTCGTGGGCGACCGACGCGCACAAGACGCTCAACGTCCCGTACGACTGCGGGATCGTCGTCGCCCGCCGGCCGGCGCTGCGGGCGGCGATGGGGCTGCGCGCCAGCTACCTCGTGCAGGGCGCCGGCGACCCGGTCGACTCGGTGCCGGAGCTGTCCCGCCGGGCCCGCGGCGTGCCGGTGTGGGCGGCGTTGCGCTCGCTCGGCCGGTCCGGGGTGGCCGACCTGGTCGACCGGCTGGCGGCCAACGCGAGAGCGATCGCCGCCGGGATCGCGTCGGTGCCCGGCGCGGAGGTGCTCAACGACGTGGTGTTCACCCAGGTCTGCGCGGCGTTCGGGGACGACGAGCGGACCAGGGCGGTGACCGCGCGGCTGCTGGCCGACGGGGTGACCTGGATGTCCGGCTCCCGCTGGCGCGGCCGGGACGTCATGCGGGTGTCGGTGAGCAACTGGTCCACCGACGACGCCGACGTGGCCGCCGCGGTCGACGCGGTCCGCCGCGCCGCGGCCGGGTGATCACCAGCCGGCGCCGTTCTGCAGTGCGTCCAGGAACAGCAGCTCCAGCCGGACTACCCGGTCGAACGTGCGCAGCATCTCCGGGGTGGCCGTGGTCGCGTCGACCAGCCGCCCGAGCGACGCCAGCCAGATCTCGTACGAGGGGTTGGACCAGCCGTCGATCAGCGGCCAGTACGGGGTGGACCGGTCGGCCTCCGGTCGGACCGCGGACCAGGCGTCGAAGTACACCCGCTCGGACGCGTACAGCCCGGCCAGGGACAGCGCGAAGCCGCGGGTGAGCTGGGCTTGCAGGTACGCCGCCAGTCCCACGGTCGCCGGCCCCGGCTCGTCGCTGACGTCGACCGCGAACCGCTGGGACAGCTCGCGGATCTTGGTCAGCCCGAGCCGGGTGTCCGACAGCGCGGGCACGACGATCTCGGTGGTCGCGTCGTCCGGCGCCATCCCGGCCAGGCCGGCGATGAACCGCTGGTACTCGATGTTGAAGTAGTAGTCGTTGACCATCCAGCGGCGGAACTGGACGTCCGTGAGCTCGCCGGCGGCGACAGTCCGGACGAACAGGTGTTCCGTCAGCCGCGGCCACAGCTGGCCCGAGTGGGCGAGCATGGCCTGGCTGGTCGTCAGCCCGACCACCGGGCCCGCGCCGGGCTCGGCGACCCGCGCGGACCGGCGGGTCAGCTCGTCGTGCACCCGCAGCAGCACCTCGTACCGGGTCCGCCAGTCGGCCACCAGCCGATCGATGTCCGGTTTGCCGCGCAGGCAGCGTCGCAGCAGCGGCTCCACCAGGCGGTCCCACTCGGGCGGCCGGCGGATCCGGCCGTCGAGGATGTCGTAGAGCTGGGACCGCCCGTAGTGGATCTCGCGGGCCAGCGTGCTGCGGCTGATGCCGGAAGCGACCTGCAGTTCCCGCAGCGCGGCGCAGAAGTCCGCGACGGGACCGTTCGGAAGAGATGCGACCACGGAACCTCGTCCGCCGTTGTCCGGTGCGAGTTCGTCGCAGGCAGCGTACAGCCAGCGTCACCGGGCGTAGCGTCCGGAACCTGTCCGGAACGCCGGGTGACGCCCGGGCCGTCCGCTGCAATGGTGATGCGGGGGGCCACCGGCACCGGCGGGGGTCAGCCACGGGGGATGATCGCCGCCGGTGCCGGTGCGGACGTACGCTCCCGCGATGGCGACGCTCCGGCAGACCGTCCTCGACACCCTCGATGCCCGCCGGGCGGCCGAGTTCTGGCGCGAGTTCCTCGGCTGGGCCTACCGACCGGGTGACGAGCCGCCGCCGGCCGGCCAGCCGGACCCGGCCGGCGCGGACTGGCTGGTGCTGCGCAACCCGGATGGCAGCGTCGGGCTGGCGTTCCAGCAGGTGTCCGAGCTGCCCCGGACGACCTGGCCGCGACCGGGCGTGTCGCAGCAGCTGCACCTCGACCTGACCGTGCCGGACGTCGCCGCCTTCGACGCGGAGCACGAGCGGGTGCTCGGTCTCGGCGCGACCCTGCTGGACGACTCCCGGCGGCGCGACCCGGAGGAGCCGCTGCGCGTCTACGGCGACCCGGACGGGCACCCGTTCTGCATCTTCGTCGGCTGAGTCGGTGCATCCGCCCCGTCACCGCGACGCGGCGCGGGCGGCAGGGTAGGACGGGGGCGTGGACTACCGGACCCTGGGACGCAGCGGCTGCGCCGTCTCCACCTTCGCGCTCGGCACGATGACCTTCGGCGTGGAGACCGCCGAGGCCGCCGCGCACGAGCAGCTCGACCTCTTTCTCGCGGCCGGCGGCACGCTCGTCGACACGGCCGACGTGTACGGCGGTGGCGAGTCGGAACGGATCATCGGCCGCTGGCTCGCCGACCGGCCGGTCGACCTGACCGACCGGGTCGTGCTGGCGACGAAGGGACGCTTCCCGACCGCCGACGACCCGAACGGGGCCGGCCTGTCGGCCCGGCACCTGACCAGGGCACTGGACGCGTCGCTGTCCCGGCTCGGCGTGGACCGGATCGACCTCTACCAGGCGCACGCGTACGACCCGGTCACGCCGCTGGAGGAGACGCTGCGGACGATGGACGGCTTCGTCCGCGCGGGCAAGGTCGCGTACTGGGGGCTGTCGAACTTCACCGGCTGGCAGCTGACCAAGCTGGTGCGGCTGGCGGACGCGATGGGCGTGGCGGCGCCGGTCACGCTGCAGCCGCAGTACAGCCTGCTGGTCCGGGAGATCGAGTGGGAGATCGTGCCGGCCGCGGCCGACGCCGGGCTGGGGCTGCTGCCGTGGAGCCCGCTCGGCGGCGGCTACCTGTCCGGGAAGTACACCCGCGAGCAGGGGCCGGGCGCCGGCACCCGGCTCGGCGACGACCCCGGCCGCGGCATGGAGGCCTGGGAGCGCCGCGGCACCGAGCGGACCTGGTCGGTGATCGACGCGGTGCAGCGGGTGGCCGAGGCCGGCGGCGTGTCGATGGCCGAGGTCGCGCTCGCCTGGGTCACCGACCGGCCCGGGGTGACCGCGACGATCCTCGGCGCCCGCACCACCGACCAGCTGCGGGCCAACCTCGCCGCGGTCGACCTGCACCTGTCCGCGGCCGAGACCGCCGCTCTGGACGCGGCCAGCGACCCGCACCCGCCGGACTACCCGTACGGGGAGCTCGGGGTGGACCAGCGCGACCGCACCCTCGGCTGGACGGTCTGAGCGATCCGGGCCCGGGTTGCCCGGGGCGTCGAGTCCGCCTGCCCCCTGGGGCAAGCCACTGCCGGACCGCGGTCCGGCGTGGTTACCTGCCTGGATGACGGGGGCGACGAGCGAGACGGCCGGCCCGCTGCGGCTCGGCCGGTCGGGCCGCTGCTCCGGGTGCTGCGCGGGCTGGCCGCGGACCAGGTGCTGGACGAGCTGCCGGACGGCCGGTTCGGGCTGACCGCGACCGGCGCCTGGCTGCGCTCGGACGTGCCGGGGTCGATGCGCGACCTGGCGCTCATCCGCGGCGAGCCCTACTTCGAAGCCGCGGCCGGGCTGCCGGCGGGGTTCGCCGTCACCGCTGTGCACCGGACCGCGTCGCCGGTCGGACTCGGGCTGGTCGAGGCCCGCGGCTGACCCGCCGCCGCACGGCCTGTCCTGCCTCAGGCAACTGGCAGGGCCGGCTTGTGTCATGGGCGGATCCCCGACCGCCACGAGATCCTCGGGTGGCCCGAGCCGATCCGAGGTCGGCTATTCAGCGCCTGGTCTCGTACCTGGTCAGGAGCACGCCGTCGGGAAACGTCCGGGTCTCCAGCAGGTTCAGGTTCACCCAGTTGTCCAGGGCCGTGAAGAACGGCGTGCCGCCGCCCACCAGGACCGGGTGGGTGACGATCGCGTACTCGTCGATCAGCCCGGCCCGCATGGCCGCCGCGGCGAGGGTGGCGCCG
>DATBFW010000196.1:0-17015 GCA_036558285.1 Mycobacteriales bacterium | reverse complement strand
GCGGCGAGCTCGGAGCCGAGGCCGAGGGTGACCGGCGCCTCGTGCACGACGACCAGCCGCCCGGTCCGCCGGACCGAGTCGACGACCGTGCCGGAGTCGAGCGGGGACAGCGAGCGCAGGTCGATGACCTCCAGCTGCCGCCCGTCGTCCTCGGCCGCGGTGGCCGCGTCCAGCGCGACCTTCACCATCGGCCCGTACGCGGCGATCGTCAGGTCGGACCCGGTGCGGACGACCCTGGCCTGGTGCAGCGGGTCCGGCGTCGCGGACGGGTCGAACTCGGCCTTCTCCCAGTATCGCCGCTTGGGCTCCAGGAAGATCACCGGGTCGTCGCTGGCGACGGACTGCTGGATCATGTGGAACGCGTCGGCCGGGTTGGAGCAGGCGACGACCTTGAGCCCCGCGGTGTGCGAGAAGTAGGCCTCCGGAGACTCGCTGTGGTGCTCGACCGCACCGATGCCACCGCCGAACGGGATCCGCACGGTCACCGGCAGGCTGACGTTGCCCCGTGACCGGTAGTGCATCTTCGCCAGCTGGCTGACGATCTGATCGAAGGCCGGGTAGACGAACCCGTCGAACTGGATCTCGCAGATCGGCCGGTAGCCGCGCATGGCCAGCCCGATCGCGGTGCCGATGATCCCGGACTCGGCCAGCGGGGTGTCGATCACCCGGTCCTCGCCGAAATCCTTCTGCAGGCCGTCGGTGACCCGGAAGACACCGCCGAGCTTGCCGACGTCCTCGCCCATGATGAGCACCTTGGGGTCGGCGTCCATGGCCGCGCGCAGGCCCTCGTTGAGCGCCTTGGCCAGCGTGTACGTCGCCATCAGTGCTGCACCTCCTCGAACGAGTCGAGGTAGGCCGCGAAGCCGTCGCGCTGGGCCTGCAGGTGCGCGGTCGGCTCCGCGTAGACCTCGGCGAAGATGTCCAGCGGCTCGGGGTCGGCCATGTCGACGCAGGCCCGGCGGACCTGGGCCGCCAGCTCGGTCGCTTCGGCCTCGATCGCGTCGAAGAAGTCCGCGTCCGCCTCGCCGGAACGGGACAGGTAGGCCTTGACCCGTTCGATCGGGTCGCGCAGCCGCCAGATCTCCAGCTCGGTGGCCAGCCGGTAGCGGGTCGGGTCGTCGGAGGTGGTGTGCGCACCCATCCGGTAGGTCCACGCCTCGATGAACGTCGGGCCCTGCCCGGTTCGCGCCGCGTCCAGCGCCGCCCTGGTCACCGCGAGGCACCCGAGCACGTCGTTGCCGTCCACCCGGACGCCCGGGAAGCCGAACCCGCGGGCCCGCTGGAACAGCGGGATCCGGGACTGCTTCTCGATCGGCTCGGAGATCGCCCACTGGTTGTTCTGGCAGAAGAACACGACCGGGGCGTTGAACACGCTCGCCCATACGAACGCCTCGTTGACGTCGCCCTGGCTGGAGGCACCGTCGCCGAAGTAGGCGATCACGGCGTCCTCGCCGCCGTCGCGCTGCATGCCCATGGCATACCCGGTCGCGTGCAGCGCGTGCGCGCCGATGACGATCGAGTAAAGGTTCATCATGCGGTCGCGCGGGTTCCATCCGCCGAAGTCGTTGCCGCGGTAGAGGCTGAGCAGCTCGCCCGGCTGCACGCCGCGGCACCAGGCAACGCCGTGCTCGCGGTAGCTCGGGAACGCCATGTCGTTCGGCCGCAGTGCCCGGCCGGAGCCGATCTGCGCCGCCTCCTGGCCGAGCAGCGAGGCCCAGATCCCCAGCTCGCCCTGCCGCTGCAGCGCGGTGGCCTCGACGTCGATCCGGCGGACCAGGACGAGGTCGCGGTAGAGACCGCGGATCTCGTCGGCCGTGATGTCGAGGGGGTAGTCAGGATGTTCCCGCCGCTGCCCCTCCGGGGTCAGCAGCTGCACCAGGTCCGGGCCACCGCTCGGTTCCGGCTCGGCGGGGACTCCGATGTCGACCGTCATGCGCCTCTCCTCGCTCGAACTCCGCGCGGGATCGCCGCACGGGGTGGACCGGCGCGCCCGGGCCGTGCCGTCGGGTGTCGACGTCGAGCCCGACTGCGCCGGAGCGTGAACGAACGCTCCCCCCATCGTTGCAGACACCGCTTCCGCGTACTGTGCCACGACCCACCCGGTACGCCCCGAGAAAGGGCACCTGGGTGCGAAATCCGCCGGTCAGGCGGCCAGTTCGGCCGGCAGCGGCCGTCCGTGCACGACCACGAGGCGGCTGACCGCCCTGGTCAGCACGACGTAGAGGCGGCGCAGCCCGCGCGGCTCGGCGGCCGCGATCGCGGCCGGCTCCACGACGACCACGTGGTCGTACTCCAGGCCCTTGGCCAGGGTCGCCGGGACGAGCGTGATCCGGGCGGTGTCCCCGGCCGGATCACCGTCGTCGGTGCCGAGCACCGCGTGCTCGGCGGCCAGCGCGTCCAGCGCGGCGGCGATCGCCGGCACGTCGGCGTCCGCGGCGATCACGCCGATCGAGCCCTCCTCGGCCAGCGCCCGGACCGCCTCGGTCGCGGCCGCGGCGGCGGCATCGTCGGCCTCGAGCACGTGCAGCCCGCCGGCAGCCGCCCGCACGCTGCTCGCCGGCTCCAGCCCGACCGCGAGGTGCGGCAGCAGCCGGTTCGCCAGCGCGATCACGTCCGCCGGCACCCGGTAGCCGCGGGTGAGCGGCTCGATCCTGGCCGCCTGCTTGCCCAGGTGGGCGAGCGTGACGTGCCAGTCCTCGGTGGACCACGGCGTGGTGCCCTGGGCGAGGTCGCCGAGCACGGTGACCGAGCCGAGCGGGCAGCGCCGGGCAACGCCGCGGCACTGCATCGCGGACAGGTCCTGGGCCTCGTCCAGCACCACGTGCCCGTACGACTCGGGTCGCGCCAGCAGGCCGGCGATCTCGTCGACGAGCACCGCGTCCTGGGCGGACCAGCGGGCGCTCTTCGCGCTGCGCGGTGGCGTCGCCCAGGTCAGCAGCTCCTGCTCGGCCGGGTCGAGCAGGCCCCGGGCGGCGGCGGCCAGCGCGGCCGGGTCGGTGTAGAGCTCGCAGAGCAGTGCGGCCGGGTCGACCGCGGGCCAGACCGCGTCCACGAAGTCGCGCACCGCCTGGGACCGGGCCATCCGGGTCGTCTCCGCGTCCGAGGGCGCGCCGCCGGCCCCCTCCCGCTGGCGCCGCACGTCCTCGGCCACCTGCACGCGCAGCCGCTCCCGGGCCGTCGCGTACGGGATGTCGCTGCGGCGCAGGTCGTCGACGTAGCGGCGGAGGCGGTGCGGGGGGACGCGGTAGCGCTTGGTTCCCACGATGAGCATGACGTCGTCCTCGGGCCGGCGGACCTGGCGGCGGACGGCCCGGTGCAGCACCTCGGCCAGCCGCGCGTCCCCCTTGAGCGTGGCCACCGCGGGCGGATCGGTCGCGCGCACCGGCACCGGCGCGAGCAGCTCGTCCACGGTCGTCTGGGTGACGCCGATCTCGCCCAGCGCCGGCAGCACCTCGCCGATGTAGCGCAGGAAGGCCCGGTTCGGCCCGACCACCAGCACGCCGGACCGCCGCAGCCGATCCGGGTACGTGTACAGGAGGTACGCCGCCCGGTGCAGGCCGACCGCGGTCTTGCCGGTGCCGGGTGCGCCCTGCACGCAGATGCTGTCATCGAGCTGGGCGCGGACAAGGTCGTCCTGGTCGGGTTGGATGGTGGCGACGATGTCCCGCATCGGTCCGACCCGGGGTCGCTCGATCTCCTCCCGCAGGATCCGGCTCTCGGTCGCCGACACGTCCGAGCCGGCGGTGAGCGGCTCGTCCTCGTACGAGGTGAGCAGTCCGGCGGCGAAGCCGAACCGACGCCGTCGGCGGACGCCCATCGGCTCGCTGGGGGTGGCCCGGTAGAACGCCCGCGACATCGGCGCCCGCCAGTCGATCACCAGCGGGTCGCCCGCCTGGTCGCGGATGTGCCGGCGGCCGACGTGGAAGGTCTCGCCGCCCGGGTGCTCGCCGTCGGGGAGGCGGTCGATGCGGCCGAAGAACGGCGGCACGCTGGGGTCGTCGGCCAGCGCCCTGAGCCGCCTGGCCCGGGCGGCGCCCAGCGACTCGCTGGAGAAGGCGTCGCCGCCGACGTCGCCGGCGGTGCTGGCGACCGCCCGCATGGCGGCCAGGCTCTCCCGGGATCGGATCAGGTGGTCGCGTTCGCAGGTGAGGATAGGGTCGGAGTCGGTGGTGGACGCGGACACAGTGCTCCTCGGTTCGGCACGTGATCCGGTCGGCGGCGGCGGTCCGCCGGCCGGGACGGTCCCACTGCCCAAGGCGCTTCCCGATGGGGAAACGCCCGGCTACGACGGGTGCGCGAGCAACACGCGCGAGGATCCAGAGTAGTCCGCGCGCCGGACCAGGCCGAACGCATTTCTGGCAGGCTGCGGCCGTGCTGGTGATCACCAACGCGGCGGCGGGCGGGTCGGCCCGGGTGGAGGCAGCGCTGGCGGTGCTGCGGGGTGCGGTGCCCGAGGTCGAGGTGGTCGCCACCTCGTCGCCGGCCGAGTGCGACGCGGCGGTCGCGCGGCTGGGCGAGCGCCGGGTGGTGATCTGCGGCGGCGACGGCAGCGTGCACACGGTCGTCGAGGCGCTGCACCGGGCCGACGCGCTGGGCCGGCCGGTCGGGCTGATCCCGGTCGGCACCGGCAACGACCTGGCCCGCGCGGTCGGCCTGCCGCTCGACCCGGCGGCGGCCGCGCGGGCGGTGCTGGACGGGCGACCGCGCCGGCTGGACCTCCTCGTCGACGACACCGGCGGCGTGGTGGTGAACGCGGTGCACCTCGGCGTCGGCGCGGAGGCGGCCCGGCAGGCGGCGTCGCTGAAGCCGCGCCTGGGCCGGCTGGCGTACCTGGTCGGCGGCGTCTCGGCCGGGCTCGCCGCTCCCGGCTGGACGCTGACCGTACGGGTGGACGGCGACCCGCTGGTCTCCGGCCGGGTGCTGCAGGTCGGCATTGGGCTCGGCCGGTCGGTCGGCGGCGGGTCGCCGCTGACCCCGCACAGCGTGCTCGACGACCAGCAGGCCGACGTGGTCGTATCGGAAGCGGTCGGCTTCCTGGCCCGGCTCGGGTACGGGCTGCGGCTGCGGCGCGGGTCGCATGTGGACCGGCCGGACGTGCGCACGGCCCGCGGCGCGAGCGTCGAGGCGGACGGCGACGAGTTCCACTACAACGCCGACGGCGAGATCCACGGACCGGTGCCACGCCGGGTCTGGTCCATCGACCCCCGCGGCTGGACCCTCATCGCCCCACCGTGACCCGCCTGCCCGGCGCGCGGTCAGGTCGGAGGCCATGCCCCACCGTCGCACCGGGACGCGAGCGGGTTTCGCTCAGAAGAACCGGCGCAGCGGCAGGGTGACGGCCTCCAGCACCCGCTGCCGGCGCGACCGGTTGCGCCAGCGGGTCAGGTCGATCTCCGTGCTCCGTTCGAGGTCGGCGTCGAAGTCGCCGGCCAGCTCGGCCGCGACCGTCCGGTCCAGCGCGACCAGCACGACCTCCTCGTCGTGATCCAGCGAGCGGCGATTGAAGTTCGACGAGCCCACCACAGCGGCGACGCCGTCCACGATCATGATCTTGGCGTGCATCATCGCCGGCTGGAAGTTCCACACCCGCACGCCGCAGCTGGTCAGCTGGTCGTACGCGGCCTCGCTGGCGAGCTGGCAGGCCCGCTTGTCCGCGTGCGGCCCCGGCAGTAGCACGTCCACCTCGACCCCGCGCTCCGCGGCCGCGCACAGCCGCTCGAGGAAGAAGTCGTCGGGTGCGAAATATGCCGTGGCCAGCGAGATCCGCTCGGTCGCCGAGTCCAGCAGCACCCGGAACGTGGACTGCAGGTCGTCCCAGCCGATCGAGGCCGAGCCGCGCACGACCTGCGCGACGGTCGTGCCGGTCTGCGGCTGCTGCCGGAACGAGTCGTTGTCGTCGTACAGCTCCCGGCCGCTCTCGGCCCAGTTCTGCGCGAACGCCGCCCGCAGCCCGTCCACCGCCGGACCACGCACCTCGACGTGGGTGTCCCGCCACTCCCGCTCGTTCCGGGCGTCGCCGCACCACTCCTCGGCGATGCCGACCCCGCCGGTGAACGCGATCTGTTCGTCGACGACCAGCACCTTCCGGTGGCAGCGGTGGTTCTGCTTCAGCGGCGAGTTCAGCCACGGCTTGCGGAACCACTCGACGTGCACGCCGGCCTCGTCCATCCGGTCGACCAGGCCCTTCTCTATCTGCAGGCCGCCGACCGCGTCGATGAGCAGCCGGACCCGCACGCCGCGGCGGGCCGCGGCGGACAGCGTCTCGGCGAAGCGGGTGGCGATGTCGCCCTTCCAGTAGACGTAGGTCATCAGGTCGACGCTGCGCTCGGACTCCTCGATCGCCCGGAGCATGGCCGGGAAGATCCGGTCGCCGTTGCGGAGCACGGTGAGCTGGTTGCCTTCGGTGAAGGCGATGCCGGTGAGGGACTCGAGCGTGCGTCGGACCCGCTGCTGCGGCTCGTCCAGCCCGGACTGCTGCAGGCTGGTGATGCTGTCGGTCACTGCACTCCTTCCGCGACCCCGTCCCGATCCTTTGCCCACAGTTGAGAATCGGTACGCCTGCACGAATGACGGCGATCAGTGCAGGCCAGTTCCTCGCACCCGCTCCCGGTAGGACGGTGGGCAGACGGTGCCGGTGTCGCCGAGCAGCAACGCCGAGTAGGTCAGCCTCGCCGCTTCCTCCAGGTTGAGCGTCCGGCGTACGGCCATCTCGACCGAGTCGGCGACCACCGAGCAGCCGTGGTGGGACAGCACCACGCAGTCACAGCCGTCCAGCAGCGCGGCCGCCTCCCGCGCCAGCTCGGGGGTGCCCGGGTGGCGGAAGGGCGCGACCCGGACCGGCCCGACGTACCCGGCGTGGTCGGTGGTGATCGTCCGGATCGGGTGGCCGAGCGCGGACAGCAACACCGACATCTGCGGGTGCACGTGCACGACCGCGCTGGCGTCCGGCCGGGCCCGGTAGCACTCCAGGTGCAGCGCCAGCTCGGTGGACGGGTCCGGCGCGCCGCCCACCACCGCGCCGTCGGCGATCCGGACCAGGGCGAAGTCGGCCTGCCCGAGCCGGTCCAGCCAGGTGCCGCGGGCCGTCACCGCGGCGACCGCGCCGCCGGGCACGCGCGCCGACAGGTTGCCGCCGGAGGCGAGCACCAGCCCCGCCCGGACCAGGGTCCGGCCCACGTCGGCCAGCTCGTCGACGAGCCCGGTCCACTCCGGGTCGGTGGGCACCATCACCCCGCCAGTCTGGCCGCCGCGGCCTGCACCCGGCGAGACGCCTCGGCCACGTCGATCGTCAGGCACTCGCCGTCCCGCACCACCTGCCGGCCGCCGACCCACACGTCCCGCACCGCCGACCGGGACACCGACCAGACCGCGTGCGCGGCGAGGTCGTCGTCGGACAGCACCGGTACGAAGCCGGGGTCGGAGAGGTCGAGCCGGACGATGTCGGCCCACCGGCCGGGCGCGAGGACGCCGAGGTCCGGCCGGCCGAGCGCGGCGGCGCCGCCCCCGGTCGCCAGGTCGAGCACCTCGGCGGCGGTCAGCACGGTCGGATCCCGCTCCAATGTCCGGGCGAAGAGCGCGGCCAGCCGCATCTCCTCCCACAGGTCGAGGTCGTTGTTGCTGGCCGGGCCGTCGGTGCCGAGCCCGACCCGGACGCCGGCCCGGCGCAGCGCCGGCACAGCGGCCATGCCGGAGGCGAGCTTGGCGTTGCTGCTCGGGCAGTGCGCGACGGCGACCCCGTGGTCGGCCAGCAGCGCGATGTCCTTCGGGGTCAGCCAGACCCCGTGCGCGGCCAGCACCCGGTCGACGTCGAACACGCCGAGGTCGGCCAGCACCTGCGCGACCGTGGCACCGCCGTGCCGGGCCGAGACCTCGTCGCCCTCGTGCTCGGTCTCGGCCAGGTGCACGGTCACGGGGGCACCCGCCGCCCGCGCCGCGTCCCCGATCGCCACCAGCGCCTCGTCCGGCAACGCGTACGCGGAGTGCGGTCCGAAGCCGACCTCGATCCGCGGGTGGTCGGCGTACCGGTCCCGCAGCCGCAGCGTCCAGTCGATCCGCTCGGCCCAGGTGCCGAACCGCTCCCAGCCCGGGGCGACCACGATGCCGGGCGCGACCAGGCAGCGGCTGCCGGCCGCATCGACGGCCTCGGCCATCAGGTCGTCGTGGAAGTACATCTCCACCGAAGTGGTGGCGCCGAAGCGGAGCAGCTCGGCGGCGGCCAACGTCATCCCCCAGTAGACGTCGTCCGGGTCGACCTTGGCTTCGCGCGGCCAGATCACCTCGCGCAGCCAGCGGTCCAGCGGGAGACCCTCGCCCTGGCCGCGCAGCAGCGTCATCGGGCCGTGGGAGTGCGCGTTGATCAGTCCGGGCAGCAGCAGGCCCCCGACCCGTTGCACCGTCCACTCCGCACCGTCCGCAGTGGACCCCTCCGGCTCGTCCACCGGCCCGACGCGAGTGATCCGACCGTCGGGCGCGATGTCGACGGCGCCCGGGCGGTGCACGACCCCGCTGCCGTCACAGGGCAGGACGGCGTCGGCCACCAGCCGCGTGCTCACAGCGTCCGTCTCCCGGCCGACCGTGCGACCAACCGTTCGACGGTCCGGCGGACGCGGGCGGTCCGGCCGTGCCCGTTGCGGCGACGTCCGAATCCCGTCCCGTCGCGGTCCCGAGTGATCACAGCGCCTCGCCTCGGGCCGGTCGTACCGTCCGCCGCTCGGTGACCACGGCGGTCACCAGATCCGCCGGCGTCACGTCGAACGCGGGGTTGTACGCCGGCCCGTCGACCACCTCGGCCGGGTCGCGCTCCTCGATCTCGATGCTCTCCCCGGTCGGCGTGTCGGTGTCCACTGTGGACTCCGGCGCGGCGGCGACGAACGGGATCCCGGCGCGGGCGGCGGCGAGCGCGAGCGGGTAGGTGCCGATCTTGTTGGCCACGTCGCCGTTGGCGGCGATCCGGTCGGCGCCGACCACGACCGCGTCGACCAGCCCGCGGGCGATCAGCGAGGGCGCAGCGCCGTCGACGACGACCCGGTGGTCGATGCGCTGCGCGGCCAGCTCCCAGGCGGTGAGCCGGGCGCCCTGCAGGAGCGGGCGGGTCTCGTCCGCGTACACGATCTCCACCTGGCCGCGCTCATGCAGGACCGTGACGATCCCTAGCGCCGTGCCCCATTCGACGGCCGCGAGCCAGCCGGTGTTGCAGTGCGTCAACAACCGCAGCGGTCTGTCCATCTGGAGGAGGTCGGCACCATGCTCCCCGATCGCCCGGCACGCCGTCGCCTCCTCGTCCAGGATCGCCCGCGCCTCCTCGAGCACCGCCTCCGGCCCGTCCCCCAACCGAGCCAGCGCCCGATCCACCCCGCGGCCCAGGTTCACCGCCGTCGGCCGAGCCGCCCGCAACCGCTCCGCCGCTCTCGGCACATCGTCGCCATTGTGGGCGGCCAACGCGACGCCGAGGGCTCCGGCGGCGCCGAGGGCGGGTGCCCCGCGGACGGCGAGCCGGCGGATCGCGTCGACCAGGTCGTCGGGATCGGTGATCGCCAGCCACCGCTCCTCGACCGGCAGCGCGGTCTGGTCAATGAGGCGAACCGTGCCGTCCGCCCAGTCGATGCACCGCACCGACGCAGTATCCGGTCTCTACCGATCCCGCGGAACGCGACCGAGCAGGTGGAACTCCGGGTTCGGCCGCAACGCCATGAGATGCGCCATCCGGTTGGACTGCGCGAACAGCGCCGCAATCGCACCGATGTCCCACACGTCGTCCAGATCGAACCCGTGGTGGGCGAGCTCGGCCAGGTGCTCGTCCTCGACCGTCGCGGACTGGGTCGCGACCCGCAGCGCGAAGTCGAGCATCGCCCGCTGCCGCGGCGTGATGTCCGCCTGTCGATAGTTCGTCGCGACCTGGTCGGCAAGCAGCGGGTCCTTCGCCCGGATGCGCAGGATCGCCCCGTGCGCGACGACGCAGTAGGTGCAGTCGTTCGCCGCACTCGTCGCCACGACGATCATCTCCCGGTCTGCCTTGGACAGCCCCGGCGTCTCCTTGTCCATCAACGCGTCGTGGTACGCCACGAACGCCCGGAACTCCGCCGGCCGCCGCGCAAGTGCGAGGAACACGTTCGGCACGAACCCGGTCCGCTCCGCGACCGCCTCGATCCGCCCCCGCACGTCCTCCGGCAACTCATCCAGCCCCGGCACCCCGAACCGACTGACCGCCCTCATCCGCCCACCCTCGCACACGGTCCACCGGAGGCCCGCGGGGCGATCGAGCCTGGGTTCGAGCGGAAGGCCTTGCATTGCTCGAACAGAAAGGGGGTGGAGTGGCAATGCGGGGTGGGCAGGGTGGGCGGTGTCAGATGGACACCGGGAGGAACGACGAGATGATCCTGACCAGGAAGATCGCGCTGGCCGTGGCCGGGGTGGCTGCTGCCGGGGTGCTCGGCACGGCCGGGGTCGCTGCCGCCACGTCGAGCGACAGCACGCCCGCACCGAGCGCGTCGGCGGCACCGAGCAGTGCGGCGACGCCGGGAGACAAGACGGATCACCGCAAGGCCAAGCGGGCCAAGCGGGCGCTGATCGGTCGTGGGATGCACGGTGAGTGGGTCGTCAAGGGCAAGGACGGGAAGCCGGCCACGCTGGAGACGATCCGCGGGACGGTGACCGCGGTCGGGTCGTCGAAGCTGACGATCAAGGCGGAGGACGGCTTCACCGAGACGTTCGCGACCAACTCCGACACCAAGGTCAGGGGCGGGGTCGACGCGCTCGGCGAGGTGAAGGTCGGGGCCAAGGGCGCCGTGGTCGGCGTCAAGTCCGGCACCACCATCACCGCCCGCGCCGTGCTGGTACGGAAGTAGCTCGAACGGGGCCGATCCCCCCGCCAGAACAGGTGCGGTCACCGCGAGACCCCGGTCCGTTCGAGGGCCGGGGTCTCGCGGGCGGGGTCAGCCGAGGCGGAGGCGGAGAGCGTCCAGTTCGTCGCGCATGCCGGTGGGGAGGTGGTCGCCGATCGTGGCGAACCACTCCTCGATCTGCGGTAGTTCGGACCGCCACTCCTCGGGGTCGACCGAGCTGACCGCCGAGAGGTCGGACGGGGACATGTCGAGACCGTCCACGTCGAGGGCGCCCGGCGCGGGCACGTAGCCGACCGGCGTCTCGACCGCCGCCGCGGTGCCCTCGATCCGCTCGACCGCCCACTTCAGCACGCGGATGTTCTCGCCGAAGCCCGGCCACAGGAAGCGGCCATCCGAGGAGCGGCGGAACCAGTTGACGTAGAAGATGCGCGGCAGCTTGGACGCGTCCGCGTGCTTGCCGACCGAGATCCAGTGGCCGAAGTAGTCGCCGGCGTCGTAGCCGATGAACGGCAGCATCGCCATCGGGTCCCGGCGCACGACGCCCACCGCGCCGGTCGCCGCGGCGGTCGTCTCGGACGACAGCGTGGCGCCCAGGAAAACACCGTGCTGCCAGTCGCGCGACTCGGTCACCAGCGGGATGGTCGTCCGGCGGCGGCCGCCGAAGAAGATCGCGGAGATCGGCACTCCGCGCGGGTCCTCCCACTCCGGCGCGATGATCGGGCATTGCCCGGCCGGCGTGCAGAAGCGCGAGTTGGGGTGGGCCGACGGCTCGTCCGACGACGGCGTCCAGTCGCGACCCTTCCAGTCGGTCAGCTTCGCCGGCGGCTGCTCGGTCATCCCCTCCCACCAGATGTCGCCGTCATCGGTGCGGGCGACGTTGGTGAAGATCGAGTTGCCGCGGTCGATGGTGCGCATCGCGTTGGCGTTGGTCTTCCACCCGGTCCCCGGTGCTACGCCGAAGAAGCCGTACTCCGGGTTGAGCGCGTAGAGCCGCCCGTCGTCGCCGAACCGCATCCAGGCGATGTCGTCGCCGAGCGTCTCGACCTTCCAGCCGGGGATCGTCGGCTCGAGCATTGCCAGGTTGGTCTTGCCGCAGGCCGACGGGAATGCCGCCGCGACGTAGTAGGCCTTCTGCGCCGGCGAGGTGAGCTTGAGGATCAGCATGTGCTCGGCGAGCCAGCCCTCGTCGCGCGCCTTCACCGACGCGATCCGCAGCGAATAGCACTTCTTGCCGAGCAGAGCATTGCCGCCGTATCCCGACCCGTACGACCAGATCACCCGCTCCTCGGGAAAGTGCGAGATGTACTTGGTCGGGTTGCACGGCCACGGGACGTCCTGCTCGCCTTCGTCCAGAGGCGCACCCACGCTGTGCAGGCCAGGAACGAAATCCGCGTCCTCGCCCATTCGCGAGAGGGCCTTCGACCCCATCCGGGTCATGATGTGCATCGACGCGACGACGTACGGCGAGTCGGTGAGCTCCACCCCGAACATCGGCGACTTGGCGTCGAGCGGACCCATGCAGTACGGGACGACGTACATCGTCCGCCCCCGCATGCAGCCGGTGTAGAGCTCGGTCATGATCGCCTTCATGTCCGCCGGCGCCATCCAGTTGTTCGTGGCGCCGGCGTCCCGCTCGTCGACCGAGCAGATGAACGTGCGGCCCTCCACCCGCGCGACGTCGCTCGGGTCGGACGCGCACCAGAACGAGTTCGGCTTCTTCGCCGGGTCGAGGCGCCGGAACGTCCCCGCCTCGACCAGAAGGTCGGTGATCCGGGTCCACTCCTCGGGCGAGCCGTCACACCACTCGATCCGGTCGGGCGTCGTCAGCTCGGCGACCTCGCGGATCCATTCGAGCAGTCGGGCGTGCCTGGTCGGGGCCGTGTCAGCGTCCGCACCCTGGATCGCCGAGATCGTCATACAACATCGCCTCCTGGTCGCCGTTGACCGGAAATGCTGAAAGTCCGGCCAGACCGGCCGTGCTTTGGGGATTGATAGGAGCCTAACGCCGACGACACGCCTCTCGACCTGGTCGGACTGTCGGCTGCCTCACAACTCGCGCGTAGCCTTGGGCTTTCCGCACCACGACCGCCCGACCCGGTGACGACGGAGGAACTCGGTGGAGTCCGCGACGTTCACCCGCCGGCCGGAGGATTTCGACTGTCTCCACTGCGGCCTGCGGGTCCGAGGCGATGGTTATACCAACCATTGCCCGCAGTGTCTGTGGTCCCGGCATGTCGACGCCGACAGCCCAGGCGATCGCGAGTCGACCTGCGGCGCCGCGATGGAACCCGTCGGCGCCCTGTACGAGGGCGGCCGCACGATCGTGGTGCAGCGTTGCCGGCAGTGCGGGCACACCTGGCGTAACCGCACGGCACGCAACGACTCCCGCGATGCCGTCCTCGCCCTGTTCGGCCGAGTGGTGGACGACCCCCGCCGCTGAACCGCCCACCCGGCTGCTCCGTGTGACGAGTAAGCCTGTGTGCCCCCACGGGCCGTGTTCCATGCCCGCACACGACCAAACGAGGAGGCATCCACGTGCGGACCAGGCTTGCTCTGACGGCGCTCGGCGCTGCGGTGCTGGCGTTCGCCGGCGGGACCGTGGTGACCACGGCCACCGCCGCACCGGCGAGCGCCACGTTGCTGCCGAAGACGATCGCGCTTCCGGACGGCTACCAACCCGAAGGTATCGCCACCAACGGTGCCACCTTCTACGTCGGATCACTGGCCGACGGCCGGATCATGCGCGGCAACGTGCTGACCGGCCGGCTCTCGCCGTTCGTCCCCGGCACCGCGGGTGACTCGACGACCGGCCTCGAGGTGCACGGCAACCTGCTGTTCGCCGCGGGCGCCGCCACCGGCACGCTCAAGGCGTACGACCTGCGCACTGGCCGCAAGCTGGCCGAGCGTCGGGTCGCGCCGGCGGGCGAGAGCTTCATCAACGACGTCGCGGTGATCGGCACCAAGGCGTACTACACCGACTCGCTCAAGGCCCAGCTGTACGTGCTGCCGTTCGGCAGCAAGGGCAAGGGCCACGGGCCGAACTTCGGCAAGGTCACGGTGCTGCCCACCCCCGGTATCACGATCGGTGCCGGCTTCAACGCCAACGGCATCGAGACCACGCCGGACGGGAAGGCGCTGCTGGTCATCCAGTCCAACAGCGGCACGCTGTTCCGGGTCTCGCCGCGCAGCGGCGTCGCGACTCCGGTGAACGTCGGTGGCGCCGACCTCACCAACGGCGACGGCATCCTGCGTCGCGGCAGCTCGCTGTTCGTAGTGCGCAATGTCAACAACCTGATCGTGCAGCTCGCGCTCAACCGGTCCGGGAGCACCGGGCAGGTGGTCCGTACGATCACCGACCCGACGCTGGACGTGCCGGCGACGATCGCGCCGTTCGGCCCGTTCTTGTACGCGGCGAACGCGCGGTTCACCACCCCGCCGACGCCGACCACGACTTACCACATCTCCCGCATCCCGTAGGACGCGACGGCCGGCCCGGGCTGCACGCCTGGGCCGGCCGTGGCATATCCGCCACCGACCAGGAGGAGGCACGACAACGTGCGGAAACGACTGGCCCTGACGGCTATCGCCGGCACGGTGCTCGCGCTGGGCACGACCACCGTGGTGACCACGGCCACCGCCGCACCGGCGAGCGCGTCGCTGCTGCCGAAGGTCATCTCGCTGCCGGACGGATTCCGGCCCGAGGGCATCGCGACCGGCCGCGGCACCAACTTCTACGTCGGCTCGCAGGTCGACGGCGCGATCTACCGCGGCAGCCTGCTCACCGGCCGCGGCGCGGTCTTCATCCCGGGCACCGCCGGAGACACCGTCCGCGGGCTCGAGGTGGACGGCGACCGGCTCTTTGCGGCGGGCGGTCCGAGCGGCACGGTCAAGGTCTACGACGCGCGGACCGGCCGGTTGCTGCTGCGCCAGCAGGTCGGCGCCCCGGGCGCGAGCTTCGTCAACGACGTGGTCGTGACGCGCAGCGCCGCGTACTACACCGACTCGACCGCCCAGGTCATGTACGTGCTGCCGCTCGGGCACGGTGGCCGGCTCGGCGAGATACGCACGGTCCCGCTGACCGGTGACATCGTGTACGCCGCCGGCTTCAACGCCAACGGCATCGTGGCCAGCCCGGACGGCCGGACGCTGGTGCTGGTGCAGTCCAACACCGGCCTGCTGTTCCGGGTCTCCGCGCGCACCGGGGTCACCACCCGCGTCGACGCCGGCGGCTTCTCGTTCACCAACGGCGACGGCCTGCTCCGGCGCGGCAACACGCTCTACGTGATGCGCAACCAGAACAACCAGCTCGTGCAGGCAACGCTCAGCCACGACTTCACCCGGGCGCGCGTGGTCCGCACGATCACCGACCCCGACTTCGACACCCCGACGACGATCGCGTTCTTCGGGCCGTTCATCTACGCGGTGAACGCACGACTGACGACCCCGCCGACGCCGGACACCACGTACACCGTGGTCCGGGTGCCGTGACCTGGCGGGCGGGCCGCGTCCCCCGAGGCGCTGCCCGGCCCCGTCAGGACGCCTGGCTGACGGTGCTCATGTTGAAGTCGGGCACCCGCAGGGGCGGCATCGCGGTGCGGTTGAAGTAGTCGCCGAGCTCGCGGGGCAGGCAACGCTCGGGCTGTCCGGCCTCGGTGATGCGGCCGAGCAGGTCGACCGGCGACTCGTTCCAGCGGAAGTTGTTCACCACGCCGGTGACCTCGCCGTTCTCCACCAGATAGACGCCGTCGCGGGTGAGGCCGGTCATCAGCATGGTCTGCGGATCGACCACCCGGACGTACCAGACGCAGGTCAGCAGCAGGCCGCGTTCGGTCCGGGCGACCAGGTCGTCGGTCGACCCGGTCGAGCCGGGCACTTCGAGCAGCAGGTTGTCCACGTACGGGCGGGGCTGCATGTCGGTCTTGGTCGCGTACGCCCGGGTGCGCATGAGCTCGGTCAGCACGCCGTCCCGGATCCACTCGGTCGGGCCCAGCGGCAGGCCGTTGTCGAAGACCGAGACCGTGCCCTCCTCCGACCGCGTCGTGGTCAGGAACGGCGCGCACTCCAGGCCGGGAAGCCGCGGGTCGCTGCGCAGCGTCACCGGCAGGGTGGACAGCCGCTCGCCGATCCGGTTGCCGCCGCCGGGCTTGGAGAACACCGTCCGGCCCTCGTCGGCGGCCCGCGCGCCGGAGGAGGCCGCGTACAGATAGAGGAACAGGTCGCCGACCGCGGACGGGGGCAGCAGCGTCTCGTACCGGCCCGCCGGCAGCTCCACCGACCGGTCGGCCCAGTCCAGCCGGCGGCCCAACTCGCGGTCGAGCGCGTCCACCTCGACGTCGGCGAAGTCCGGCGAACCCTGACCGACCCAGGCCGAGCGGGTGTAGTCGCGCGACTTGCCGTTGATGTCGATCCGACCGGTCGGCTGCACGTGCCGCAGCCGCAGGCCGGTGGAGGAGCCGAGGTATTGGCTGTCGACCACGTGCTCGGCGTAGCCGAACAGCAGCCGGTCCCGGCTGGCCGCCCGGGCGAATGCCTCGCCCAGGTCGCCGGACACCGTCGCCAGCATGCCGATCGAGGTCTCGGCCGGCGGCTCGTCCCAGCCGTCGGGTTCGCCGTCCGGCTCGGCCAGCGGCGCGGCGTCCTCGTTGGGGCCGGCGTCCCGGGCGGCCTGCTCGCTGGCCCGGACCAGGTCCTCCAGGTCGTCCGCGGACACCGCGCTGCGCTGGACCACGGCGGCCGCCCCGCCGACCACGCTGATCACCGCGACCTCGCGCGAGCGCATCGACCCGTTGGTGGTCAGCGTGTTGTTGGCCCAGCGAAGGTTGACCTCGGACCGCTCCGTCGCCAGCACGACGCAGCCGTCCGCCTTGGACAGTGCCAGCGCCCGCTCGACCGTCTCCTGCGGGGTCATCGGCCGCCCTCCCGGACCGTGTTGAGGATGTTCACGTTGCGGAACAGCGCCGGCGGGCAGCCGTGCCCGACCGCCGCGACCTGCCCCGGTTGCGCCTTGCCGCAGTTGAACGCACCGTGCAGCAGGTAGGTCTCAGGACCGCCGACTGCCTCCATCGAGCCCCAGAAGTCGGTCGTCGTGGCCTGGTATGCCACGTCGCGCAGCTGGCCGGCCAGCTTCCCGTTCTCGATCCGGAAGAACCGCTGCCCGGTGAACTGGAAGTTGTA